>PAOK01000037.1 GCA_002708015.1 Methanobacteriota archaeon
CGATGATGGTAATCAACATGGAACTGCTTGTATGGGTATGGCAGCAGCCACTGGAATAGATGCAGATGGTTCTCAATCGGAATTTTATGGTTCTGCTCCTAATTCAACCCTTGTTGATGTTAGGATTGGAACTGATGTGGGGGCAGGTCCCTTTGAAAACTATCTTCTTGAACAAGAATTCTATGAATCTGCAATGAATGGGATTCAGTGGATTATTGACAACAAGGATACTGCTTGGCCAGGGGTAAATGAGTCATTAAGTGGTATAGATATTATTTCTCTTTCTTGGGGAATTACCAGTCACGAAGGAGGAGGTAGTGATGGGGAAGATATGCACAGTAGGATTCTGAATGAAGCAACATTAGCGGGTGTGACTGTAAGTGTCGCTGCTGGCAATGATGGGCCCGATAATGAAGGTCTTTCTGGAATGGGTTCGAGTAGTCTATCGATTACTGTTGGAGCAACAGATGATCAAAACACAATAGATAGAACTGATGATACTGTTGCTGGATACTCTAGTAGAGGACCTAGAAGTGATAACGGAGATGGCAACCCAATTAATGAATTGAAACCAGATATCTCCGCTCCTGGTTCTAACATTATTCAGGCAGAAGGGTGCGTATCTAGTGGAGGATGTAACAACAACATTCCCGGTCAAGATGCATCAGATAATACATACACAGGGAGAGGAAGTGGTACCTCATATGCTACTCCTGCAGTTACTGGTGTCATTGCATTAGTAATGGAAGCTAATCCTGATTTAGACCCATTACAGATACGTGAGGTCTTGAAACAAACTGCTGAACGTCGGGGTGAGCCCACTCAACCTGATGTAGATCCATATTGGAATCGTGATTTTGGTTGGGGAATGGTAGATGCAAGGGCAGCAGTAGAATTAGCGTTCCATTTAGCAGATACTAATCAGAGCAATGATATTGATTGGACTGTGCAAAATCATCTTCTCAATATTTCAGAAGAAGGTGAAATGACAATAATTATTGGCCATTCTTGGGGCATTGAAGGCTCGATTGATAGTGTACAATTTCGAGTTGATGATGGTGACTGGTTTGAGACAATGTACGAAGTATCTCCATCCGAATTAGGTGCTTTGACGCCATTTAATTGGACATTGGCATTAGATCGTACTAGTCTTTCTTCCGGAGAACATTTAGTCGAAATTAGAGCACTATCTTCAACTGGAAATTCTTTACCAGTAACTGTTTCTATAGATGGAACAGGTTCTGGTAATTCTGCCGCTGGTCTATCTGCCTTCCTTTCTTCAATTGCTGTTGTTTTNTTTTTCGCAATTGCTGCAGGTTCTGTAATAATNTTNAGTAAGAGAGGNNAAGAGNGATGATAATGANATTCTAGANGCAGAAATAGTNCCNGNTCTNGATTTAGATTCTCNTACAGTTGCNGAATTGAANGANATNTGTATNNANGAAGGNCTTTCTCGNTCAGGNAATAAATCAGAATTNATCGAACGTCTTCNNTCTCAACCTAAATCTCGCTAGTTGGGCTTCATAACCAANATCNGTATCCGCCANCATGGATGAGTTCTCNGAACGGGCTCTCGCNATTCAACCAACAGGCGTCCGAAAGATGTTTGATATGGCTGGCGATGACGTTATTTCATTTGGTTTAGGTGAGCCAGATTTCCAACCTCCTAAGGTTGCTATTGATGCTATGCATCAGGCAATGCTATCGGGCCATAACAAGTATACTACTACTGCTGGCCTACCTGTTCTNAGACAGAAAATAGCAGAATCGCTCGGTCATCTTGAACCAGATATGGGTGAAGAAAATGTGTGCATGACAATGAGTGGAACTAATGCATTACTCAACTGCTTNCTTACTCTTGTTAACCCCGGATCAAATGTTTTACTTCCNGAACCATACTTCCCTCTATATGGTCCAGATGTGTTAATCGCTGGTGGTGAAGCCAAGTATTATCCTTGTTTATTTGAAAATGAGTTTGTCCCTACTATTGAGTCACTTGAATCTCTAGTCGACGAAAAAACTGTAGCAATACTATACAATTTTCCTAGTAACCCTACTGGTGCGACATTAACTCCAGAGCAGAGGGACGATCTTCTTGACTTCGCTAGAAGACATCATTTATGGATAATTACTGATGAGGTATACGATCGNATTGTGTATGATGTGGAACATGTNTCATTCTTNGGAACAGGATATAATCGAACATTAATGATAAATTCATTTTCTAAGACATTNGCAATGACTGGGTGGAGAATAGGATATATTTGTTCANCAAATANTGAAGCGATGTCTCAGATCATTAANATGCAATATTACATCACAGCATGTAGTAATGATGCAATGCAATATGCTGTATTGACTGCATTTGATGAGGCGTCTACGTATCCAGAAGAGATGGCAAAAGAATTCCAAGCTCGTCGAGATTTAATATGTTCTAGGTTGAATTCTATGCCTGGAGTTTCNTGCCATATCCCAAAGGGTGCTTTCTATGTGTTTCCAAAGGTAGAAGTTCCCGGTTTGAATTCTCAAGAACTTGCTATTGAATTACTGAAAGGAGGAGTTCTAAGTTCTCCTGGTTCTGCTTTTGGAGAAAGTGGAGAGGGTCATCTAAGATTTGCTTATACTGTTTCAAGAGAAGACATTTCACTTGGGATGGATAAGGTTGAATCTGTTCTAAAACGACTTCGTGGCGATTGAAATGTCCTTATTTTCTGAAATCATTCGTCTCGTAGTTTCTATTCTAGTTGCTTGGTTGATTACTCGTTTGCCATTAGTAGTTCTACCTAGGATTTCAATTCGTCCACTTGAATTGATTGATCACCCCTATGATCCAGAAATTGATGAAAGTCTAATTTTACAGATTCTTAGAGTTAGAAGAGCTTACTGGGCTTCAATTCCTTTCGGTCTAATACCTTTGATTTTGGGTATCTTGATGATTATTCAGTCACCCTCATCTGTTGGTTTTGGACTAATTATTGGTTCATCTTGGGTGATTCTTAGCCGCTTAGTGCCATTTGATTTAGATCATTTATCTCATTTCCCATATTCGATGAATTTAGTCCATGAATTAAATCGAATTAGAATTGAGAAATATCCTTGCTGTGAAACTCCCAAACCAGTATGGTCTCTTGATGCAGTAAAATGCTTAGANTGNAGCCATATTTTCTTAAATCACCCGCGTCCTGATTTAGGCAGAAAAAGAAGTGACGGNGTTCTATTCGGGGCGTTAAGAATAATGGTTCTTGATGGGCATCCTTTTACTGAATCTAATTCAGAGATATCATTGGAAGAAGAGTGATTATTCTTTTTTCTTTGATCGTGCCTCTAATCTTTCTGCAACTTGTGAAGCGACCCATCCAGAAATGCCTCCTGTTGGTGTAGAATCAATAATCTCCATTCGAGGCTCATTTCCATCATCTTCTACCATTTCGTTAGTTGAGGTACTTTGTAAACTGCTGAATGGTTGGATTTGAGTGATATTTTCCTCTTTCTGTGTAGGGTTCATTTCAACTAATTTACTAGCGGGGTCTTGCATCCATTTTGGTACTGCAATTGCTCCNCCTCCAAGGACAGTTATGGTAGTGAATGTTGCAATAGGTAATACAGAAAGTGCGACTAGCATGTCAATAAATGATGATTCAGGAACCGTGACTTCAACGGGAAGAAATGATTCAATCAATGTTTTCTCAACAGCTAATGATTGCCAGTTCGCCATGTCAATTCCTAACCAATTGAATGCTACTCCAATAACAAATCTAACCAGTAACCATAGGATCAGGACAGGAAGAGTCCAAGTTAGTTTGGTTACTTTCTCCATAACTACTCTAACTGTTGATGCAACTCCCACTAGTCTAGCCGCATAGTGTGGATAAATTCTGAAACCAATTAATAATCCTGTGAAGTATATCAATAATCCATATTCTAAAAGGTGTCCTTCAGCAATCCAGTTTTCGGGAGTATATTGCATTGCTAACATTGGAGCAATTACCAACGTAATCTGTAATGGAGCTGCCAGCATTTGNAGTCCTCCATGNACTTCTAATAANCCTCGTCTTTCATTTTGAACTTCATAATGTACAATTCGTATCATTCTACCAAATGGACTTGTTCTAAGTCTCTCTCTTGCTGAATCAATAGCATCAGGGTCACGAAACTTATCAGTCAATCCTAATCTTGCCATCCACCCCCCACTATTTGCTACAGAAATAGGCATGAAACCTCCTGCAATCAAAGCTAGAATAAAAGAAATAATTCCATATGCAAGAGCTGCAGATAATATCCATGGAACTAAGTCTAGTCTAATACTCAGGCTTGCNGTAGAAGCGTCAACATCGATAAGATAAGTTATTGCGAATGCAAATGCGGGGGCAATAAGGACTTGTCCCCCGATAATNATGGTTAACCAGATCCTGGCGAAAAGGGATCTCCGTACTGCCACGATAGTGTACGCGTAAGTTACCCTCCTAATGCTTACTCATGTAAGATAGCAAGAATATACATTAGTTGGNATTTTCTCTTTCTCCGAATCTGTGAAATTGCTCGCAAACGCCCCAACCTTATTACTGCGTCATGACTGCGTTGAATGTTGATTCCTATGGGACGAACTGGCGCTTTTCTCCTGACTATGACCTTGCTGTTTGTCTCTTTAATGCCATTTGCTTGTGNCCCTTCCTCTACGCTTGACGAAAATATGGAATTTGACACTTCAGGCAGAGCATTGGTTGATTTTGCAGCCACAGATGTTGCCTATGGAAATTCTACTGCGCCGGCTTCACAGTTCACTCAGCCTGATGGTAGTGTAGTGGATTACATGTTTGCTCGTCAGGTTATTGAATTATCATTTACATTTCAGAATGCAGGTACTCGTTTAGATCCTGCTAATGCTGTGGCAACAATGGAAGTCTGGCATCCTATTGGTTTTGTAGTAGCTACTTGGACTGCGAATCTTTCTCTTTCAGGTGGTCAATCTTCTATAGAAACNGTAGACTGGACTCCGGAGGCAGCTCATAGCCACCTATCTGATGATGGAACTTTATCTGGAGGATACATCTTACGAGGTAGTGTTGATGCAGGCGTTCTAGATTCAAATGATGCTAATGACGTCTATGACGAAAATATCATTGTAGCAATCTATCATGATAAGGTTGAGAATGCTCTATGTGGAGATACAGATGGCGATGGTACTTATGATTGTCCTAACGCCTTGTCTGCTAATGTGCCAATGTGGATTGGGGCAGGATATGAAGTTGGAAATGACAATGCTGTGAAAGATGAGGGGCAATTCCAGATGGTTTCGCCTACATCGAATTCTGCAGAAGGTAGCAAGCATTTGCAGATCGCTAAAGATACGGGAGTATACATCAGTAATCGACATGACCGTATGCGGTGGGCATGGCTTACAAGTACTCAAAGTTGTGATGACCCTGGACACGGACTAGGATACGGTGAATTAGACGGAGTTCTTTCTCCAGTATACAATGTAAACATCTGTAAAATACAAATTAAAGGATTCGATTTTGTAAGTATTCAAGCTCGAGTTCAGGCTTGGGGTACAATGGGTAATGGAGACGAAGTTCGTCTCGAAGCCGATACAAACATCGAACAACGTTATCTGAATCTTTCAGAAGCAAACATTGGAGCAACTTCTGGAATGTGGACTCCAGTTATTTGGAATATGACTGATGTATTCCCAAATCAGAATTACGCTTTCTCATTCTTGTTTGATTCTGATAATTCTGGGGCAACTCAAGGGATTCATGTTGATGACTTGATGTTGTTTGGGATTGAACGTGTGGATAACTACACTATCGACTTAGATTGCAATGACCCACTTGGTGGAGTATACACCGTAATTCCTGCNGANCCATCTCCGCCTTCCTTACAATGTACTATCACAAATAATGGATATCGGACAATCACTCCAAATCTGTATAGCATTGTTTCTAATTCTTCTTGGATGTCTCAATTCCCGATTAGAATTGATTCTACTGAACCTCTAGATCACGATAATTTTGTTACAATAATGCCTATTGAGCCAGGAAACACATCTGAATTCTGGATTAACCTTTCAATTCCAGCAGGATCTAATGTAGAGACAGTATCTTGGTCACTTTGGGTAAATGATTCTGTTAATGGAATGAATAAGGGAGCAAGAGTTCTGGATGTTACTGTCGATTCGTCATATTCTGCTAACTTCAGGCAGAAGACGATTTCAAATCCTGCGCTGACATTACCTCCGTCGTCTACAGGAAATGTTACGATGACACTTCAAAATACTGGAAATGAGCCTGCATCTTGGAGTTTTGGAGCCTATTTTGATGATTCATTATGGTCTCTTTCTGATTTACAGTGGTTTGATTCTACTGGTTCTCCTATTACTCAGATATTAGTTGAAAAAGCTGAAACTGTAGAAGTTACTGCTCAACTTACTGCTCCTCTTCAGGCAACGCCAGGTACTGTTGAAATTACTCTTTTGACAAATGCTGTTCCTCCTGCATCTGCCCAATCTACTTGGAAGATTTATGTCGATGTTCCGATAGTTACGGATTTAACGATGAGTGCTATTTCTAATGAGATTACGGTTCCTTCTAACGGACAAGCACAGCAAATAGAGATTGGATTTGTGAATAACGGAAATTCTGATGAAAATTATAATCTCAGTATTCTTGCAGATTTCAGATTACAAGCTTCCTTATCTTCTGTAGAGACTGGAGTTATGGATGCATTTGGAGGAGATACAGTCACTTATGTCCTTCTTCCAATGCCATTTGGGCTGCCTCCTGATGTCTATTTGATTGATGTTAAAGCGACATCTCAGACTGATCCCTCATACAGTGTTGTTCAACAAATCCGTCTTAATGTCCCTCCAACGTATGAAGTCGTAGTCGAGGATTTGGATATGAGTGGACAGACTTTCTCCGCCGGCGAATCTTGTAGAACTGGTCAATGGGAGGTACAAAATATCGGGAATATGGATGATCAATTCGCTATTGAGACTGGAGGTTCTGATTTAATTTCCGTTGAATTAAGAAATTCTAATGGTCAAATTTTGAGTCCATCTCAAACACCTATGATATCTCCTGGGGCATCATACAATGTTACTTTCTGTTATGCGTTCATAGAGGGNACTTCTGGTTCCCAGACTCTTACACTCACTGCAACTTCCTTGAATTATGACGGTAGTGACGCAACTCCATCTGATTCCGGCTCTGCAGTATTTGATGTAGGTACCCAGGGATGGGTAAATGTTCTCGGGCCAAGTGCTCAAACAATTGAGAAAGTGAATCCTCCTACAGTTTTGACTTTTGAGATTCATAATCGTCATCCTACGATGACTCAACAGATTCGACTGGATCTTGATGCAAATGAAATGACTGCATACGGATTTAATCCTCGAATTAATGAATTAGATAGAGAATTCCAACTAGGTCCTGATCAAAGACGCACTGTCCAAATTGAGATAGATCCATCTGAACTTGCTATGTCTAACTTAGATGAGGCCTCCAAACTTCTAAATTTCACATTGGAAATTGATGCTGATCTAGATACTGTAGAATATGTTCAATCAGTGACATTCGTTCGAATTTCCTTGATTGATGAGGAAGCGAGTTCAGGCATTGCATGGGGGAGTATTGCTGCTATTTCTGCCTCGATTGTAGTAATTCTTGGTCTAATTGCAGTGTTATTACAAGTTGTAATGGGTACACGTGACATTGAGGATGAAGTGTCTGATTTAGCCGATTACCAGAACTCATTAGAAGAGAAGTATCGTTCTATTTCTCCTGCGCCTGAGATTNCAAACGCTCCTNCTATTGCCCCTGCTCCAGTAATGGAGCCAGTCGCGACAACGCAGACTATTCCAACTCCATCGGCAGGACCTCCGCTCCCAGTAAGTGGTTTGCCGGATGGTTGGACAATGGAGCAATGGGAGCATTATGGTCAACAATGGCTAGATCAGCAAGGNCTCTAACTCTCTAATCTACTCGTCCGTGGTCTTAAGACGGCAGGCTTAGTCGGCCGACTCGCACCAAGGGGCTTTAGACAATGCAACAAACCGGTCAACAACCTATCTTCATACTCAAAGAAGGAACTACTCGGAGCCGTGGCCGCACAGCTCAAAGCAACAATATTGCAGCTGCTAAGGCAGTAGCTGATGCTGTTCGTACTACACTGGGTCCCAAAGGAATGGACAAAATGCTTGTCGATTCAATGGGGGATGTAATTATCACAAATGATGGTGCTACGATTTTGAAAGAAATGGATATCGAACATCCCGCCGCTAAGATGATTATTGAAGTTGCTAAAACACAAGAGGCTCATTGCTTTGATGGAACTACATCNGCAGTTGTACTTGCTGGAGAATTACTCAAAAGGTCTGAAGATTTGATTGAGCAAAATGTTCATCCAACGATTATATGCGAAGGATTTAGGATTGCTGCAGAACGATGTCTTGAGTTNTTAGAATCTCACTCTATTGATGTTGATGAAGCAATGCTACATGAAGTTGCTAAGACTGCATTAACCGGAAAGAGTGCAGGAGCAGTCAAGGCTTTCCTCGCAGAGATTTGCGTTCAAGCAGTAATCAAGGTCGCAACAGAAAACGATGGAGAGGTCATGGTTGATCTTGATGACGTAAAGGTAGAAAAGAAACAAGGTGGATCGATTAAAGACAGTACATTAGTGGATGGAATTATTTTGGATAAGGAAAGAGTACATAGTGGCATGCCTCGTTCAGTAAACAACGCAAAAGTTGCATTAATNAATTCCGCGATAGAAGTTAAGAAGACTGAAGTTGATGCTAAAATTCAGATCACAGATCCTAACATGTTGGCACAATTTTTGGATGAAGAAGAAGGCTATCTGAAAGGACTAGTTGACAGTATTATTTCTTCAGGTGCAAATGTAGTAATTTGTCAAAAAGGAATTGATGATTTTGCCCAGCATTACATGGCTAAATCGGGGATATTTGCAGTTCGTAGAGCTAAGAAATCAGATATGGAGGCACTTTCAAAGGCTACTGGTGGTCGAATTGTNACCAATATCGATGATCTTTCTGAGGAAGACCTAGGGCATTGCTCTAAGGTAGAAGAGAGAAAAATCGGAGAGTCAGATATGGTTTTCCTCACTGGTTGCGATGAAGCAAAAAGCGTCAGCGTACTTCTGCGTGGAGGTACNGATCATGTTGTTGACGAGATAAGAAGAGCTTTCGATGATGCAATTGGCGTGGTTAGTGTTGCACATGAGGACGGAGCAATTCTAACAGGTGGAGGCAGCGTTTTGGCAGCCTTGAGTAGAGATCTTCGCACCTTTGCTGAAGGAATAGGNGGGAGAGAACAAATGGCAATCGAAGCATTTGCTGGAGCTCTTGAGGTAATTCCAAGAACACTTGCTGAGAATGCNGGATTAGATCCCGTGAACACCATAATTGATGTAAGAAAGGCACACGCTGAAGGACGTTCAACGTTTGGAGTCAATGTATTTGAGGGNGGTGTAATGGATATGCAAAAAGCAAATGTCGTTGAGCCTGTCCGAGTAGTGGAACAAGCAATTCAGAGTGCGACGGAAACCGCTACTATGATTCTCCGAATTGATGATGTTATCTCTTCAAAGGGTGTCAGCATGGGTGATGAAGGCATGATGGATGGCATGGATTTCTAAGTTTCAATCGATGCATTTACTCAGGGCTTAACCATATGTTCAATAATCCGATTTGGGTGGAACAATTTGCCAGTTGGCACCCGGATGTGATGTCATGACCGACGAGTTAGTTTCTTTCCTATCTGATGGGGACCGAAGTCTGCATATTCTATTCGGTTCTCAAAGCGGAAATTCTGAAGATTTAGCAGTCAAGTTTGGGAAGCAAGCAAAGTCATACGGTCTTGAATCTACAGTTCATGACATGGATGGTTTTGATTTTGCATCTCTCGCATCGATGTCCNGAGTTCTAATTATTTGCTCTACATGGGGCGAAGGAGAACAGCCAGACAATGCCGAAGATCTTTGGAATACTGCCAATGCGGACGGGGTTCCTTCCTTGGCTAAAACCAATTTTTCTGTTTGTGCTTTAGGAGATACTAGTTACGAATTATTTTGTGAATCAGGAAAGGAATGGGATAATCGATTCGAAGAATTAGGTGGAACTCGTTTAGTTGCTAGGGTAGATTGTGATGTAGACTATGACAAGCCTGCAGCGGAATGGGGAGAGAAAGCATTGGCGCACATGGCAGCAGTTGATGGTTCTGGGACATTCCAAGAAACAATGGTTGAGTCCATATCGTCTTTTGTTAAATCTGGAGGTTCTGTATCAACAACCGATCAGGCTCCGGCCGCTGCAGTACCCACATCTTCTGATTCATCAGCAACTGGTTCTTTGGAAATGGATGGTGATAGATCTCTTCACATCTTGTTCGGTTCACAGAGTGGAAATGCAGAAGGTCTTGCAGCTAAGATTGGCAAGAGAGCAGAAGCGTTCGGACTTGTATCCTCTGTTCACGATATGGATGGTTTCGATCTTTCGTCCCTTTCTTCAATGTCAAGAGTCCTAGTTGTTTGTTCCACTTGGGGCGAAGGAGAACAGCCAGATAATGCTGAGGAACTTTGGCAATCTGCAAACGGAGATGGGGCCCCTTCACTTGCGAACATGCACTTCTCTGTTTGCGCTCTTGGAGATACTAGTTACGAATTATTTTGTGAATCTGGTAAAGAATGGGATAATCGATTCGAAGAATTAGGTGGAACTCGTTTAGTTGCGAGAGTAGATTGTGATGTGGATTATGATGCCCCATCTGCAATTTGGACAGAATCAGTCCTTGCTCACATGGCAGCAGTAGATGGTAATGGAACATTCCAACCAGAATTAGTTGAATCAATTATTGCTGAGATGGAAGGAAGTGGAGAATCATCGGTTGATGGGGATGATGGATTTGTAGTCCCAGTTCTCGAGTCCCCTGAAATTCAAGTGAAGGTTCGTGTTTTTAGATACGATCCTCAGTCTGACGAGAGAGGACATGATGAATGGGCCTGTGTTCTTAACGGAAGTAATTCTGTGCTAGATGTTTTACGTTCAATTAAATCAACTGAAGATGGATCACTAACGTTTAGAGACGGTTCTCTTAACGATCCGACTACAGTAATATGTGCAAATGGGCGTCCAATTCTTCCAGGTCTGACGAAAATAGAATCCGTAATCTCTTCTAAAGAAGGTATAAATTTCTTGAATCTAGAACCTATTGTTGTTGGAGAAGTCATTCGCGACCTTGTTACCGACCTTACTATCTCAGATATTAGGAGGGCATCAACAAAGCCTTGGTTTAGCGGGGCTACTAGGGACGGGGCTAAAGTTAGAGATGCAGTTATTGGAACTATGAGTAGTGAAGATGCCAAGAAAGTACACATGGTCAGAGACATCATTAGCCCTGTGCTGATTGATTCTTATTCGGATACTGTGCCATATAACGAAGCATACATCGCTCCATCTAATGTTCTTTCATCTTGGTCTAGAATAATAGATCCTAGAGTGTCCAAAACGTCTCAAAATGAAAATCTGGATTTACTTTCCTCTGATGTTGGTATCAAAGCTGAGACAGACCTTAGTTCAATTTCAAGACATGGAGATATGGGTCAAACTGTTGCTGATTTCATGTTAGATGCTAAGACTAGGGTGTTACGAAAAGGTGCTTTCCAAGACGGCCGTCATGGCAAGTATGTCTGGTGGTATACCTGGAGTGTAAAGATGAGTGGAAAAGTGAATGAAACCACGATCTACAGACAAGTGCTAGGACCGTTGGGTTTGATTAGCAATTTGTTTACCGGAGTTTCTGCTAGAATGATTCTGGGTTTCACACGTACAGGAGGTAAGATGTTCAATGGACTTCTTGGAATGGTTGCCCCTCCTGCTGGTGTAGGTAAAATGCCAAAACAATTTAATTCACCAGTGCTGAATCATCATGAAGTAGTTGCAATTTTCAANGAAGTAGATGGTGGTTTCTGATGCCGATGAATTATGCATACCACCCTGGAAATGTTGCTCATAGTAGTGCACAAGAAGTTGCAGACACAGTACTTCCCGCCGTCAAAACATTAGGNATCAACCTCATTCCTCTAGATGGTGCAACAAGTTGTGGNGGAGGTATTATTCGTCAGGCTAATCGTCGTCTTCAATTAACTCTTAATGCACGTACTTTTGCAATGGCTGAAGAACTTGGACTNGAGATAGTAACTCCTTGTGCTACTACTGCAGGAATTCTTTTCGAAGATCTTTCTACTCTTCGTTCTAATCCTAATCTTTTGAGAGAGATAAATAATGTATTGATGGAGACATGTGGAAAGTCATTCTCAGGAGAGACTGAAATCCGACACCTATTACATGTAATTGTTGAGGAAATAGGTTTAGAAAAATTAAGTGAATTGGTTAAAAATCCAATTGACCTTTCTATCGCTGGATATTATGGTCCTAATATCCAGAGGAAAGGTGCTTGCGGCAAAGATGACGTTTTCCAACCTAATTATCTTGAAGATGTAATTGAAGCATTAGGGGGGGATCCAGTTTCTCTTACTTACAGAACTCAAAGTGTAGGTGTTCCGAGTCTTCTGTCAGAAGAGTCAACTGCACTCAAACAGACTGCTGCTGTTTTATCAGAAGCGAAAAGCGAGGGTGCAGATCTGCTTGTTAGTATCTGTACTCTCTCTCATTCTGTCTTAGACGTATATCAGGTTAAAGCNGGNAAGGTTTCTGGTGAAAATACTTCGATNCCCGTAATTCATTTCACTGAACTTNTAGCATTTTCAATGGGTCATTTCAACACTCGTCTAGCCCAATTAAAAACCAGAATTTCAGTAATTGGTAACTAATCAGTACCATTCTTCTATTCCACTCTGTCCTCTTCTCCTTCTTCTNTCAGGAGGTATAGGCGGATGTTGATCTTCTTCTGATTCTGCTTCTAATATCGGTGTATCATCTACTTCTTCTAATTCTTCACGGAGCCTATTTCGTTCCGATTGAACGAATTCTTTGGCATCAATTTCCTTTCCATCTTCAATAATAGAGAATGAAGATAATAACTCTAAGTCTGGATTAAATGAATTTCTCTTATTCTTTACTCGCCTAATAGCGACAAGCATTCTTTCTTCACGTTTAGCAGCAGCAGCTGTGGCACCCTCATCTCTGGTATCCTGTGCGATGAGAACATATACCGTTCCACTATCNTGTCTTCCGGTTCTTCCTCTACGTTGAATTGTTCGTATTTCACTTCCCACTGGTTCGTAGAACAAGACCAGATCTGCTCGAGGAATATCTAGTCCTTCTTCTCCAACTGAGGTTGCTACTAATACATTGTACTCTCCGTTTCTAAACGCATCCAGTCGTTCGATTTGCTCTGAATGGGACATGCCGTCTTTATCTCTATTTGCTTGACCTACAAATGGTGTTGGTTTGACATCTGGTATATCTTNGATAAACGAAACTATTGCTGCAACAGTATCTCGATAATTTGCAAAGATTATCATTCTCCCATCTGGATTTCTACTAATTTCTTGTCTTATGACACGTCTGGTGAATGATACTTTACTGTGTATTTCGTCCATATNTTCTAGTTTTGCTTCTAAGTTCCTAATCCTTGGATCCTCTAAGAACTCCTTTAGTTTTCTTTCGCCCTTTTCCTTTAACTTCAATCGAATTTGCATTCTTCTAATTGCTTCTCTACTCGCTGCTATTCCCTGACAAACTAACAAATTTGAGAGATTATGTAGCCTTATTGCTATTCCAAGATCACCTGCACTTCGATATGCAATTCTCTCTTCACGAGCGATTGCAGCTTGAACTCTTCTCATTGCTTCATTCAATCCGCCCATAGAAATTATTCCTGAACGAATATAATGGCCCAACCTTCTTTCTCTAGAAACGATGGCTTCTAACCAAGTCTCGAGAGGAGCGGCCATCTCTCTTAATTCGGTAGGAACAGGTACTCGGATTTGTTCGATTTCTAAAGGTGAAGAATATGGCTTAAGCATAGGTTCATCTGAACCTCTAACGTGTATACCTTCTAAGTGCAATCTTTCACATACTTCTTCAACTGATGATTCATTCCACCCNGGGCTCGCTGTTGCTCCAAGAATAGTTGCATTACTATTTGCATTTTTTAGCATGTCTCCTACTTGAGCAACTGCGGCATTACCGGTAGCACGATGTGCTTCATCTACGATTAATACTGATACTTTCGATAGGTTTAGAATGCCATTAAGTGCATCATTTCTGACTACCTGAGGAGTNGCAACAACTATCCTATGTTCTTCCCAAGCACCCTTTCTCTTTGAAGGAGGGATTGCTCCTGTCATTCTAGCAATGGTTTCTCCATCTTGCAGATTCATCACTCTTTCAAGGCCTCGATGTTGTTGATCTACTAGAGCATTGGTGGGAGCTAGTAGAAGTGCCATCCCCTTATTTGTTCGTAGAGTTTCTGCTATTACCATCCATTGTACCGCAGTTTTACCCATCGCTGTTGGTAACACCAATAACGTTGATGATGATAATGATGCATTCGTTGCTTCTAGTTGGTAAGCCCTTGCTTCAATCTCATTCTCCACGAGGAGAGGATGGGATATCATCGGTGGCATGGAGTCTGTCGTGATTCGTCAGGGTAGAAAATGTTTACAATTGAAAAAGTAAGTGNAAATGAGGATACGTGTGTCGAACAGGCTCTAAAATGAGTCGAACCGTTGATATAGTCAACTACGGTCGGAGGGTCGCTCGTACCGCGAGTAACCAGACACTGACGGGCTCTGTAACAACATCCCGGCACACGGCTGAGGCATTCGCTGAAGCCGTTGTGTGTCACGGTTACTCCTGCGCAATTCGAGACTGGACATGCCGATTTTCGGCCTCTGTACTGTATTAACAAATAATGGGAGGAAACGAACATGGCCGATAAGCACCGACCCCGTAGAGGTAGCATGGCGTTTAGTCCGCGTAAGCGTGCTAATAGACAACATGGTCGAGTAAAATCTTGGCCTGCTACNGATTCTGATGAAGTAANAGTACAAGGTTTTGCAGGATGGAAAGCAGGNATGACNCANATCCTAATGAGAGATCTAAATCCATATTCTCCAAGTGCTGGAGCAGAACTNCGNACTGCTGTTACTGTAGTAGAAGTCCCTCCTATTCGTGTGCTTGCAGTTCGTGGTTATCATATGACCCCATATGGTCTCCAAACNGCAGGTGAATCTTGGGCAGATTCTGATTCATTAGACGAAAATGTCGTAGGTCTATTTCCTCGTTTAGCTAATCGTTCAAAGGCTGAGAGTCTTCCTGAAGGATATAAGCCNGCAAAGCGAGCTGGACGTCAACCTAAGCCTAANAATCATGANGCTGATGCTAATTTCGACTCTTTGAAGGACATGGTTCTNGAAGAAGTCCGAATTTTNGTTGCTACNCAACCTACAATGGTTAGTGGTTCNCCTTCAAAGACGCCTGANATTATGGAACTTGGATTAACAGGAGGAGATTCTTCTTCTCAGCTTGATTGGGCAAAAGAACGTCTAGGNCAAGAAATTGAATTCACAGATGTTTANTCTGAAGGTCAAGATGTAGANATNATTGGTATTACTAAGGGCAAGGGTTTCCAAGGNTCTGTTAAGCGATGGGGTGTAAAACTCTTGAGCCATAAGAACAGTAAGAGGAGACGCCAAGCAGGAAACCTAGGTGATTTCGGTACAGGTTATGTTCGTTCNACAGTTCCTCAGGCNGGACAAGTTGGATTCCATCACCGTACNGAATACAATAAACGNCTTCTTCGTATNTCGACTCCTGACGAAAATGAGATTACACCTGCNGGTGGATTCTTGAAGTATGGTGAAGTCAAAAATCAATATGTAATCNTNAAGGGNAGTTTACCTGGTCCNTCCAAGCGTCTTCTTCGATTTAGAGATGCTACTAGATCTCAGGGAGAAAAACCTCCNGTTGAGATAACATATGTCAGTACTTCGAGTAAGCAGGGGGTCTAATCATGAAGACAAAGAGCCTATCAATTTCNTTTAGTGAAGGCGTATCTGTATCAGTAGATTCTGGTTCATCTGTTTCCATGCCTGATGCCTTTGAATCCTCAGTTCGTGAGGATTTAGTTCGACGAGCAGTTCATTCTTCTCGTGCTAATCGACGTCAAGCATATGGTCACCGTGAACACCAAGGACGTCGTAAACCAGTTGCTGGAATGAAACATTCAGTAGAATGGTGGGGGAAGGGTCGAGGTGTTAGCCGAATTATGC
Source organism: Methanobacteriota archaeon (assembly GCA_002708015.1). Lineage (GTDB taxonomy): Archaea > Thermoplasmatota > Poseidoniia > Poseidoniales > Thalassarchaeaceae > MGIIb-N2. The sequence goes on from PAOK01000037.1 coordinate 16,258, forward strand.
GCCGTTCAGGGTCTAGAGAAGGTGCTGAAAACCCGCATACTCGTGGAGGTCGCCGAGCTCATGGACCTAAGGTGGCTAAGGATTGGACTCAGAAGATGAACACCAAAGAACGTAGAGCGGCTAGAGATAGTGCTTTGGCGGCTACNGCTCAAGGAGAAATGGTACGTTCCCGAGGTCATCGATTTGACTCAGAAGTATCTTTCCCAATTGTAATTGAGGGTTCTGAAGGTAGTATNGAAGAATTCGATCTTAATCAGGGGACTCAGCGATTTATTGCTATGATGGATGCTATTGGAGTAGGTGAAGACCTCGAACGTGCTAGAACTGGGCGAAGTATTCGTGCAGGAAAAGGTAAGATGCGAGGACGTCGTAGAAAAACTCCTAAGAGTGTACTTCTGGTTGTTTCAGACAAATCTTCTATCGGTAAAGCAGCTAGAAATGTTCCGGGTGTAGATGTTGTTGTTGCGAAGGATCTTTCTGCAGAACATCTTGCTCCTGGTGGAGANGTTGGCCGNTTGACAGTCTTTACCAAAGAAGCATTAGGGGAGATGAGGTGATTAAATGGTTGACCCATATGATGTGATTCTTTCTCCTTGGATTACTGAGAAATCTCTCAATGCTCGAAGGGTTGCAGATCCTGAAGGATACTACAAGGAAAACAACAATCGAATCGAATTTATTGTTCGACGCCGTGCTACTAAGGCTGATATTAAAGCGGCTATAGAAGAATTACTTGAAGTTAAAGTTAGTAAAGTAAATACTCGAATTATGAAGACTGGTAAGCATGCCAGTGTTAAGTTAGCAGAAGGCTATGATGCAGAGGAGGCTGCGCTGAAACTCGGCGCATTCTGATGGTGGTGTAAGATATGGGTAAGAGAATTCGCGCACAACGCAGAGGGTCGTCTCCTAAGAACAGAGTCCGTAGCCATAGGTTCCCTGGTAAATCCAAGGTTCCTCGTGTGGAAGGCGAGGTTGCTACTGTTTCAGATTTGGTTCATAGTCCAGTTCATACTGCTCCTCTTGCTCGAGTCCGTTTGGATAATGGAGATGAATTTTTCATTGTTGCAACTGAAGGCATGGGTGTAGGACAGAAAGTAGCCATTGGAGATAATGTAGCACTTCGTCCTGGTAATATTACTAAACTATCCCAAATTCCTGAAGGTACTCCAGTGAATAATGTGGAATCACGACCAGGAGATGGTGGCAAATTTGCACGTAGTGGAGGAAACTCAGCAGTTGTTGAGTCGAATATGGGTGATTCAGTACGAATTCGNCTTCCTTCCGGACGTCTCAAGGAATTACATTCTGATTGCAGAGCAACTATCGGCGTCCTTGGCGGACATGGTAGGACAGATAAGCCAATGATGAAGGCTGGTTCTGCTCATTACCGAGCTAAGGCGAGAGGTAAGTTGTATCCTACTGTTTCTGGAGTTGCAATGAATCCAGTAGACCACCCTCATGGTGGAGGGAATCATCAAGCAGTTCATGGGCCAAACTCTGTGTCTCGTAACGCTCCACCTGGTCAGAAGGTAGGACATATCGCACCACGAAGAACCGGTCGTGGAAGATCTAAATCAAAGGAGGAGTGATTCATGGCACGTCGTAGAAAGAAGATGTTTCGTACACCTAAGACAGCTCGTCGTCAGGCACGTAAGCGCCGATCGAAATTAGCAGGTCGTCGTGAAAGAGAGTTCCTATANCGAGGTTATACCATTAGTGAACTAAAGGAACTACCTCTGGTGGCATCTGAAGATAATCCTGACGAAGTATCTGTTGCTTCATTAGTTCCTTCAAGAGTTCGAAGAAGTCTTGATACAGGTCTTACCAGATCTCAGAATCATCTATACAATCGTATAGTCGATTCTGAACANGTAGTTAAGACGCATTGTCGTAGCATGTACGTGCTTCCAAAAATGGTCGGAAAGACTGTGGCTATTCACAACGGGCAGAAGTTCGTGGAAGTTGAATTACGGGAGCAGATGATTGGACATGCATTGGGCGAATTTTCTCCGACTCGTCGTTCTGTAACACATACAGGACCGGGTGTGGGTGCTACTCGTTCTTCGAAGCACGTGGCTCTAAAGTGAGGTGAAAAAGATGGCATCAAGAGACAGNAACAAACCCAGAGCCGGATACACTCAGTTGTTGAGTGGAACTGATGGCTATCATAGTTTAACCACTGCTCGTGCTGTTAACCTTGATATTCATCACAAGCACTGCTATCAGATATGTCGATTCCTTCGTGGTAAGACTGCAGGATATGCAATTGAATATCTCGAGCAAGTCATCAAGGCAGATGGTTGGATTGAAGATCCCGAAAATCCGGACAAATACAAGAGAAGAAGCGAACATCATATTCGCAAACAAGCTCGTGCAATACCGTATACTCGTAGATCAAGAAAAGGAAAAGGTGGTAACACTATGGCTGGACATCGAAAAGGAAAAATGGGTCCAGGACGATTTCCTGTTAAGGCATCTTTAGCCTTCATTCGATTGATCCGATCTGCTATGGAGAATGCTCGCCATAGATATGAAGGTGAGATAGATGATATCGATGAGATGGTCATTACACATGTTGCTGCTCATCGTGGNCAAGTTCGCCGTGCATTCAGACCACGAGCACGTGGTAGAGCAAGCCCCCACTTCCATTACCAAGTGAATTTGGAGTTATTCTTGGAAGCAAGAGAAGGCGATGACGGTTGGGATGATGATGGAGACGAGGATCTCTTCTAAGGTGATTTATCATGGCAAAGAATAGCAAGGAGAATATTGTTCGCACTTTCATCAATCGTAACGTTGAGCGTCAGCTAGTCAAGAAATATTTGCTTGAAGAGACCAAAGATGCTGGTTTTGGTGGTTTAAGTTTCACACGAACTCCTGAAGGAGAGAAAATTTTGCTTGAAGCAGAACATGTTGGCAGAGTTATTGGAACTCGAGGAAGAATCATCAACGAGTTATCTAGAAGGCTTGAGGAAGATTTCGATCTTTATCAGCCTAAGTTAGAAGTTGCTCAAGTCGAGGAACCGCGTCTGAATGCACAAGTAATGGCAAGTAGACTAGCATCTTCTCTCGAGAGAGGCTGGTTCTTCCGTAGAGCAGGTAATAGTACTGCAATGAATGTAATGTCAGCAGGAGCTCGTGGTTGTCTTATCGTGCTTTCAGGAAAATTAAGTGGTGCTCGTCATAGAACTCAGAAATTCCAGTCTGGTCACATCAAGTATTGTGGTGAGACNGCTCTTACTACTATGGATGTTGGATATGCCGTTGCTACNAAGAAGTTGGGCACAATTGGTTGTACTGTTGCAATTATGCGAGCAGGTACTAAGTTACCATCTGAAATAACAATNAAAACAAGGGAAGAATCAGGTTTAGATCCCCTTCCTCATGATTACGAAATTACTGTTTCAGAATCAGAGTCTGTAGAACCTGAAGAAAACACTCTCACAGAAGATGAAATTGTCGAATCAGTTGTTGATGCAGTAGTTGAATTCGAAGCAGAAATGAAATCTGAAGACGCAGAACAGGAGGAGGAATGAAATGACTCACTTGAAAGCTCGAGAGATTCATGAGATGAGTGATGAAGCTCGAGAGAAGCGCTTGATCGAATTNAGAGAAGAACTTCTGCAATTACGTGCTCAGAAATCNCTGGGTGGTTCTGTACAGAACTCTGGTGAATTCAAACAAACCAGGAGGAGTATTGCTCGTCTCCTCACAATAATGAACGAGAATAAGGAGTAGGAACGAATGGCGAGTATTTGCAATCTGTGTGGTCTCCCTAATGAATTATGTATTTGTCAAGAAATTGCAAAGGAGCAACAGAAAGCGATTATTAGAACTGATAGAAGGAGGTATGGGAAGATGGTAACTATTGTAGAAGGCATTGATGACACTGCCATAGATATCAACAAACTTGCTAAAATTCTCAAGAGTCAGTGTGCAAGCGGAGGTACTGTCAAAGGACGTACCATCGAATTACAGGGAGATCACAAGAAACGAGCTTCCAAGGTTCTCGAACAAAATGGATACACAGTGGAGGTGCGCTAATGGAGATTGTTAGAATGTCTTGGATTGGTAGAAACCTCCAAGTTATCGATTCATCAGATTCGTCTCTTCTTGATGTAACAGGAACAGTGGTTAACGAGAGTAAGAACATGCTCGTTGTACGTTCCAATTCTGGAGATCGTAAGATTTCCAAGTCCGTTATCAGATTCANAATTGATGATTCTGAGACAATTGATGGACATGCTGTAATGCATCGTCCTGAGAATAGAATTCACATGAAATGGAGGATGAATTGAATGGCTACCCCGCGTGATATTGGCGTTGATGTAATTGCACCTGGAGCTGATTGGGATGGCAGTGAAAACTGTCCATTCTATGGCAGTTTACGTGTTAGAGGACAGATTATTGAAGGAACAGTTTCCAGTCTTGGAATGAATGATTCTATTGTGGTAGAAAGACAGAGAATTCGTTCCATGAAGAAATATGAGCGATATGAGAAGAAAACCAATCGTTTCAATGCTCATTTGCCATCTTGTATAGGCGAGGTTTCCATTGGAGATAGAGTTCGAATTATGGAATGCCGTCCTCTATCTAAGACAGTTTCATTCTGTGTAATTGAAAGGGAGGCGTCAGAATGAAGGGAATTTCGAGCAGAGTGACACGCGCAATTCCTTCCATGGGAACTATGCTCTGTGTTGATAACTCTGGAGCTAAAGTAGTTCAATTGATTACTGTCCTCAGAAAAGGAAGCGTCCACAGACGATATCCTGCTGGAGGAGTTGGAGATTTGATTCAGGTTACAGTGAAACGAGGTAATCCTGAGGTGCGTCGAAAGGTGCATTATGCAGTAATTGTTCGTCAACGTCGTCCATTCCGTCGTCCTGATGGAACATGGGTGCAGTTCGAGGATAATGCTTGTGTTTTGACCAATGAAAAAGGAGAACTCAAGGGTTCAGATATCAAAGGACCAGTTAGTAGAGAATCAGCTGAACGGTGGCCGCGTGTAGCTGCTACAGCAAAGCAAATTGTATGAGGTGAAAATATGGTACGAAGCAGTCAACCTAGGAAGCAAAGGAAGGCAGCAGGATCTGCTCCTATCCACTCACAGAGGAAGCGAGTTCGTGCTCGTTTGGCTCTAGAAGATGGAAGTTATTCTACAGTGAGAACAGTTACTGTTCGCGCAGGAGATACTGTGAAAGTAGTTCGAGGAGATTTTGGTTTCCCAAACAGTGTTAAGAGTGATGAACGCGGTAAAAGAGCTCAAGGAAAAAGAGGAGCTTCTGGAGTCAGTGGAGTAGTAATTGCTGTCAATACCGATGGGATGTTACACATTGAAGGAGTAACTGTGACTAAATCTGATGGTAAAGATGAACCATTCCCAATCCGTGCTTCCAATGTTGTTGTAACAAAATTGGATGATTCCGATAGTAAGCGAATGGCAAAGATTCTTTCTAGAGAGAATGGAGGTGCATAAAATGGGTAAAAGTAGCCATATGAAGCGATTAGCAATGCCAAGAAGTTGGCCATTGCCGAGAAAGACCAGCGTTTGGGTCCAACGTCCAGATCCTTGTGGGCATTCTATTGAATGTTGTATGCCTGTTGGAATTATCCTTAGGGATATTCTAGGCATCGCAGGAACCAGGAAAGAAGCCAATCAGATTATTCAGAAAGGAATCGTAAAGGTCGACGGTAAAGAAGTTAAATCAATCAGTCGCGGAGTTGGATTATTTGATATCTTAACAATCGGAGATCAATCTTATATGTGTACTTTCGACAAGCGTGGACGTCTTTCTTACAATCTTATTGATTCGAAGAAGGCAGGCACTAAATTATGCAGACTCAATGGAAAAACTACAATCAAGGGCGGTATGACTCAATTAAATTTCCATGATGGAAGAACAATNCTTGTTGATAATGCAAGTAAGGATGACTGGGCTACTGGTTCAACATGTAAAATCAATCTAAGTGATGGTTCTGTTGTTGAGACTTATACCGCATCTTCTGGTGCTCAATGTTATCTTACTGGAGGAAACCACGTTGGAGAGATTGCTACAATCAAAGAAGTTGAGATTAAGAGATCTTCAATGCCTAATGAAGTNAATTTCGAAGAAGGATTTGGTACNATTCAAGANTATGTNATGGTAATCCCTAGTTCTGATGATATCCCAATGGGGGTGGATGAATGAGCGAAGTAAATGTTATGACTGCTCCTAGAATTACTAAGGTAACCATCAACATTGGTGTTGGTGAAGGAGGAAATAGNCTTCAGACTGCTGAAANAGTNCTAGAGCTAGTTACCGGATCTTCTCCTATCAGAACTATTTCTAAGAAAACCAATAGAGAATTGGGGACACGTGAAGGAGCTCCAATTGGATGTAAGGTTACTATGCGNGACAAGGATTTGATTGCAACTTTCTTGAAGGATGCTTTTTGGGTTCGTGAAAATACACTTCCTGCTTGGAACTTTGACAATCAAGGAAATCTTTCATTTGGTGTTTCTGATTATACTGATTTCCCTCAGCAGAAGTATGACCCAGATATCGGAATCTTTGGAATGGACATCAATGTAGTATTAGAGCGTCCAGGTCATCGTGTAAGTCGTCGTAGAAGACGTGCTCATCGTGTAGCAATCAATCATCGAGTCACTAGAGACGAATGTATGGAATATTTCAGTCAGCAATTTGGCTTGACTATTGTGGAGGAGTGAATAACATGGGACGAATTCATGGAGAAAGAATCGGACGCTCAACTGGTTGCAGATATTGTGGCCGTAAGCGTGGCTTGATTCGTCGGTATGGGCTACGCCTATGCCGTCAGTGCTTCAGAGATTTTGCTCCTGAATTGGGATTCAAGAAATATAGGTGAGGTGAAGAAGAGATGCAATTTGACCCTTTAAGTGATGCATTTGTACGCATGTATAATGCCGAGCAAGCAGGACATTACGAAGTGACTGTTAGTCCAGCAAGTAAACTCTTAGGAAGTATGTTGGATATTATCAAAGAACGTGGATACATTGGAGAATTTGAGAAAGTCAATGATGGTCGAGGAGGAAGTTTCCGAATCGAACTTATTGGAGCNATCAATCGATGCGGTGTAATCAAGCCAAGATACTCTGTAAAGAGGAGCGATTTTGAGAAATGGGAGTCTCGTTTCTTACCTGCACAGGATTTTGGTGTTCTTCTTATGACTACTAATCAAGGTGTTATGAGTCATTACAAAGCNAAGGAGGCCCGAGTTGGAGGNCGCCTTCTAGCGTATATCTTCTGAGGTGAAAAAATGGTAAAATTAGATCAGATTATTCATGCCATACCTACTCCTGATGGAGTAAATGCTAGTATTGATGGTACAGTAGTGACAATCTCAAAGGATGGTTCTTCCCTTACTCGAGATTTCCGTCATAATCGTATATCCGTACGAGAATCTAATGGGGGATTAGAGGTACATTGCGATCTACCTCGAAGAAAAGAAAAAGCCCTTTGTGGAACTTGGGCTGCACATCTCAGGAATATGATTACTGGAGTAGATACTGGTTTTATTTATCGACTTAAGGCTGTATATTCTCACTTTCCAATGACGATTAACGTGTCTGGTAACCAGATGACAATTACTAACTTATTCGGTGAAAAGGTTCCACGAGTTGCCCCACTTCCTTGGTCTCCAGGTGAAGTAAAGGTAGAAGTTCAGAATAAGGTAGATGTTATTGTTTCAGGCGCAGATATCGAGAAGGTTGGACAGACTGCTGCGAATATCGAGCGTTCATGTAGAATTCGTAGAAGAGATCGTCGAGTTTTCCAAGATGGAATTTACATTACTAGTAAGGCAGGAACGGAGTGAGGTGAAATAAATGTCAGATTATGGAAATATGACTGTTGCTCAACTTAAGGAGTTACTCAAGGAGTTAGGTCTCGCCTCTTCCGGAAAGAAAGCAGATCTCATTGCTAGGCTTGAAGCTGCTGATGAGGATGTTTCTGAGGAAGTTCAGGAAGAAGTTGATGAAGAAGTTGACGAAGATTTTGATGATGATGATTTCGATGATTTCGATGATGAGTGGGATGATGAAGAACAAATCCATCGTGCTAAGCAAAAACCGGAACTTGATGATTCCACAAAGGAAGCTCTATCCTTGCGCTCTTCGCAGTCTAGGAAGCAACCAAAATTCCGTCGTCAAGAATGGTATAGGTACAAGAGACTCTCTAGATCTGGTTGGAGAAAACCAAAGGGATACCAGTCTAAACAGCGTTTGAACATGAAGTATCGAACTCCTATGGCTAGAGTTGGGTATGGAAAGGTTCGTGCTGCAAAGGATCTTCATCCTTCAGGTTTCATTGAGGTTCTTGTACATAATTCATCTTCATTGGATGGAATCAATCCAAAAACTCATGCTATTAGAATCGGTAAAAGAGTAGGAAATCGAAAGAGATTAGCTATTCATAACAAAGCCGATGAGTTAGGAATTAGAATCTTGAATCGTCGTTCAATTGAGAAGAGAGGTGACCTCTGATGCAAATTACAAATCAACGTCGAATGGCTGCGAGTATTCTCTCTAGGCGTGAAGGTAGGATAGTCGGTGTTCACCGAATATGGATTCATCCTGATTATATTGATCAGGTTTCTAGTGCGGTTCAGAAAGATGATATTCGCGAATTAATTGATGAGGGTGTAATCAAAGCACGCCCAATCCAAGGAACAAGTCGAGCACGTGCTCGTAAGGCAAAAATCCAGCGTTCGAAAGGCCGTAGAGTTGGNCATGGTAGTCGAAAAGGTTCCAAGAAGTCAAGAACTCCAAAGAAGGAACGTTGGATGAAAACNATTCGTGCTCAACGTCGTGTTTTGAAAGAACTTCGTGAATCTGGAGAACTNGAACCTAGTCAATATCGATATTATTACAGAAAGGCGAAGGGAGGAACATATCGTTCAATCGCCCACATGAGGACCAATATTGGGTTGGATGGGATTACCTTAGGAGGTGATGAGTGATGGCAGTTCATGGAAAGAATCAGCGTCTAAAATACAAGAGAAGGCGCACAGGCGAGACAGACTACAGACGTAGATTGAAACTGCTCAGAGGTGAAATGCCACGAGCCGTTGTTCGCATTAGTAATTCTCGAATTNTAGCACAAATTGTTACTTANGAAAAAGATGGGGATAAAATTGCTGCTCAAACAAATAGTTCAGAACTTCGTAGTCATGGATGGCCTAAGGATGCGTCTATCAAGTCAGTCCCTTCTGCATATCTAACTGGTTTTTCTTTAGGAAAGAAAGCTTTAGCAGCAGGTATTGATGAAGCAGTTCTCGATATAGGATTAGCAGCATCTACCCGTGGTAATCGTGNATTCTCTGCTCTAAAAGGNATGATTGATGCAGGCCTTTGGCTTCCTCATAGCGAAGATGTACTTCCTAGTGAAGAAAGGATAAATGGAGCACATATTAGTGATTCATTGGCATCTTCTGTAGAATCCACTCGTTCTAAGTTAGAGGGGGCATCATCATGAGCGAACCAATTACTCTTGCACCAGGTTTGGCTTGGGCATTGGGTCAGATNGAAGATGATGGTTCCCAAGGAGGGCAACGTCGTCGAGGCCCTGATCCTCGCGTTACTCTACGTGAATGGATGACAAATGGGGCACGTACCAGATTNGGACGAATGGTTGTCAATGGAGAAATTACTACCTTTGAACAAGCCATTGCTTCAAGAATGCCTATCAGAGAACCTGAGATTATTGATGCTTTCTTCCAGCCTAATCTATTTGTTGAAATGATTGGTCGGCCACGTAGAATTCAGAGAATGACTGATTCTGGACAGAGAACTAGATTCAATGTCATGGTAGTCGTAGGAAACAAAGATGGAGTCGTAGGTTTAGCAACTTCAAAAGGTAAAGAAGTAGCTACTACAATTCAGAAGGCAACAAATCAAGCCAAATTGAATATGATTACAGTTCGAAGAGGAAATGGTTCTTGGGAATCAGGCGGTGGCCCTGGTCGTTCNGTTCCAATGAAGATTACAGGAAGAGCAGGATCTACTCGAATTACATTGATGCCAGCACCAACTGGTAAGGGTCTAGTGATTGGTGAAACTGGAAGAATGATTTTGGAAATGGCAGGTATTACTGACGTTTGGTCCAGTAGTAAAGGTCAAACAAGAACACAATACAACTTCGCGAGATCTACTTTTAATGCACTCAAGCAAGCAAATCTTGCAAGAATTAGTCGTGCTGATGTTGAACGTCTTCACATTTCTAGAGGAGGGATGTCCTAATGGCATGGTTGGTAATTCGAGTTCGAAGTGATAGAGGTGTAGAACGTTCTATCCGAGAAACAATGTCCTATCTTAACTTAACAAAAGTTAACCATGCTGTCATTGTTCCAGAATCTGACACATATGCAGGAATGCTGCAGAAGGCCAAAGATTTCGTTACATGGGGTCCAGTTAGTTCAGAAAGTATTGCTCAGATGATTCGTGAACGCGGACGTCTTCCAGGCGATCGACCTGTAGATGATGCAGCAATTTCAGATTGTACTGATTATGATNGCATTGATGCATTTGCTGNNGCTGTAGCTTCAGGAGATGCTGCAATCAAGGATGCTTCAGAACTAAAGCGAGTATTCAGATTGCATCCTCCTCGNGGGAGTAAAGGATGGGGNGGAATCAAGAGGGCTTTCTCTGTTGGAGGAGCTTTAGGTAATCGTGGCGAGGCAATTGAAGATCTCGCTGCAAGGATGATGTGAGGTGAAGATATGCCGTCAAGAACAAACCGATTCAGAGGACGTAGCCGTTATCATGGGCGAGGCAAGAAGGCTGGCCGNGGTGCTGGTAAGCGTGGTGGTCGAGGAAATGCTGGTATGAACAAGCATCGCCTTCTAACTCGCTTGAAGTACATGCCTGGTCACTGGGGTATGCACGGTTTTAACCGTGATCCNAGTCTACGTACNGTGCATAATAGCATCAATGTATCAGAAGTAGATCAGTTGATGGGAGATGAAGATACCATTGATTTGACCTCTAAAGGAATTGACAAACTTCTCGGTTCAGGAAGAGTTCATCGTTCAATTCATGTTACTGTTGAACACGCATCTTCAAGAGCTATCGAGAAGATTGAATCCGCCGGTGGTTCAGTTACAATTTCTGATGGTGAAGACTGGGGCGAATGGGAAGAGGAGTAATTCCTCGTAAAATAGAATATTAGGAGTGAATAAAATGGCAGTTAGGCGAGTAAATACGCTTGGTGCCATCACAATGGCACTAATCTACTGGGGCGGNCTAACCTATTGGCGCTCTGATGCTTTATTCGGTACTGATACTGATGCACAATTCGAAGCAGGAATGCTTCTTTTGGCATCAGTTCCATATGCATTCTTCATTATCTGGGGTCTTCGTTTTGATCTTCCAGAACAGATGAAAGAAAATCAATTTCTAAAATACACGAAGTTGTATATCTGGTTAGCATATGTTGTCGGACTAGTGTATTTCAGTTTTGAGAACTCAGAAAATGTNGGTTTCCTGTTAGTTGGAATTATGATTCTAGGTGCAGGTACTGCCGCATCAATTACTTGTCTAATTTATACTGGGGAGGAATCAAGTCGACTGTATGGTTTGAAACGATTAGTAGATGTTTATCCTTCTATTCAGAAGCCTGACGGGCACGTCCGATTTATGTCTAAATTGTGGACAACGACTCTAGTTCTCATTGTATATTTCATGATGACGAATGTAATGGTCTACGGTTTAGCTGAGTCTACATTGGATATTTTCTCATCATTTAGAGCGATTATGGCTGGAGCGTCTGGTTCGATTATGCATCTTGGTATTGGACCAATTGTTACTGCTTCAATTATTATGCAGTTGTTTGCTGGAGCTAAAATTATCAATTTAGATCTTCAAGATTCTGATGATAAGCAGTTGTATCAAGGAGTTCAAAAACTGTTGGTATTGTTTATGATTCCAATAGAATCAATCCCTCAAGTTTATGGTTTCTTAGATCCTCATCAAGATATAATTTTGCAATATGGACAAGGATGGGCTCAAGCACTCATTGTAGTCCAACTTTTCCTTGGTTCATATTTGGTATTCCTTCTTGATGAATTAGTCAGTAAATGGGGTATTGGTTCTGGAATATCTCTCTTTATCGCAGCAGGTGTTGCTCAGTCTACCTTCGTTGGTACTCTTTCCCCACTTCCGATGGTTTCTGAAGCACCAATGAGTCTTGATAATCCTCCATCTGGTACACTTCCAATGATTTTCTACACCTTGAGAACTGCAACAAATTCTGAGATGGTGTCAGGAGGTCAAGGATCGGGGGGTATGTTCGAGGTTATCTTACTGAATCATGCGAATCCAATTGCTGCTCTAGTATCCTCAATAATCGTGTTCTTGGTAGTAGCTTATGCTGAATCTTCGAAACTTGAATTGCCATTGACAAATCACAAAATGAGAGGGCATAAAGGNCAATATCCAATTCGTTTGGTATACGCTTCTAACATTCCAGTGATTCTAATGGCTGCGTTACTTGCTAACGTCAATATGTTCACTCTTCTATTCTGGAGCCATCCNGTTCTTTCTACGGTTCCGATACTTGGACGAGAAGGTAGTTTCAGTATTGCCAAATATTTGGGTGCTTATGATGCAGGTGCTACTGCCCCTCAAGATGGTTTAGCATGGTATATTTCCATGGTAGGTGGTGTTCAAGATTGGTTGATACCACTGTTAAACCAGACTGGAGATGCTTATGGGCATGAGTTATGGCAAATTATGATCCATATTGTTGCCTATGTAATTGTCATGACGGTCGGTTCCATGGTCTTTGCTAAGTTCTGGATTGAGACAACGAATATGAGTGCTAAGGATGTAGCAAAACAGATTGAGCGAACAGGGATGCAAATACCTGGATTTAGAAAGAACCCTAGAGTTCTAGAGCAAATTCTAGAACGTTATATCCCACACGTTACTCTGTTTTCAGGTGCTTTCGTTGGATTGTTAGCAGCAGGAGCCGATCTCCTCGGAACCGTAGGTAATGCTACTGGAACCGGTCTCCTTCTAGCCGTAGGTATCATTCTAAGGACGTATGAGCAGATACAGAAAGAACAAGCTATGGAAATGCATCCAGTTTTGAGAGAATTCTTTGGTGCTGAATAAGTGCTATTTTTACTTAAATTTCCTCTCAGTCATTTGTTTGATTCTCTAATACGGGTCTCAACGTTGATATATGGGGTGTATGTCGCACAGATGCTACGTTAAGCCTGGCGTTGGGTTCTGAGTCTTAGGACGATGAAGAAACCCATCTGGCGAAACGGGCCGAAGAGGTGCGGCCACAAGCGCGGCTTGTGGTTTAGTAGGAAAATCAAGGTTACAACTTGCTAATGCAAGTGTGCAAGAAATGTAACCTCGTCAATTTTGACAAAGAACCAGCAAGCGACAATAACAAAACTCCTGAAGGATCGCGAGATTTCGCACGAAATCCGGTTGATCCTGCCGGAGGCGACCGCTATTGGAGTTCGATTAAGACATGCGAGTCTGAGCATTAGCTCGGCGTACCGCTCAGTAACACGTGGGTAACCTGCCCTATCGTTTTGAATAACCTCGGGAAACTGAGAACAATACATCATAGTCCACTACGCCTGGAACGGTGAGTGGATGAAGGTAGGATGGGCCTGCGGCGTATCAGGTTGTAGGGGGTGTAATGGACCTCCTAGCCATCGACGCGTACGGGTGTTGGGAGACATAGCCCGGAGATGGATTCTGAGACACGAATCCAGGCCCTACGGGGCGCAGCAGTTACGAAAACTTGGCAATGCGGGAAACCGTGACCAGGGAACTCCAAGTGAGTCTCTTTTAGGGGCTCTTTTCTTGACTCTAAAACGGTCTTGGAATAAGGGGTGGGTAAGGACGGTGCCAGCCGCCGCGGTAATACCGGCGCCTCAAGTGGTCGTCGCTTTTATTGGGCCTAAAACGTCCGTAGCCGGTTTGGTACATTCGTGGGTAAATCAGCTCGCTCAACGAGCTGAATTCTGCGAGCACGGCCAGACTAGGGACCGGGAGAGGTGTGGGGAACTCTCAGGGTAGGGGTAAAATCCTGTCATCCTGAGAGGACCACCTGTTGCGAAGGCGCCACACTAGAACGGATCCGACGGTCAGGGACGAAG
>PAOK01000038.1 GCA_002708015.1 Methanobacteriota archaeon
CCAGAAGTTGTTATTGAATTGATTCTAAATTCGGTTACAGAAAATACTGTATTGGCCATGATTGATACCGTTACGAGCCCCACAGGACTCAGGATGCCCTTTGAAGAACTAACTAATTTACTAGAAGAAAAAGGGGTTGCAGTACTGCTTGATGCAGCACATGGGATCGGAATGATTCCTCTTTCTCTAGAAGATCTAGGCGCCTCATATGTTACTAGCAATGCGCACAAATGGCTCTGTGCTCCGAAAGGTTCGGCCTTCTTGTATGTTCGAAAAGATAGACAGGACAAAGTACATCCACTAACAATTAGTCATGGTATGACATTTCCTTTAGGAGATACAACCCGCTTTAGACATGAATTTGATTGGACAGGAACTCGAGATCCATCTGCATGGTGTACTCTACCTTTTGTGATTGAACATATTTCTTCAATATACGAAGGTGGATGGCAAGCTATTATGGAACGAAATCGCTCTCTTGCTTTAGAAGCAAGAGAATTATTATGTGAAAAGTTAGCTATTCAATCGCCTTGTCCAGACAGTATGATTTCAACCATTGCAACTCTTATTCTGCCTAATTCTGGATTCGCTGGGATTCCATTGCATGAACCTGATCCATTACATTCTAGATTATTGGAACTAGGAATACAAATCCCTGTTTGGTCATGGCCATCTCCTGAAGGGCGTTATATCCGAATTTCTGCCCATCTGCATAATTGTCTAGAACAATACGAGTATCTCGCTGAAGTTCTGTTAGACGAATTAGAAAAAGAGCAGAATTGAGCGTTGCATTGAAGCGTATTGACTTCAGCGGATTAATCAAGCAGGGGTACCCGAGTGGTCAAAGGGGCTGGGTTTAGGTCCCAGTGCGTAGTGCTTCGCAGGTTCAAATCCTGTCCCCTGCACCATCTATTTTAGCCAGTGATGATTCGAGGCATCATGGAGAATGAAGTTAATGATGGTGAAATATATCATCGATTGCATCGTCTTTCAATTGCAATTGGTTTAACTGGTTTATTTCTTTCAATTATCTTGAGTTTGGTTTATCCTTTCCTCTTCATCTTTGGTTGCGGTTCTTTCGTCGTATTTTTTTGTATATCTTTTATTTTTGATGCAATTCATTATGATAAGAAAATCATTTGGGAACAGTCACGAGGGGAGGATTCTACTAAGTCAGAGAAAGGAAAAGAATGGAATATTGCCTTAGCGATTCTATTTTCCTTAGTTTCTATTCCAATTGTGTATTACTTGTTCTTACCATTCTTATTCAATTGGTAATCTCTGATGTACATGGTGACTGATTTATTCTCCTGATGGAATTCTCCAACAGAATTGAATGAATGACGGATATGGAATCGGTCTGATCCTGGATTTGGTGGATCTAGGCTAACCTCTGCAGTAATTGGGATACTATTTTCAGTTGAATATTGGATTACTCTTTGGTATAATTTAGACCCAATTCCTAGATCACGAAATTGTGTCTCTACTGCTATACGGTCAACATAGATGAATTTCTCATATCTTTCATTAAACCAAGAATAGTTTAAGCTACCATAATTCCTCTTTGGTAGAAGACAAATCACAAAACCAACAAGAGACTCCTGATGAAATGCACCGATACAAACCTCGGAAATTTCCATTAAGTGAGAAATTTCTTTTTCTGTAACTTTTCCAGTGCCTGGTAGACCTTGTTCATTGATTTCCCACATGGTAGAAACATCGGCAATCGTACATTCACGGAATGTATACACAAAATTGCTAGATTTGCGACACTTATGAATTCAATCATCTGTCAAGTTAACAGATGATATTAATTTCCTCGGTACTCTATTTTTGGCAAAAATTGAGAGTATCCACCATCCAACTGTTAGTAGTGGAGTTGAAAATAGTAGAACAATCCCAATCCAAATTACAATCCTACCTTCTGAAATAGGCCATGCCCATAAGGAAACAGAAATTAATACAATTATCAAAAGGATCCTAGAGGCCTCGTTCGGTGTCTCCCAACCACGAGCATCTTTCCTAGGTGCTAGCAAGAAATCCGCAAAAGACATGCTTGCACATCGTAGATTAGGTTTTGAATAAGTGTTTTGTACTTGTCAAAAAGTTTCAAACTTTTTTGATTTGATGTAGAAGTAAGGTCCTATTCATAAGTAATAGATAGTTGCGAATTCTATGGAGATTGACGGTCTGGTGGCCGTTGGTGGGATTCTTAGTTTAGCATTGGGTATTTGTGCAATAATCTTAGTTAGAAGACAAGAAGAGATTATTTGGAACAAAATGATTAGTGCACATCTCCTTTCATGGATGTTTATCTCTAGGGGTCTAACTCAGGCTATCACTTCATTCACAATTGAAGATAATTTTCTGGACCTACTAATATTCATAGATCAATTCCTAGATTTTACCTTCGTGTTTTCTATTGTTCTTCTATCATTTATTTTTCCAATTCCATTAATTAGAAACAAAAAACAATTATTTTACGCAATTTTTAGTTTAGTTTGTATTGCAATTATTGCGACTTTCTCAGTAATATTAAATGGAGTAAATCATCCATTGAGTAGTATTCATATTAATCTGTATATTGTAACAGGAACAATATGGACAATTGTTTATCTTAAATTCCGATTTATGCCTGGTAAAGAAGATGATTCAGAGATACAAGGTATAGCAAATGCTGCGTTATTACTCAATGTTTTGCTAGTAGGTTACACTTGGTTCAAGTGGACTGGATTATATACCCAATCAGAATTTTTTTACAATCAAAAAATTTCTAGTCTACCTGGGGCAGCAAATGCCTTACATGAATCTCAATTATACACAGATTATTTGTGGTCAATGAATCTAGCTGTCGCAACTTTTTTTGGATTAACAATGTTCGTTGTTGAGATTTATCGAATTTACAAACGAAGGGGAGATTGGACATCTTATTTAGTGATTATATACATGGTTTTAGGTATATTTGGTCAGTTAATTCATGGTTTTGAATCAGTAGAAAATTCATCATTCAGGCCGGTATGGGAATTAATGACAAGCACTCTTCACTATACATTAATTAGGCCACTTCTAGCATTGTTGCTATTGTTTCGTTTTGGTTTGATNCGGATAGAAGATCGCAATCGTTCCCTTTCAAAAACGATGTCAATCATACTTATCGTTGTAGCATCTTCAGCAATTTTAGAAATAATACAGTCATTGATTCCAATTACTGAGTTAGTTTCAGCAGGCATATTAGGAGTAGCAATTGCTTTTGCAATAGGTTGGGAAGAGAGATTATTCAATTTGTTAGTTTCAAATCCTATTGAGAATCCCAATCATCGTAAAGAATACTATTTCCCAATTATCAATTTTGATTCTAAAGAAATGGAATTATTAGATAGAGGATTATTTATTGCTATAATTATCGGGATGTCTCTGGCCGTTATGCTTGTGCTAATCGGCGTTCCTGCAGGTGGGGGTGTTTTAGCATGAAAGATNAATTTTCAATTCTTGATTTTCTAATGGAAGATTATTCTCGTCGTATTCTTGCTTGTTTCCTTTCATTATTGATGATAACTTTGTCATTCCATGCAATTTCATTCTTTTATGTTGTAGATGTAGAAACAGGCGAGTCATCGATTTCATACTCTGTTTCATTTATTTCGAATGAAAGTAGTGGCCAAGATTTGATTTTAGTTGCAGACGATTCCTCAGAAAATTTGATTCTNTCTCGCGAAATAGCTTCTATTGATGAACAAACTAAGATTGGNTATATCGAATTTTTAGTATCATATTCTGAGAGTTCAGGAGAATTCCTTGACCCGTGTGATGATGTTCATGTTGAAATTTCTACTTCAGGTATGATTGCTGATTGGAGTAATCCAAACAACATTCTTTCTGAATCTTCAAGCGATTGCGATGAAATGATATTAATTTTATATGTTTATCCANATTATTCCGGTGAAAATTATTCTACAAACGAGAGTAGCATGGAAGAAATTCAGAACAATTGGTCAGATATATCATTTGGAAGTGGGGAACTTACAGTTACAATTGATGTGAATACCAACCCACCTCCCACTTCTGCGATTCCTTCAATACAGGATGATGATGAAGAAATTATTGTCAATTGGACCTTNCATCTTTTTGATTTTCAAGTCGATGAATTTTAGATAATCTNCAAAACCGATATGAGGGNTAAGTTNNAGCANNANTCATGAGCGGAGAGGATGATGNCATCAATGGAGATATTGATGCATCTGAAANCCCTCAAATTNCACCTGAGGAAGAACACGAAGAACCATTATTTGATTTCTCACAAATNGATGAAGAATTAGATCGGATTCGTGAGCGTAGAGAAGGGGTAAAAAGACCATTTTTCAGTGGACCAGAAGGAAAGACGTTGGCTTTTGGTTTAGTTACTGCTATAATTTTTGGAGCAATTATTGTCCTTTCTTCAACCGGTGTGGTAATGGCTGATTCAATTGCTATCGATCAATCTCTTTCTGGGTCGTTNTTAGACCCTGGAGAGGAATGCGAGGATAGAACTGGAGTTGCTTGGCTCAATATTTGGGTCGATGAAGATCACGATATGAGGGTTAGATTGTATAACATGGGTCCTGAGAATATCGTAATTCATGCTAGATTGGTCNAGCCAGTAGTAGAAAATGCTGCTAAGGATGCAGTTCAAGAAGATCCTTTGGTGCTGAATGGTTCTTTGAATCAAACTGAGATNAAATTAGATACTGATAATGTGCTTGATTCAGAATATACCTTGGTTATCAAGGTATACAATACGACAGGTTTGAATCTTACAAATGAAAATCAGTCTGCTTTGATTGGAGAGAAATCTGTACTCGAAGCACAACGTCAGGTNCGTGTNAANGACATNGANACNGGNGGNTTTCTTTCTTTGATAGGNATTTCAGAAGNTTCNGTTTCAAAGGGTATTGAATTGATTGATGAAGANGCNCGNGCNTGNTGGACGGTNCAAGCATTNGGTACTTGGTCAATTGCGTTGATGGGNGCNGAATGGGCAGGAGGNAGAGANACAGCAATGTTNGCAGGTGGATCTGCNGGGGTNCCACCTTGGTGGATGGCATTCGTATCTTTGTTCATGTCAGTTGTTTTCTTATTCATTCAGTATCCTCTAATGTATCGACTCTATCATCGAGATGATGATGATTTGTTGTCTGATGAACAGACTTCTAGGTTGATTGATAGAACGTTGCAATCTACGTGTGAGGGGCTTCATCTTAGATATAATTCAGAAAGTACTGAGATTGAAGTTAAGCCATTGATTATTAGTATCCATGTTAGTTATGAAAATACAGATCGTTCATTTTCGGATAGAGAATCTGTTCGTGCTAGATTATTGAAAGATATTCTCAGCGAATTTGCAGTATTTGGGGAAATGAGGAGCACTGAATTAGATGTGCAGACATTACAAGATCGTCGTGGTGTTCATCAAAGTATCAGAGAAGGATTAGAATCAATCGAAGGACCTGTTGAGGATTATACCTCATTCTTCACTGATTTGAATAATTTTGCTAGAATAGATGACAGCATCCGTGAAGTTGTTCGAGGATGGTTTTCGGAACAACCTCTCCATCACATCAAAGACAATGTTACATCTGATGATTTCGCTGTATATCTTCGTGTTAATTATCGTCCAGGGAACCAGATTTTATCCTTTTTTAGAAACTCATTTTCTTATGAGGATGTTCAAAGAGAACTTCGAAAAACAATTCGTGATAAGCTAGGTGGAATGTTGGGAGATAGAAGGGTAATTGTCAGTGCTGTTAGTGATGTCGATACTAGGGCGGATCGAGTTGCAGCAGGTCGTGCCGAGAAATTAAGTGTCAAAGAAGGCGATGAAACCGTCGCAACTGAAGCGTTTGTTGCGAAGCAAGAGGGAATTACTGGAACTCTTCTCCAAAACGAATTCGTTGCAGATATCCTATCTTCAGTAGAATTTATTGCTCATCAAAATAGAAAAAGAATAGATAGATATGGTTTCTTTGGACTCATTGTTTTCGTTTGGATTCCGTTCATGGCTAGTGGTGTCTTAGTAGGTGCAATGTTAGGTCTAGTTGGCAGAATGCGATTTCAAACAGTTCTTTCAGCATGTCTAATTGGTGGAACTGCTGCTTCAGTAACTTGGGCATATACTGCACGCGGGATCATTGAAGTTATGGAACGATATCATGCCGAAGCATTACTTCCAGTTATTATTGGGTTAGTGGTAGTGATGGCAATGCTTCACGTTAGGGCTAACAAGCAACATCGACAAAGAGAACTACTGAAGACTAGGATTGCAAGTGCTAAGAGTGCTCAAGAACAAATGCATTTGGGGTCTCAAGACTGATTACTGAGATAGATCCTTAACTTTCTCAACGAGGTCCATTCTTCGGATTCTCCAAATTCCAATTGGAACCATTGCCAGTGCAATGACAACTACAATTGACATTAATTCGAATGCTACACTAGGAACTAAAATTACTGGGAAGTAGAATGCCCAAGTGGAGAATGATGAAGCCATACCAACTGCTCCCCCAAAGGCAAAAGCAACACCAACTAGTCCGCCTATGATACCGATTAGAAGACTCTCAAAGGTCAACATGGTTCCTATCCCAATAGTAGAAGCCCCAAGAACTCTAAGAGTAGCAAGTTCAAAGTCACGCTCNGCNATATTCATTACCATGGTATTGAACATTACAGCTAAAGTGAATAAAACTCCTAGGCCCATTACTGCGGTTAGTATCTGAGTTTGTTGTTCCAGAAGAGCTTCAATTCCATTCAGTAGACTTTGACGATCTACGATTCCACTAGACATCATACCAAGAGAATCATCAACAGTAACTCCTTCTGGTAAGTCTAGATATACCGATGTAGCATTCATTCCTACAATTGATGATAGTTCGGGTTGAAGGAAGAACATTGTTCGAGCCACTTCCCCACGAATTGAACCGGTAATTTTTACATCAATTTCCGTTCCTGCAATCAGAATCTGATGACTTTCGCCTACTGCCCAACCATTCATTATTAGAGATCCTTCATCCATCATTACTTGGATTTCGCCTTCAACATCCTCTGGAGAATTCCCTTCAATAATTTCAACATTTTTCATGGATTCTCCATCTCCATATCCTTTTAGAGCNACGAGAGTAAATGTACGTTGCATACCAGTGGTATCTTCTAATGTTCCAATTGGCATCTCAATAATTTCTTCCCAATCAGCATTATTGTCAACTGCCCATTGTATTACATCCTCTTCTCCTCCAGGTTGAACATATACCTGAATGTCCCAAGTTTGATCTTCTTCCAATCCTCCTACGATTGAATCAGTTAGNCCAACAGTCATCATTTGTATGGATCCAGCTAACATCAAGGATATTCCAACTGCAAGGAATGTTAGTCCTAACCTAATTGGTTTACGCACACTTGATCTAATAGAAAGTCCAAGCATAGTTGGCATCCATCCTGTTAGACGTTTTAGTATACTAGATCCTACACGAATTTCAGATTGTCCACCTAAAATCGTCAATGGTTCGATTCTTGTCGCTTTCCAAGCAGGAAATGCTCCTGAAATGAAAACAAGTAACATAACCAATCCAATCTGAGACATATACAAATTCAAAGGAATAGTTCTTTCAATGATTGGAATACCTATAATCCCCTGATACAAGTCTAACATGCTATTTACTCCTGATGGAGCNGCAAGAGCACCTAGTCCACACCCAACTGCTCCAATTGCTAACGGTGCAATCAAATATCCTGTCATTAAAGAAGTTCTAGGAACTCCTAGAGTCCTGAGAATAGCNATTTCACGTGATTGGCTTTGAATCAAACGTTGAAGACTTAGTACAATCGTAATTGCAGCAATTGAACCAATCATTATAGTAATTGGAGTGACACTTTTTTGAGTCCCTTCTAAATCAAGCCTCATAAATTCTACAGCCTCATTTTGCCCTCTATCTCTTACTCTTCCATCCATTTCATTTTCTGACATGGAAGAATTAACAATNGGCTTAATATCATCAATCTCTTGACCTTCGTATTCAATTGTAGTAGAAAGATCAAAGCCAGGAGTTCCTTCAATGTCTAACATTATTGTATTACTTGCACCACTTTCTAANCCGCTTAGGCTCTCTATTCCTTCATTAGATAGATATCCTATCACATATTCTCCAGCTTCTGGAGGGAAGAGAGATCCTTCGGGTGTCAAGTAAATATTAGTTGGATGGTAAGCGATACCAACGACTGTAAAATTTTGACTTCCATTACCTGCTCCAATTCTTACCTCATCTCCAATTTCAATTGATAAAGCAGAAGTAACGTGTGCATCTATCACAATTTCATTTGAAGATTGAGCAACTCTTCCCCCAACTGTAGAGTTTCCTTCTGGAAACCATGTTCTGTCAATATCTGCATTTTCTGGAATTCCATGCCATACTGAATTTATGATGTGTTCCCCTGTTTCATTTGAATGGAATAATGCACCCTTGAGAATCATTCTGCCTTCGCAGGAATCTAGAGATGCAGATGTGGGTGGCCATGATTGTCGCAAAGAATCACAAAATCCACTGACCTGTTCAGATGACCAAACAGTGGATTGATTATCTATCCATAAGTCAGCTAGGTTGGTTCCTGTTTCGGAATCTTCGTAAACAGTTTCATACATCGTTTCCAAATTTGCAGCATATCCTCCAAAAGTAACTCCAGCAAATACACCTACGAAAACCATACTGATTACAGCAAATAAGCGGAGTTTCATTCGCCAAAGACTCCTAGCGAGTCTCTTGTTTAGAAGTGCAGACATAAGTCAAACCTCAATTTGAGCAACTGTCTCATCAGACATGATTTTTCCACTATCAATTCGAATTACTCTCGTAGCATATTCTACCAGGGATTCATCATGGGTAACAAAAACAGCAGTGATTTTTTCCTTGGCACATGCTTCAACAAGAGCTTGCATCACCTTCTGTGAAGTCTCAGTATCAAGATTTCCTGTTAATTCGTCCCCCAACAGTAAAGTTGGTTTTTTTGCTATACTTCTTGCTATAGCCACTCTTTGTTGTTGACCTCCACTAATCTCTCCTGGAAATCTTTCCATCTCTTCTTCTAGACCAACTAGCGAGAGGAGTTCTTTTGCGCGTGTTGGATTTTTTTTACCAGATAATTCTTGAATCAGTTGAATATTTTCTAAGACAGATAGGTCTTGTAATAGATTAAAGAATTGAAACACATATCCAATATTTTCTCTTCTGAAGGAAGTCATTTTCTCGGAACTATTTCTAGGTACTTCGTTTCCTTGAAAGATGTATGACCCATCAGTAGGGCTATCAAGAGCAGAAAGGCAATTCAATAGAGTGGTTTTTCCTGATCCTGATGGGCCCAGTAGGATTACTCGTTCACCTTCATGAATTTCTAAATTGATTCCATCTAGGGCCTTAACTACACCAGCAGGGGTGTCATAGTGTCTTTTTAGTCCAACCATATTCAGCAGAGCCATTTAATCACTAAAACTAGCCAACAAGTCGCATCTAATATATTGTGCTATTCTACCTTATTGCACTACTATAGGTTTCATTGATATGTGATGACATGTGCCTTTAGATATGGTATCTGGGCTCAGAGATGTTACCTTTTTCTGGCGNCGAGATCGTCTCAGACTTCAACCTCTATTNGCTCCTATCCTNGAAAATTGTAAGAGTGCGACAATTTTAGGTGTTTTAGAACAAACATCGAACACTTTAGTAATTTCAGCCAGATTGGAGTTAAANCCGAATCGTTCTTTAGATGATGTCCAAAGAAATTCGATGTTTACTGTTAGAGAAGTTCTGGCTGAACCCTCTTCTTCTGATGATGCCTATGTCTTGATTATCTCAATGATAGAATCATTTGCAGAATTAATTTTGAAATCAATNTCTTGTATTATTCGGCCAGGTACTCGTTTGGATTCCAGTGGTTTCACATATATCATTAGAGGAAGTAGAAGTGCTGTAAAAGCAAAGAAGGATCGACTGGTCACGTTCCTCAGGCCTGATAGAATTTCAGCTGGAGGTGTTCAACCGGAGGATTTAGCTCCTGGTCTAATAACAAAACGACAAGAAGAAATTCTCAGAATTGCTTTTGATTTAGGTTGGTATAATGCTCCTAGAGGATGTAAGCTAGAAGACATTGCCGTCCGCTCTAACCTTAGCAGATCTACTGTTGCTGAACATTTAGTTCATGCAGAATCTAATATTATTGGGACATATATCAAAGCCATGCCTCATTGGCTTGAATCTGAAGATTCATCATTGAAGGATGAGGACGAGAACTCAATAGTGCTTGACTCTTGGCAAGGTCATGAACGAACCCAGTGAAAGTCGTTCTGATGTTCTTTCTAAACTCTTACCTGGAGGTCGAGGAGTATGGATTCCGATGGACCATGGTTTATCTGGATATCCTGAACATGGATTAGACAGGATGGATTTGGTGATCGATTTTGCAATCAAAGGACGTGCTGATGCAATAGTTTTGCAGAAAGGAGTCTTGACCCATCAATATCAGCGAACATCTTGGGATAGATTTGTGTGTCATCTTTCTGCTTCGACAGTTCATGGAGGTCCTAATTCACAGTCTAAAGTAACTGTAGGTGATGTCGAAGAAGTAATTTCTAGAGGGGCAGTTGCTGTTTCAGCACAAGTGAATCTTGGAGATGATGCTGAGCCTGAGATGCTCTATGATATGGGTCAAATTACTTCTGATTCTTGGAGTCATGGAGTTCCAACCTTAGGAATGGTTTACCCCAGAGGTCCTAATTTAATTCTTGATCCTGACGACGAAACAAAAGGTGTAGCACATGCTGCACGAGTGGCATTTGAATTGGGATGTGATGTTGTAAAAGTACCTTGGACAGGCTCGATTGAGTCATTCCAGAAGGTTACTTCAGCGGTTCCCATTCCAGTACTTATCGCAGGTGGTACCAGTTCTTCATTCTCAGATACTCTTGAAATCGTTTCACAATCAATGATTGCAGGAGGTTCAGGTGTATGTATGGGTCGTCAGATTTTTGGTTCAGAGAACCCCTTGCATAGGTTGTTAGCTCTACGTTCTATTATACATGGAGACCTTGGTCTAAATGAGGCTTTGAGAATTCTCCATGCTGAAGATATTGAAGAGTTCCTCGTATAAAATCGATATTAATCTAGGGTGCAAAAATGGAGATTTGGTCAGAGGTAAAAAATCCTCCAGAATTCCCATTTGTTTCTGATCGAATCCTTTCAGAAAACTCGGATGGCGTTATTCGCAAAGACATTTCAGATAATTCTGATCGTGAGTCAATTCGAAGTTTATTGGGCATGGTTGAATGGATTCAAGTTTATTGTCCTGATTGGACTATGATTCCTTTAGAGAATTTGATTGCAGATGCATCTGGTACAGGTACTCGAATATGTGCTGAAATAAATAAAATTGAAGATATTCAGGGAGCAATATTTGCTTTAGAAATTGGTGTAGATGCCTTATTGCTTCCTTGTGATGAAGATATGTGGTCAAAAGCACAGATATTGCGACATAAAAGGTCTGATAGGTCAGTTCAGAATTCAAATTTAGAAATGATTGAGGTTACTATTGATTCAATAGAAGATGGTGGAATTGGTGAGCGAGTTTGTATTGATTTAATTGAGCGNATGAAGCCTGATGAAGGACTGTGTGTAGGTTCATTTTCATCCTGTATGGTTTTGGTTCAGGCCGAGGTAAATGAGAACCCACACGTGCCTACCAGACCTTTTCGTGTAAATGCTGGAGCAATACATGCTTACGTCTTATCTGGCGATAATAATACTCAATATCTTGAAGAATTACAATCAGGCATGTCNGTCTCAATAATTTCAGTAAATGGGCAACATCGTTCATGTTCTGTTGGAAGAGTAAAAATTGAATATCGACCATTCTTAATGATTCGATTTAGTTCAGATAATGGNATAAATGGACAAATTCTTCTACAACAAGCAGAGACAGTACGTTTACTAACTTCTTCAGGAACATCAATCGATGTAACTTCTCTAAAAGTTGGAGAAAAAGTCTTGGCAATGACTCTTGGAAGCGCTAGGCATATGGGTAAGAGCGTCCCTTCGATGGCCAAGGAGGTCTGATTATGGCGGTTCTAGGTCGAGGTACAGCCTATGGTTCATGTTCTCTACTACATGCTTTAGGTGCCGGTTACGGTGCTTCTCTGTCGCTCGATATGCCTGCAAAAGTAATGATAAGAGATAACCCTGATAGACAAGAAATTGTCGATCCTCATGGATTATTGGATGCCGTAAAAACTACGTGGACTGAGGCAGGCCTTCCTTTTGGTGAACAATTTCATTGGATGGTTCGTTCCGAAGTTCCTATGGGGATGGGTCTCAAGTCAAGTTCTGCGGTAGCTGCTGCTGCTGTCTTGGCTCTTGCAGATGCTACGGATACGTCTCTAGAAATTTTTCAAGTTGTTGATTTAGCAGTCCGTGCTCAAATTACTGCCGGATGTACAGTTACTGGTTCAGTAGATGATACATGGGCTGCAGTCACTCNAGGTTGGAAAGTAGTCAATCCCCAAGTGCCCGTTGATGAAGGGATTGCGTTAGAAGGACTTTGGCCTGAACCTGAAGAATGGGCAGTTTTCGTTGTTGAGAGAGGAGAAAGAACTGCTGAAATAGATGCTCAATCATTTGCTCGTGCNCAAATGCATTTTCAGAAGTCGTTAATGGCCATTCAACAGGGTGCATTAGATAATGCAATGACCGAAAATGGAAGAGGTGTAGCACTTTCAACTGCAGATCAAATTGGAAGGAAAATTTGTAACGATCTTCACGTTTGGGGCGCTCGTTGTGCCGGTATTTCAGGATCAGGTCCTTCGATTGTTTTCATGATACCTTCTGTCAATGAAGCTGCGATAGATCGAATTTTAGATTCTTTGAGCGGAAGAGGACTCTCCGTTTTTGAGACAGCAATTCGTACAGAGTGAGGGAATTTTATGGGCATGCGCCTTGGTGAGTCACTGTCTCTAGTTCTTTTTGGTGAAAGCCATGCTACTGGAGTAGGTGTCTTAATTGAAGGTTTACAACCTGGTATTCCTATCGATTTAAAATCTATAGAACGTGACCTTGAAAGAAGAAAACCAGGAAGAAAGGGACTATCTCAGCGAAGTGAATCAGATATTCCAAAGGTTCTCAGCGGAGTTCATGAAGGATATTCAACAGGATGGCCTTTGGTTTTGTTTGCAGAGAATTCAGATGTTCGGAGTTCAGATTATGAATTTCTTCCCGACCATCCTCGTCCTGGTCATGCAGATTTAGTTGAACAATATCGAACTGGTGGTAAAGCAGATCCACGTGGAGGAGGCAGCCATTCTGGAAGACTCACTTGGGGTCTAGTAGCTGCTGGTTCTGTAGTTAGTCCTATTTTAGATTCAGCCGGGTGCTCAGTATTTTCCCATATGGCTGCTTTGGGTGATGACGAGACTGATGATCTAGCAGTTCTTCTTTCGTCAGATATTACTGAAAATATGTCTAGATTAAATTGTATGGATCCTATTGCTGCAGATCGATTTGTAGACCGAATTGAACGTCTTCGTAAAGAGAAAGATAGCCTTGGTAGCCGAGTTGATGTTATTGTGAGAGGGTTACCAATTGGAATTGGAGATCCATGGTTCGATGGAATTGAACCAGCTTTGTCAAAAGGATTGTTTGGGATTCCTGCTGTTCGTGCAGTAGAATTTGGTCATGGTGTCAAATCGTCATTAATGCGAGGTAGTGAACATAATTCCGTTTGGGAATCCGGTGATAATAATACTCCAATTCAATCAGAAGGAGGGGATGGTGCTATCGGAGGAATTACAACTGGATCTGATATTCGAATCAGTGTTCATTTCAAACCACCAAGTAGTATTCCTACTGTTCAGAATACTTTGCATCTTCCTTCTGGAGAATTACGCCCTCTGGTGGTGGGGGGGCGTCATGACCCAGTTCTTGCTCCTCGAGCGACTCCAGTTGTTCAAGGCGTAGTCCGTTTTTTGATTGCTGACCTTTTATTGACAAAAACACGTCCATTTTAGTAAGTACCTCTTCCGAGTAGCATGATCGTCCCCGAAGACACATTCAGAAGTGTGTTGAAATTCGGGGGATCTTGTCTTAAATCGTCCCAAGATATTTCTGCAATCGCTGAAAGAATTTCTGAAATTGATCATTATCCAGTTGTTGTAGTTTCAGCATTTTTTGGAGTGACAGATCGTCTCTTTGATGCCATTCATGAAGCAAAAGAAGGAAGATTACATGTTCCTACATTTGTCCATTGGATACGCACACATCATTCTGCAGTTACTCCCGAAATTTTAACAGCATCAAATCTAGAAACATTCGAAGAAGCGTTACAAATTCTTCATTCAAATTTGTGTAAAATTTCTTCACCTGGGGCTGAACAAGAGGTATTGGTTACTGGAGAGAGATTGGCAACTACTTGTTTAGAAGCGGCTTTAATCGCTCGTGGAGTGACTTGTAAATCATTTTGGGCTGAAGAAATTCCTATTATTGTAAAAGGGCGTGAACCATTCATTCGAATAGATAGATCTGTAACTTCTGAATTAATTCATCTTCCAAACGACATAATTCCATTATGTGCTGGATGGTATGGAATTGATTCAGATAATGTATTATCTACACTCTCTAGAAGTGGATCTGATTGTACTGCTGCATGTATTGCCTCAGCTATTGGTGCTTCGTCTGTAGTAATTTGGAGAGATGTACCTGGCGTTCTAAGCATAGATCCTTCGTGGGGTATGCCAGGACGTAGAATTCCTTACTTGAATTATGATGAAGCTGTTGAAATTGCATCTTATTCTTCTCGTCTTCTTCATCCTGATGCTATCGAACCGTTAGTTGAATCAGGAATTCCTCTGATTATTCGGCCTCTACATCAACCAAGTGAACCAGGAACATTCGTTGGCCCATCCATTTCCGTAGGACGCCCTCATGTTCGTGTTTTAGTTTGCCACAGAAGACGATTTGATATTCTTTGGAGGGTTCGATCTGGTTCCCAATTATCTAGAAATTTAACTGGATTAGGTAGATCACTACATCAAAAGAGAATTAGAATTTGGTCTATTCGGGCCGATCAAGCAGGTATTAGAGTATTAGTTGATGAGAAAGATCTTCCTAGGGTGGAATCTGCGATTTTATCATTTGATTCTGACGCAAAAATCGATTTAGGTCATCCAATTGCATTACTAAGTCTATTTGGACAGGGTATTTCTAACGATCAGGAAATTCGTTCTTCGCTTCTTAATTCATTACATGATCAAGGTTGTCATCCAGAAGAAATGAATCAAGAAGGTACAGAACATGGGATTCATTTGTTAATTCCTGATAGCGAGGCAGTTCACACCGTAGGTTGTCTCACAGATATGTTTGAATTATTAGATGCTGAGTGATTAATCATCTGCATTTTCTCTGAATTGTTGGATTCTCAGAGGGAGATTAATTGCAAACATTCCCGCTACAATCAAGAACACCAACATCGTACCTAAAGCAACTCCATATACGCTGGTTAACTCTACAGATTCGGACATTCTTAGAGCAGCAGTATCATCTATTACTTGGATAAACCATGGTATGATTACATTTACGAATAGAGTAAGGAAGGCAACAGTTCCAGCGATTAGAGGAGTCAATATCAGAGATGCTTGATAGCGACTCAAGACTTTCTTCTCATTCATCACATATACTTCCCCTGTTCTTATTGAAGTATCAAGCATTGAGAAACGGATTACCCCGTTACTAAGTTCAATGTACATCACAAGGAAAACCGCATACAATACTAATAGTGATTTTTGAGCACCTTCACTGTCTGGAAGTAGGTCAGCAGAAAAGGTAACAGTACTAGCAGCAAACCTTAGTGAAATTAGAATGAACAATACATATGATCCAAGTAAAAATCGTGCATCTCGTTGAAAAATTCCCCAAAAGCCGGTCATGATACTTCCTAGAATAATCAGTACATGAAGTGCAGTTCCAATTGCAGGAACATTCAGAATATCACCGAGAGCAAACCAAGGTGTACCTACCTGAGGGGTAACAATGTAAGTTAATACAGCAAGAACAACCATTGCTCCAGCACTAGCAAATTGTAAATTCTGCACATTTTTAGCCGCAGGAAGGAATTTCATTTTTGGAACAAGTGGTCCACCGAATAGACTTTCGACAAATGATGGGATTGTTACTTCAGGTATAGCATCCTTTGGTATCTCGGTAGATGAAGTAATTTTTCCTGCAGCTTTCTTTCTACTTGGTGCACCAGAACGAACTGTTTTTCCATCATAAAGATGTGATGTATCATTACTTACAGTCATTATTCTTCCCCCTTAGAATCCTCTAGCTCCGGCTAATGCAGTAGATAGAAGCATATCTGGTTCCCAATCCATTACATTGGCTCCAAGGCCTCTTAATTCGCTGATCAATATATCACGTTCAGTCTTGAGGACTTCATATCCGGTTCTATCAAGTCTCCTTGCATCAAATTCGAATTCAAGGCTACTAGGGGAAAGAAGAGTTACATCGAAATCCCTTGCACGGAAATCTCTGACTGCATCTACAACTGTAGGGTCGTCTTCTAATGGACTGAGAATAATGATTGGACTTCCCTTGTTAATGTGGGGCATGATTCGATTGGTGACTACCTTTAGAGGAGTATTTCCTCTTGCCATAGCTCCAGCAAGTTTTGTGAGAAGGATGTACAGTTGCTTTTTCCCAGTATCTCTATCAACACTGACAATTTCATCGCCATAAATTACCAAACCTACTGAATCTCTTCGAGAAAGGAAGTATTGTGCTAAACTAGCAGCCGCCCTAGTACTGTAGACCAGAGAGTTTCTACTTACTGGGCCTGTTTCCGAAACATTTCTGCTATCTATGATTAAGATAATGTCACTTACTGCATCTCTTTCAAAATCATTAACCATCATTTTTCCTGAACGTGCAAATGCTTTCCAATTCACCTTTCTCATTGGATCTCCAGGTACATACTCGCGAAGGTTGTAGAAATTAGAACCTTCACCTGGCTGCCTGATATTTACTGCACCTGTGAATATTTTTGGAACCTTACTCTTTACGAACGCATCTTTGACNTCTTCCATTTTGGGGAATACCAAGAAGTCATCGTAAAGATGAATTTCTTTTTCTCTATGGAATAGGCCAAAAGTATCCTGAACTCTAACAGCTACTGGACCAACTGTGTAAAATCCTCTGAGAGGGCATTCAAGTGAATATTTGAGTTCAGTTTCTCTCCTTCCACCTAACTCCATTAATGCATAATTTGCACCTTTCTTTACTCTCATAACTTCAGGNACACTATCTCTTACTTCTAAGATTCTTGACAAGTTTGACAGGTTCTGAATTCGAAGAGTTACGTCAATATCGCTATCTTCGAAAACACGTGCTTGTGAAAGTTGTCTCATCGCATTTAGATTTCTAAATTCTGCACCTTCATCAAATTCTTGATCCTCAATTCTTCTTCCAGATGCAGATACATCTGCATGTGATGTCCTGAATGCAGCATATGTTAGGAACGATAAGAAAACTACTGCAACAGTTACTAATTGTTGATTTCTCAGTACTAATCCTAACAAGTATAGAGCAGCTGCCAACGACGCAAACATCGCAGACTTCCTACTCCATGCCATGAGAATACCCCTCTCAAAATTACTCCGAGCTGAATCAGACCGTTGGGACAGGAACCTGTCTTAGGATGTCTGAAACGACCTCTTGAGTTTCTAGTCCCTTGATCTGGTGTTCTGGCTTTAGAATTAGTCTGTGAGAAATTGCAATTGGCGCAACTGCCTTCACTTCATCAGGTGTAACAAAGTCACGGCCACGAAGAGCGGCTGCGGCTCTGGAAGTCTTGAGAAGAGCTTGAGAACCACGAGGAGATGAACCAACAAGAACACGAGGATCTTCACGAGTTCGAGATACAATTTCTACCATATACATTCTAACTGCTGGATCGACATATACGTCCTCACAAGCTTGTTGCATTGCAACAACTCTAGCAGGGTCGGTGATTACATCTACATCAACAGCATCCTTCTTTCTGGTAATACGTCGAGCTAATATTTCATCTTCATCAGCTCTATCTGGGTAACCAACACTCATCTTGAACATGAAACGGTCAAGTTGTGCTTCTGGCAATGGATAGGTACCTTCCTGTTCTACGGGGTTCTGAGTAGCCATAGTTAGGAACGGAGCTGGAAGTTTATGAGTAACAGTTCCGATAGTAACCTGTTTTTCTTGCATTGCTTCTAGAAGAGCTGCTTGAGTCTTTGGAGGAGCACGATTGATCTCGTCAGAAAGTAGTAGGTTACAGAAAATCGGTCCGGGTTTGAACGTAAATTCTCCCTTCTTAGCATCATAGATGTTTGTACCTGTGATATCTGCAGGTAGAAGGTCAGGAGTAAATTGTACACGCTTGAAATCACAACCTAGCGCATCTGCGAATGTATTAGTCATCAAAGTCTTAGCAAGACCAGGATAATCTTCGAAAAGTAGATTTCCATTAGAGAGGATATTTACCATTACATTGTCAATAACGTGAGCCTTTCCAATAATTACCTTCTGAACTTCAGTAGAAATTGCTTGAGAAATCTGTCCAACAGCTGCTAATCGCTCTCTAACTTCTGGGCTACTCTGGTGACGTGGAGCAGCAGGTGCAGGCGCTGGTGCTGCAGGAGCAGGTGCAGGTGCTGCAGGTGCAGGTGCAGGTGCAGGTGCAGGTGCAGGTGCAGGCGCTACCGGAACGGGAGGCGCAGGGGCTGCTGGGGCGGCTGGGGGCGCAGGTGCGCCAGGTGCATTTGGGGGGGGAGGTGGGGCTGCCATGTTCTTTCACTATCCTTTGGGGTTTTCACTTCTTCCCCCATTTGCGAATACTCGTGAGTAACTCACGAAGTTCTTGGGGGGAATATGTTCTCGTGGTACTGTAAGCCAGTTCCACTAATCTAGGATCTCCAATCATCTGTTGAACCTCTGCTGGAGTTTTGAGAGCCATTTGGTCACGAGTAAGGTCGTAAAATACTCTCACTTTAGCGAAAAGAGCCTTTTGTACACGTTGTCGATATTGGGTTGAGTCCAGTTTCGTAGGCCGTTCTCTAAATCTAGTGAGATCAAACACATGTCTCCAATTAGCCTTCTCCGGTACTACCATAATAGAAACTAGTAACAGTAATCCAAGATTGAGGATAATTAACCACTTCAAGAAATCATCAGATGTAAGTAGAACAATAGTACTGATTGTCTCGATGAATGGTTGGGAAGCGACTCCAGTTACGTGTCTGCTTTCATCAAAAACAATATTGAAATTGTCCCTTTGATTTTTTATCGTATTTGCCAGATCGTTGTTATCTAATTCCATCATGTCCCATATTAATGCATGAAAGTAAGCATGATTACCTTGCCAGAAATCTCCTCCAGTCAATTCATTCTGCCAACAGTTAGCGCCAGTGCATTCGTCTGAAAGCCCTGCTTCCATAGCTCTTGATAGAGTCCAATATTGATTAGCAAATACTTCGTCATCAGCGACAAAGACAATACTTCCCGTTACAGTCAAATCTCCTATACCGGAATCTGAGTCTCCTGCAGCTCCTCGAAGAAGGTCAGATGTAACAATTCCAGGATAATCAATCCTTACAGTTAATGCAATATCTCCAGGAGCATCATTTTCAAGAGTTCCTTCTTTACCATCTCTTGCAATATCGATAAATGCTGCTTTAGATGCATAAGAAAGAACATTGATGTCACGCTCAATGTAGTCAGAAGATTCCGGATCGTCAGTATCAAGTGCTCCTACCTTTATCCCAGTTGGTTGACGAAACATCATTGGCATACGACATGAATCTAGAATTTTATTTTCTATCATTTGATCTGAACAACCAGTGCTTTTCTCGCTATCTTGCATCTCAGAATCATCCTTGTTGATACTATGTAATCCCCATACGTTTGTAGGGTGCATGAATTCGTCACCATCTTCATTGATGATTCCATACATTTGTTGACTATCATACAATGGAGCATCATAGTAGGTTAACCCAAACATTCCTGCAAGAGTATTGGCATTCGAATTATCTGCTGCTACTACAACCTTACCTCCTTCCTTTGTTACAAAATCATAAATTGATTGTGCTTCAGTTTCATCTATTGGCTTTTCCGGTCCAACAATTAGAAGCATTGTAAGATGTGGTTTTTTCCAATCATTTACTAACATTGGAGTAGAGATTGTGTTGGCGATATTATATCCTTGACTTTCAACATCATCTCCTATTTGTGCACCTCTAGGCCCCAAAGTAGTCCTTACATCAGACAATTGTGATGCATCGGATGAATCCTCATATGCGCTGTAAGAGGTTTCCTTTCCTGCAGCGAAGGCCATTGGAAGTAACAAGACCATTAGTAGGGTAGTGATAAGGGCAATAGCAACAACTGTGTTGAAGCGACTTCCTTCATCTCCAACTGCCATTTCAATCACTGTCATTGGGCGTCTTTCTCGGTACGCCTGCTTCTTCCAAACCTATACCACGCATATATGTTGTCCAATACCGATTCTAGCAAAATCGAATGACTGGTCTAAAATAAGGTCTTTTTACTTTATTCTCTTCTGTAAGCTATAAGAGCAAGAAATAATGAAGCAATAATTACCGAAAATCCTGGNGAAGGAAGATTCTGTTCAGTAACAATTGGTTCATTTATTGGTCCACTATCATCATCATCATCATCATCATTTACTGGAGAAGGCGCTTCACCTTCTTTTACAGTTACTCTGAAAGACGTTTCAGTCCAAACAATTCCATCTCCTTCACCGGATCCTCCCGAGGAGATCCGTAAATCAACATCGCAATTTCTTGATGGATGTGCTGCTGAAATTTCTATGTCGATTTTTATTGTCGCCGAATCTGATGTTGATGCAATTTGAGGTTTCATGATTTTTGTAAGTTCGGAATCTTCGCTAATTTTGACAGTCATCAATGAGCAATCATCTGAAACTTCTGCATTTCCTATTTGATCATCGAGGTTTCCATGGTTTGTAATTTCCATAGAAAATGAGGTCTCAATATCTGGGTTGAATTCAAGATTCTGTGTTGTATCTCCGATTCTCAAATCATAAATTCTTGGCATCTTTGCCGTACCTGTGTCATCTTTCCAGTCGTTTGCCATTGAAACATCGATACCTCCAATCGATTTCAGAGTAGCTAATGCCCTAAATTCATCTTCAGCTCCCCCTGGGGAATTAATCTGAAAAAGTTCGATATTTCCTATTTTGAAATCATCAGTTTTGGTGGTACCCGCTCCTACTGAGATAAGTAAAGGGTCATCGCCTAGAAGTTCACCATTGAAAGGGCCTTCTACAGTTATTTCGATTTCGATTTCAACTAGATATGAGTTTGTAATTTCAAATTCAACAGTAATTTTAGCATCATCAGAATTAGGAAGATTGAAGATAAATTCATCTTCTTCAACAAATTCGAATTCCCAACCCCCTACTGCTTGACTTTGAGTTGTCATTGGCATCATTGTAAGAAACACAGAAAAAATTACCAAATAAGGAAGAAATTTTCTCATTTCAATCACTCCATGATCCTGACAACGCTCTTTTAGTTAAAACTCTGAGCATCTTTCTCCTGTATGCAGGAGGGAAGTATGTGTTATTGACAGGTTTTACTGTTTTTCTGATATTTTCAGCTAGTTTCTTAGCACTTTCTTTTCCATTCCATTCATTCAATGCAACAGATGTTTCTTCCATGTGGAGGCGTGGAATCGATTCACATGCTGTAGTAGCGACATAGAGTTGTTCTATACCGCTATCATTTCTTTTCCATGAGGCTGCAACTCCTGCTTCAGGGAAATCCCATGATTCTCTAAGTCGAAGTTTCTGATAGTCTCCTTCTAATTGATCAGATTCGATTGGAAGAGTAATGTGGGTGACAAATTCACCTACTTCCAGAACATTTCTTTTCATTCCGTCCAATGCATAGAATTCATCTAATTTCATCGATCTCTGTCCTTCAGGGCCAGCGAGATGGATTTTAGCTCCTAATACCATCATACAAGGGGCTAGATCTCCTTGATATGTCGCAACACATAGAGTGTTTTGGTTTGGAATTACTCTACAGTCTGCTTCTGTATCACAATCACATTTGTGGCACCAATCAATAGATCTTCTCCAATCTTCTGTTTGATTATACCAGAAGCATCTGGTATCGAGACATAAGTTCCCCCCTACGGTCCCTGATCTTCGTATTAGGGTACTAGCAATCGTTCCTGCTGCCTTTCGAATTAGTGGATGGGTTGGGCCATGTTCTAATTCATGAAGGCTAACCATTGCACCGATGTGATATGACTCGTGAGTTTTCATGACCTCAATATTTGCCAAAGAAATCACATTTTTCTTGGCATTAATATGCCATTTGTAATTGGGTAATAAATCGGTACCACCAGATATCCAGTCAAATGAATCACCATTATTTTTGAGTTCAGATGCAATCGAAACTGCTTCTTCTATGGACTTTGGCCGATGAAATTTGAATGGAGGCGTCTTCATGATTTTTCACCTCTATGTCTTCGTTCAACATGATTCCATGCTCTTGCGGCTCTCTTCGAATCATCTGCTAAATCTTCAGGAGTTGGAGTGACTGATTCTCTCCATCCTTCTGACTGTTCATGTAAAGGAAGGTCAGGATCGAATCCGAAAAGAACTCCGTTTACATATGCACTACGATCTTTGAGTAAATCTCTTTGGAGATCTCTCTCTGTATGTTCATCTGCACGTTTAGATAGTTTTTCTTGAAGGGGCATTGGTTCGAATATTGGATTAGGTAAATCCATAGGGTCATCAATTTTCATCTTTCTACACTTTTTCTCAATTCTTGAATGAAGTCTATCAGGAGACACTGGTAGTTCATTGATACGTACTCCAATAGCATCGTAAATGGCGTTAACTACTGCTGGTAAGATTGGTAGTAAGGGCCCTTCTCCTGCTTCTTTAGCTCCGAATGGTCCTTCAGGATCATTTGATTCGACAATAATTGGAACCACTTCAGGCATTTCATGTACACTCATTATCTTGTAATCTAATAAGTCAGGATTTAGTAAATGACCAGTCCGTCCGTATCTCATTTCTTCTGAAAGAACCTGCCCCATGCCCATGTGGCAAGACCCAATGATTTGTCCTTCAACGGCAAGAGGATTGAGTGCCTTTCCACAATCATGAGCAGCCCATGCCTTGATTATTCTAACAAATCCTGTTTCTGGATCTACTTCCACTTCTGCAACATATGCTGAGAATGAATATGCTGGTGCTAAACCTGCTGCTGCCCCTTTGTGAACACCTCCCATTGGAGGAGTTCGATATGCACCTGAAGAGATTAGAGATCCAGTATCTGCCTGGGCTTTGTGTACTGCTTCCAACCACGAAATTCCAATAGCTGGGTCTCTTTTGTAGTATATTCTTCGATCTCCTAAAACCAATGAATCAGGATGGTATCCGGTAATTTCCCAAGCTGCTTTCAATACTTTTTCTCTCATTTCAATGGCTGCTCTGATTGCAGCATTACAGTTCATGAAAGTAACACGAGANGAATATGATCCTAAGTCTACAGGGGCTGTATCACTCTCTTTGCTTCGAATCCTAATCATATCTAGAGGTAGAGCCAATACTTCGGATACTGCTTGTGCTACTGCTGTATCACTACCCTGTCCGATATCTGCAGCCCCAGTATGTACTGTTACTCCTCCATCCATGTCACATTGTAAGTGAACTGCAGCGTGTGGGAAGTTTTCTGGGTCCCAATGAATTGGAAGGCCTGAGCCAGAGATAAAGAATCCACAACCAACTCCTATTCCACGTCCAAAAGGTAATTTTCGAAATTTATCGTCCCAACCCGATTGTTTCCTAACTTCGTCTAAACATTCTCTCATTCCAGTACTTGTTATTCTGAATCCTGTAATCGTTCTACTATGTGGTGGGAGAAGATTCGCTAGACGAAATGTCATAGGATCTACACCCATCTCTTCACATACTTCGTCAATTGCAACTTCAACAGCACATCGAGAATTAACAGCCCCATGTCCTCTCATCGCTCCACTTGCAGGCTTATTTGTCCAAACTCTTGCTCCAGTGTAGTGGAAACCTCCTATTTCGTAAGGAGAAGTATGGAGGACTCCGTTGTAGTATGTTGTAACGTGACCAAATGATGCGAAACCGCCGCCGTCGATGAGTGCATCAGTTTCTATTCCTGCGATTCTACCTTCTTCATCTGCAAATACTTCCATTTGAATACGACTTGGGTGTCTACCTCGGTTTATCCAATAGACTTCCTCTCTATCAAAATTAATTCTCACAGGTCGTCCACTTTTTCGGGATAATATCGCGGCGCACATTTCATGAGGAAATGGGTCTGATTTCCCGCCNAANCCTCCTCCGACAAAAGTTCTGATTACGTTAATCTGGTGCATTGGGATATCTAGAACCGAAGATAGTGCTCGATGAACATAATGAGGGACTTGTTGAGGAGTGTATAACTGCAATCTTCCATTAGGATCCCAATGAGCGACTACAGCATGTGGTTCAGTAAATCCATGGTGTAATCCAGCGAATGACCAATCAGACTTTGATTGAAATTTTGCCTTTCTCATTGCATCAGTATGGCCGAACTGTTGGAAAACACGTTTTTGCACGTTAGAATCGCCGATGTGATATTTACCACGATCGTGGATAGGGTCGTTACTATCTAAAAGCCCGTCTTCCATATCGTGAATGGCTTCTAAGACTTCATATTCTACCTTAATCAGAGATAATGCTTCAATCGCGGCTTCTTCTGAATCTGCAGCAACACAAGCCACTAAGTCTCCTACATGTCGAACTTTTTCCTGTGCCATGGCATGTTCGTCTTTGGTTACTGGAAGTACCCCAAAACGATTTACTGAATCCATTCCGGTTGCTACAGCCTTTACTCCCTGAAGTGATTCTGCTGCTGAGGTATCAATGGATATTATTCTGGCATAATGGTGAGGAGATCTCAAAATTTTCCCAAATAATTCATTGGGTAATCTGATGTCATCTCCATATTCTGCCTGTCCNGTTACTTTCCATCTTGAATCAACCAGNGGAGTCGGCTTTCCTATGGTTTGACCAGTGATATGTGGGTCATGGACATGCGGTCCTCTAGGTTGTTCTAGTTGCCCACCTTGGCTAGCAGGAATTCTATCGATGTCCTGTAGATTGCTAAATGGATTTGATCCCCCACTACCTGGTACTCCGAAATCCTGTTGACCTGCAATTCTTTTCCCATCGGTGCGTTTTTTTTCTCCCTTTCCGGGTGCTTGCCGATATCCTTTGCTCATGATATCACCTCGCATCCCCGGGTGGCAATGATGGTTCATCAGGGCCTATTGGATGCGGGTCTGATGCAGGTTCTGTACGGTCATCTCCACTGATTCCTTCTCGGAGCATTTTTCCTGCTTCCATTACAGAAGTTACAATCTGTTGATATCCTGTACATCGACAAAGATTACCTTCTATTGCTTCTTTGACTTCTGCTTCGGTCGGGTCTTCATTATTTTCTAATAAGGCGGCACTCACAACCAAGAAACCAGGAGTGCAAAATCCACATTGACTCCCCCCATGATCTGCAAAACACTGCTGAATAGGATGTAAATGATGTCCATCAGCTAATCCTTCTACAGTTGTAATCTGTGTTCCTTCTGCTTCAAAGGCTAAAGTTAGGCATGATAATTTTGGAACACCATCTACCAATACTGCACAACATCCACATGTGCCCATATCGCATCCTCTTTTGACTCCTAAAGTACCTATTTTATCTCTGAGGACATCCAGTAGAATAGAATGACCATGTGCTAAATGAGTCTCTTGCTTTCCATTTACTGTCCCAGTCCATGTCTCCATTGGGCCCGTCGGGACCATTGGAATATGGATATGAGATGACATGTAGTCCCATCCAAGAGAACCACATCTTTGAGCATTAGGGTTTTATTGTTCTGAGAGTAGTAAAATGGAGCGAAAATCGTTCGATTAATTTGGGATTCGGGATATTGGTTATATCTCTCTAAATTCATTGGTGGTTAATGGCAGACCAAATTGGGCCGCTTACAACTACTGTCCTAAGTTCATCAGAGATGGATGCTGCAAAAATGGGAATGTTAGCATCTATTGTCGGCGGTAGCGTATTACTTGCTGCTGCAGTTTACTATGTTACTACCGTACAGGTCGACTCTGATTATGCTTATCTGCTGTTAGGATGTTTATTGGGTGCTACTTCTCTAGGAGTAATTGTTTTTCTTGAATTAATGAAGAGAGAAAAAATACCGACTTTCGAAGGAGTTTTTCCAGATTACCTTGGAAGTACAGCTGTCGTTTTTGGTACATTATCGATGGTTTGGCTCAGTCGATTCAGTATTTGGTTTTTGATTCAAGAAGTAACTCTTATTTCACCAGATGTTGGTAATGGGGAAGTAGATTGGATTCCAGACTGGATGACATTTGTTCAAACCTTATCGGTTTTGAGTGCGGTGCTGATAGGTGTATGGCAAACAGAAAGACATGGCTTAGGAAACACAGTCCGTACTGTCTTGGTATTAGCGCCAATTTGTATGGCTCTTAGTGTAATGACAATTTGGGAGGATTGGACAGCATTTGGATTGGGAATGTGGACCTCTTTAGGTTACATTACTTTACTTACATCATCAATAATTATCTCATTACGTCTAGATAGGGCTCAACTTTTCCTAATTTCAGCGGGGTCGGCTACTCTATTTCCTCTACTTCTGTCATCAAGTGCAGAATTTGGTATTGATGCCATTGGATTACTCGTTCCTATAGTGATAATTACAGGGATTACAGCAATTGACAAATCGTTGGATAGAAAAATGATTGAGAATAGTTCAGGTTTCGTAGTAGGTGCAATATTACTTGCACAATTCATTTCGGCAGGAGAGTCATTTCTTTTTGGAGGATTTACAATATCAAATCCTCCATTCGATCTTTCATTTGTACTATGGGCAGCACTCCTAGTTGGTTGGTTTGGATCGACCTATATGCAGAGAACGCCAGCCATGCCTATCGGTTTAGCCCTTGCAATCGCAATGTTACATGGTGAAGGTTCTGCAATTGCCTGGTGTGTAGGGATTATTGCATTTGGATATCTTGCAACTAGAGATCATGCTCGAGATTGGGTAGTAATGGGTACATTTGCAGCGTTAGTTGCCTCTTGGTGGTTTAGTTCAATAATTGTAGGTGATTCATCTGAAATATTGTTTGAAGCGATTGAAGCAAGTGACTTACTATTGTACGTAATTTTCCCTATTATGGTAATTCTCTCCATTTGGCAAACATCCGAAGGTAGATTCCATTCGACTATGATTGGAGGCGTGGCAGTAATAGGTTCTCTTACTACTGCAGTATTGGTAGACGCAGATCCAATTTTCTCATCTTTGGTTATCGCCGCCGCACTCACTTCTCTATTCTTTACAGTAAGAGCCTCTTCAGATAAAGAACATGTACCCACTTGGGAATTATTTCTCCCGTTACTTGCTATTCTGATTACATCGTTCTCTTCTGGACCAGCATCAGTAGGCGAGGGTGGTACTTCTGATCTGTAT
Organism: Methanobacteriota archaeon; assembly: GCA_002708015.1. GTDB lineage: Archaea > Thermoplasmatota > Poseidoniia > Poseidoniales > Thalassarchaeaceae > MGIIb-N2. The sequence goes on from PAOK01000038.1 coordinate 27,660, forward strand.
GTTTTGTTTATCTTACCTCTTTGTGCACTTGCTATTCATATCATTTGTTTCCCAATAAGGGAAAAAGAAAGTTGGGATGTGAATGGAACTTGGAGTGCTGACCCAGGCACACGTCTTTCGTTAGGTGCAGTTTTTCTTCTGTTGTTACTAGCCCAATTCATTGGTCTTTCTGAATCAACAGTAGCTGATTCAGTAACCCTTCCTATTAACGAAATTAGACTATTTTTGTTTATTGTTACTGTAGCTCTTGGTGCTCACGAAGCAGGTGCATTTGAGGTAAAAACACCCTACAGTCGCATGATGGCAGCATTAGGAAGTTTAACTCTTCTTTTCCTCACAGGTGTAACTGATCAACCTACTCTTACTGGGGCAATTATTCGAGAAGTTGCGTTAATTTCCTGTTTGTTGGCAATTAGTTACAGGTATCAAGCCACAGGAAAAGCTACTTCTGAAGAACGTCAAACAGATAGTGGAGTATTACTAGTTCTTCTTATTGCATCTATTTTCGATATTTCAGGAGGACTATGGGCCCTTACAGTCCTACTAGTTGTTGCTGATCGAAGTATTAGATATCAACATGGATTTATCCAAATCCTTGTTGCACCTGTCGTTTTATTCATAGGAGTAGTGTCAACTTCTGGTTTCCAAAATCATAATCTGGTATGGGGGCTTCTTGAACAAATTCCTTATCTCGGTGGGATGTCTAATCTTCTTGGTGAAGGGGTTCTCCCAAGATGGACGACGATATTACTTGCAATAATGTGCGCGATCTCAGTAATTAGACACAGAAAGATCACAATGCCAAAGTCAGAATATACTCCTTATCTTCCAATCTTCTGGATATTGATTATTGTTGCAGTAATCGTTCCTGATGGACGTTATGTGCCTCCAATTTTGACTATATTTTCTACTATTGCTGCACTAAGGAGCGGGTACCTAGGATGGTTTTGGTTCAATCCATTTGCGGCAATGTGGTCTGCATTTTGTATTATGGAAATGTCTGTAGAGAGTGAACTTACTAATCTTGAACCATATACTGGAGCATTGACTACATTTGGAATAGTCGCATTTATTCAGTACATTGTTTATCTTAGAGGAGATCTACACAGATGGACAGATAGTGATCGGGTTCAGTTAGATGACGATTTCAATTTGGGGCAACCACCTTCAAGTTTCTCCCCATTTGGAATTTACAATCGGTTGCTTGGATATTCTGCATTTATCGTATTTCCTTCCGAAGAAATGTACGATTTCTTACCTGTAGTTAGAGTTTTCATGATGTTGGTATTAGCATATGATTTGTATCGTAATAGATTAGATATTGGACTCAAGATTTGGGTGATACCAATGACTTTCTTTTCGGTTGAATTCTTCGATCATTTGACTTATGATCCTGTAACTTCAACAACATCTTGGGCCCATTTGGGTACCCTAGTTCTCATATTCTCTGGATTGTATCAGTTATACAAGTCATATTTGTTTGAAGACGAAGTTGGACATCCTGACACTGGTTGGGCAACGGGTACAATTGGAACGATATATGCACTTTCGGGAGTTTTATTCTTTGTTGACGGTCATTATGAATTGCAGGGACAGGATTTAGCAGCATTATCCGGATTTGCAATGGTAACAGTATTTGGGCATCATCTAGTCCTTGGATTCAATAGAAATGATGGATGGAGACGATTGATGAGTTTATTCGGATTACCAGTAGGAATCATCTTCACAGGATTCGAATTAGGTGAATTATTTGGAATAGTTGCTTTGTTCTTAGCAGCTATGACAATGATTGCTCAAGGGATAATGTATTCTGCCCGAGGGGGATTGGGAATGGGTTCGGTAAAGGAGGAAGGAGAAGGGCATTTAGATCCTGTTAAGGTTCTAGAGGTAACTGGGTTTGGAGGTACTTTAGCGGCAATAGATGAAAGAGAAATTTATGAATCCGATAAAACCGATAACCTTCCACCTACGATTACTGAACTGGAGGATGTTCAAGCTGAAGGTCATATCAAAGACAGCGAAGAAAAGGCTCGTGAGGCTGTATCAATTGAGACTGAAACAGTTGAAGAAATAGTTCAAGATGAAGTTGAAGAAATATCTCGAAAGGTATCAGATGTGAGGTTCCCTATTTTTGGTTCGGATTTACAAATGGAGATTACTGGAGGGATGGTTTCACGTATTGCGAGTGTTGTTGCAACAGGAAATCCTGGTTTTGTTCCAATTGTTCGAATAGATGATGCTGGAATTGTAAGCGTCCAGTGGGAATCTATTGGTGGTTCTACTCAGTCTGAATAGATCTCCACCCTGAATGTTTGATTTTAGTTTCACCACGAAGTGAACGCGCTCTTTCATCGATGATTTGAGCACATACTGCGATAGCGATTTCCTCAGGTGATTCTGCACTAATGTCTACTCCAATAGGACAAAGAATTTGATTAAGAACGGAACTGTCGATTCCCTTTTCTTTAGCTGCAGAGGAGAAAGAATTCCATTTTGCTTTACTTCCAATGGTCCCGACAGTTGTATTCCATTCTTTATCCTGCATTTTTTCCATAATTCCCAATAAAAGATTTTGATCAATTGCCCAATCATGTCCCATAATTAGAATATGAGTGAATCTAGCTAAAGATGTAGAATTTTCCTGCTTTAGGAAATTTTCAGGAGAACTATGAATTCGTTCGATTGCTTTAGGATGATGATTCTCCGAAACATACTCTTCTCTAGTATCCATTATACTTATTCTCCAATCAAGAACATCTGCCATTTTTCCTATTGCAATAGCACAGTGCCCACCACCTGCTAAAAGAACGTGAGGCGAGGCATTGAGAAATTCACTGACGATTGTAACTACCCCCCCACATAGACTGTTAAGAGGAGTCGCTTCAATACCCTTACTGGTATTTTGAATGGCTTCCTTTCTGAGTTGAAATCGATGTATTCCTGGAGAAGCATCTCTGTTAATGATGTCAGTAAGGTGAGAAATTACTTTTTCTTCTAGTCCTGCTCCCCCCACAGTTCCATGCCGTTCACCATTTTCTGAAACTGCAATTTTTGCTCCAACCTTGCCTGGTACTGAACCTTGAGATTCTACAACACTAGCAAGAGCAACACATTCTCCTAGATCGAGCTTCTCCAAAGCCCAAGCCATAGTGCGCGCAGTCATGACATCGCCAGAAGGTTCTTTGGTTTGAGTTTGAGGTAAAGTTAGCATAGGCTAACATTATCATCCTAAGTCACTTGGAAAGAGTGATGGCGACATCCTCCGAGGTCATCGATATCATCTTACGTTCGATGCGTGATGCATTTCTTGCAGTAACCGTTTTCGTTGCAGCAATGGTTCTCTTATTCAGTTGGCTGCAATATGTTACTGCAGGTCGTTTTGTTGATTGGATTCGATCGAAGACGAAATTACAACCTATTATTGGAGCTTTGATGGGTCTCACTCCAGGTTGTGGGGGGGCCATTGTAATGATGCCTCTTTATGCAAGAGGATATGTCTCGTATGGCACAGTTGTAGCAACCCTAATTGCCACATTAGGTGATTCTGCATTCGTATTAATTGGAGGGGCAATCGCGAATCCAGATTTAATCGGTCCAATTTTACTTGTTCACCTTATTTCATTTGTTGTAGGGGTAATATGGGGGATAGGAATTGATTTCATTCGCATTACTCCTAGTTCGCCATTGGGTAGATTTGGACCAGAAATTGACGAAGAAATATCTGAGAATATCTCTGATGAGGAATATGATGTTCGAGAAGAATTGCCGAGAGAAGAACCAGACGGTTTTTCTTATCGCATAGTTCATCAAGGATATTTGATTTGGTGGGCTGTAACTTTAGTAGGTCTTGTTTTTGCTATTTTACTCCTTTATTGGGGTGCGATAGACGGAGGTCCTTCACTCGATTTGGACGACGGTGGTTTGAATTTAGATCCTTCAACAATGGGTGGTTTCATTTCATGGGTTGGTTTGTTGGGTACATTACTTTCAGTAGCTATTTTCTTGGGTCAACGCTCGATTTTAGGAGATGATAGCGAAGCCAGTATAGGCGACAAATTAGATTCGTTAAGAGAGACGACAATTCATGCTGCTTCAGAAACATCCTTTGTGACTTTCTGGGTTCTTATCGCCTATTTTGTGTTTGAATTCAGTATGTTATTTGGAGGGATTGACGAATCTAGTTTGGTAGCATATGGTGCAGGAGTAGGCGCAATCTTTGTTGCAGCATTAGTTGGAGTGATTCCAGGATGTGGGCCTCAAATTATTATCATGACCAGTTACGTAGAGGGAATACTCGGTTTCCCTGGTCTTGTTTCAAATGCGATTTCTCAAGATGGAGATGCACTTTTCCCTCTTTTAGTAAGACATCGAGCAGCATCTCTCTGGGCAACTCTTCATACTGCTCTACCTGCAATAATTACTGGATTAATTCTATTGATTTGAACTGAATATATGGCTTTTAGTGATTTACAAATAAATAAATAGTCACGATAATCACAACAACTTGAAGGTGTGTGTATGAGCCAATCTCAACAAATTAATAGGAAAATTCCTGTGACTGTACTTACTGGTTTTCTGGGTTCTGGAAAGACAACTCTCCTAAATCATATCTTAACAAGTACTGAACATAAAATGAAATTTGCAGTAATAGAGAATGAATTTGGCGACATAGGTATCGATGAAAATATTCTGGTAGAGAGTTCTGAAGAGAGCATTATTGAGGTCATGAATGGTTGTATCTGTTGTACTGTGAGAGGAGATCTTACTGAATTACTCGACCAGATGTATGATCGAATCAAGGACTTTGACGGAGTATTGATTGAGACGACCGGTCTTGCAGATCCAGCACCTGTTGCTCAAACATTCTTTGTGGATGAAAACGTCGTTTCACGTTACAAATTGGATGGAATAATAACTGTAGTTGATGCTAAACATCTTATCCAGCATGTCGATGAAGAAAAGCCAGAAGGAGTAGAAAACGAGGCAGTTGAACAACTTGCTTTTGCCGATCGAATTATGTTAAACAAAATAGATCTTGTTTCTGATGAAGAACTAAAAGAAGTTGAAAATAAAATCAGATCAATCAATGGTTTTGCCCCTATATATCATACTGAAAACAGTATTATTTCTCCTGACAAGCTGATTAACATCGGTTCATTTGATTTGAAGAGAACATTAGAAATGGACCCTGAATTTCTTGATACGGATTCAGAGCATGAGCATGATGATCGTGTGACTTCTACAAGTTCTAAATTTGAAGGGTCTCTTAATGTTAACAAACTAGAGAAATGGATTGGAGAGTTGTTAGACAAATACAGTCAAGATTTGTTTCGATACAAGGGCGTATTAGCAGTAAAGGGCATGGATAGAAAGTTTGTTTTCCAGGGAGTTCATATGCTCTTTGCAGGAAATTTTAGTCAAGGTGTCGCTCCTTGGAAAGAAGGAGAGACTAGAGAATGTCGTTTCGTTTTCATTGGACGCAATCTAGACCATGAAGCTCTACAAGCTGGGTTGATGGAATGCAAAGCAGAAGAATTAAGATTCAAGCCAGGTGATTTGGTGTATGCTAATACTGGAGAGTTTGTACCTGGAAGAATTTTGAAATGTTGGGATGAAGGTAATCCATATCGAGTTGAAGTCATGAATGAAGAGAGAACTAATGTTTGGGTACCTATTGATTCAGATATGTATGTTAGACCAATGCATTGAGTTGAAATCATGCCTACTAGAGTTACTGTCTGCAAAGGTTGCTGCTGTGGAAATGTTGAGAAGGGCAATAGTGAAGTTCCGATTGATTTTTTGAAGAATTCATGGAAAGAAAATGATATTGGCAAACAAGTAAAACTTACGATATCTGGATGTCTTGGTCCTTGTAGTATGAACAATGTTTGTCTTCTAACTACCGAAGAAGGAAGAATATGGCTTGGAGAACTTCATGAATTAACTCATTATTCTGCTCTTGTTGACTGGGCTTGTAACGTTGCTCGCAATGAGGGGAATACTGAACTTCCTGAAATCCTCGTTTCTCATAGATTCGAACCTAAAAAGACGACAACTGATCTCCCTACTATCGATTTTAATTGAGAAATAGTCAGATGGAGTGAAAATTATGAGTTATTTCTCACAGGTAATATTAGCCACATTGATTTTAGCATCATCTTTGACAGGCTGTCTGAATAATGCACAAGATGATTCGATTGAAGTTTCAGATTCTTGTTCAGTTGGTGAAAATTTTACTTCTCTTGAATCTAGAGTTTCAGAACATACATTGGTTCAGGAAATAGATGGAGAACAAGTCATTCGTAGATACTTAATTCAAGCACCAACAATTATTGAATCTTCAAAATGCTATCCCCTAATATTCGCACTACATGGTAATGGAGGTCAGCCCGATCATTTTGTTGGTCAGTTTCGAGATATGATTGATGATGGAGAGTTTATCGGAATATATCCCGAAGGAATTGAGAGATCATGGAATCTTGGAAAAGAAGCCTCGACAGCAAATGACACGCGGTTTATAGAAAATATAGCAGATTCTTTGCAATCGTTTTCAAACATTGATCATGGAAGAAGATATGTCATTGGTTTCTCTAATGGAGCAGGTATGGCACATACCCTTGGTGTTGAATCTAATTACTTCTCAGCTTTCGTTGCAGTTGTTACTAGTTTAACAACTGAAAATATCCCGTCACAAAATTCTGGAAATCCTTCTGTAATGCAAATTCTTGGAGCAGATGATGAATCAGTTCCATATGATGGAGGTGAAGGTGTGATGGGCCATGTATTTCTCTCAGGTGATGAGAGTGCTAGGGTTTGGGCAGAGCATAACAACTGTAATCTTACAGCCGAAAATAGCACCTTAATGGATGGAAGTATTCGTACTATTTACTCTGATTGTATGAATGGAGGAGAGGTAATAAATTACAAGGTTGAGAATGCCGGACATAGTATCGATCAAAATTTTGAAGGTGGACTGAATTCATTAATGTGGAATTTTCTGAGTATTCATTGATAATTTATTATCGATTAACAATATTTTGCCATTTTTCGATGTCAATTTGATGATCCAGATTCAGATGTAGATTTTCATCATTAACTTCTACATATTCAGGTGTAACTATTTCACGTAATGGCTTGTCAGGATCTTTTTCTGAAAGAATTATTTCTATTTCATTTTGTGTCAACATGATTGGATGCCCTCCCTTTCCATCTTTGGAAGGAACACAGCATTTGTGCTGATCAATTATTGTTGATAATGTATCATCACTAAATCCTGGTCTATCAACTGGTACCATCAATAGACGATATGGTCTGACTTTCGATTTTTCTGAATGAATATGGAGAATCCCACATCGTATCGAACCGGTCCTGCCTGCATCCGGATTTGGATTCACTACAATCGTTCTATCAGGACAACAAAGAGCAATGTCTAGCATTAGTTCTTGTCTGGTTACGATAATTGGCTCAATCCCTTTTGATTCAAGTCGATTAACCATCCACTGAATGAGTGGGGTTCCATTCTTCTCAATCATAGCTTTAGGTTCACCAAGTCTTCGACTTGCACCAGCAGCAAGAATGATGCATCTCAAAGGTAAAACAGGTGTCATTTGCCCCTCATAGTCCACGAACAATTTCTCGTCCAATGATCATTCGTTGTACTTGACTACTTCCTTCGTAAATTTGCATTACTTTAGCAGCACGCATTAATCTTGCAACCGGATATTCTTCTGAATAGCCATACCCTCCAAAGATTTGTACTGCATCTGTCGTGATTTTCATTGCTGCATCTGCAGCAAAACGTTTAGCATGAGCAGCAAATTCAGTATTTCTCATTCCATTATCCATCATCCATGCTGATTTCCAAGTCAGTAATCTTGCAGCTTCAATTTCTGTTTTCATATCAGCAAGCATAAATTGAATGGCTTGATGCTGATGTAGTTTTTTTCCAAAAGTCATTCGTTCATCTGCGTATTGTAGAGAGTGTTCGTATGCAGCACGACTAATTCCGGTTGCATGAGCAGCAATACTCGGTCTGGAAACATCAAATGCAGCCATTGCATTAAACCAACCCCCGCCTTCTTTACCTCCAACTAAATTCGCCGCCGGTACTCGGACATTTTCGAAATTGACTGCACGGGTGTCTGAAGCCCTTTGACCCATGTTTGTTTCCTTCTTGCCTAGTGATACTCCATCCCAATTTGATTCTACTATAAATCCGCTCATACCTTTGTAACCTGCATCTTTGTCAGTATATGCTAAAACAAAGAACCAATCAGCTTTTCCTGCACCCGTAATCCACATTTTATTTCCATTAAGGATGTAATCGTCCCCATCTTTCACTGCAGTGCTTTGAATTGCTGCTACGTCACTCCCTGCACCCGGCTCTGTTACCGCATATGCTGCAATAGATGGCTTTTCGATTAACCATCCGAGGTATTTCTGTTTCTGCTCTTCGGTTCCACCTGTAATGATTGGCGCTGCTGTTAATCCATTAGAATAAGCAGCAGTTGCGAATCCAGGATCCCCCCAAGCTAATTCTTCTTGAACTACTGCCTCTGTGAGACAATTCATTCCCATTCCTCCATATTCTTCCGGAATGTGTAGGTTAAGTAATCCCATTTCATGTGCTTCTGCAATTGTATCCATTGGGAATTCACTATTTTCATCCCAATGCTCTGCTCTAGGCCTAATACTCTCATTTGCAAACTCATGAGCGAGTTCTCGTAACATCTCTTGCTCTTCGGATAGAGTGAGGTCGACCATGCTACGCCATAGGCTAACCTAACTTAGCCTTCACCCTAAGAAGATTAGACTATTCCAGTTGCTACTACAATTAATCCTACAAATATTGCATAGCAGAATACTAAGACGCCACCTTCCCAACGTTGAAATTTGAAATCAGTATACATGAATAATAAGCTTAAACCAGTTGTTAGAACTGTTGCAGGAATAATTAGTGCAAAGAAAATAGCAGATGATCCAACCGTTACTGGATATACTATGGCCGTTAGTCCTATTGACAATAATGGATCTGTAATATTTGAACCGATTAGGGTTCCTATCGCAACTCCCTTTGAACGTCTTGCAGCAGTAAGTGCTACAGCTAGTTCGGGAAGAGACGTTCCTATTGCAGTAATTGTAGCTCCAATAAATGCTGAAGGAATTGAGAGATTGGATGCAATATCAGTGGCTGATTTAACTAATATTGAAGCGGACCAAATTGCTAGACTCAATCCNAATATTACTCCGAGAAAAATTCTCTTTACATTTACTTCCTCAATTTTAATCAATTCTGTACCANTTAGGAGTAATTCNTCTTCTCGAATTCTATCACTTTGATGAAGCAGATTAAAGATATAGAATAGATAAATTAGACAAAGAATAATTCCTTCTAGTCGATCTAATTTAGCATCAATTAGTATTAGTGCAGTAAGTAAAATTACTGCAAGGAACATTAGTANTCCNTCTCTTGCTAACCAATCNGGCCTCACTTCAAGAGGATGGATGAGTACTACAATTCCAAGAACAAGACTAATTTGCACTAAAACTGAACCGTATATATTGCCTAATGCAAAATCAGAAGGNCATATTTCAGATGTACAACCTCCCATAGCGGCCACTTCCAATGAACTGTTTACNCCNACCAAGATCTCGGGCAATGATGTTCCAATACTAACGATTGTTAACCCAATAATNAGTTCAGAAACACCTAATTTTCTTGCTGCNTTTTTNACTGAATCCACAAATGTTTCAGCGCTACTAATCAGAAGTNCAGTAGATAAAATTAGTAGAATAATGCTNATGCCAATTCCCTCNGAAATCATTGTCAANGGGATAATNGCNACCATTAGAACGATGGATGATTGAATTGATAGAAGTTTAAACNCNGACACCTCCAATCGCTCCTCCATGTTNTTCGGTCAAAGTTTTGGATAATGACAATGTCGGGTGTAAATTATGCATTCATTAGTAATCTAAGATGTTCTGCAACCAAGTTGACATCTGGTATTGTATGGTCTTCTAATGGAGGTGAAAAGGGGACAGGAGTATCTAGAGCACCGACAACTACTGGTGNAGATTCNAGGGCCCAGAANGCNTCTTCNAATATTCTGCTNGATACTGTATGTCCAAATCCNCCACTCCATTGAGNTTCTTGTAATACCATCATCCTTCCAGTTCTTTGTACTGATTTTACACAGGTTTCTGCATCGAAAGGTAACAATGTNCTGAGATCAATAATCTCAGTTTCAATACCCTCTTGAGCTACTATTTCAGCNGCATGTCTTGCAATATGAACCATNGCTCCCCACGTGATGATAGAAATGTCTCTACCACCTCTGATTATCTTAGCACGCCCAATTTCTGCTAAACTTTTGTTTGAATCAATTCGTTGATTCACAGTTTGAGTATCTACATCTTGATTTATTGAGTCTCCCCATCCAGTTAGTCCGCCCCTTAAGCCATACATCCCAATATGTTCCAGGAAGATTACAGGGTCTGGTAGAGCAGCCCCCTCTATCAACAAATCATATGCATCTTGAGGACATGAAGGAAATAAAATCACTAAACCGGGATCATTCGTCATCCAAGATTCAATCATATTTGCATGGTATGGNCCNGATCGAGTTTTTGCACCTAGGGGAATTCTAACTGTCAATGGAACATCTGCTCCCCATCTCCATCGCAGTTGTGCTGCATTGTTGATCAAAGCATTCATTGCAAGAGCAGCAAATCCTCCAAATTGGATTTCAGCCATAGGGCGCATCCCTCCAAGAGCTGCTCCAGTAGCAGAATGAATGATTGCTGCTTCAGATAATGGCATATCCAGAAGAAGATCTGAATGTCCTGCCGTTTTTAGTGGGATATTCATGCCAAATGCGCCAGCAACTTCCATATCTTCTCCCATAAATACAGTAGATCTTCCGTAGCGCTCAGCAATGGAAATCATGCCATTTTGAATCGCTCTGGCCATAGTCCATGCACTTCTTTCTTCTGAGAATTTCATTGTTGTAATGCCTACTTCTACTGGTCCTTCTTCTGAGGAAATAGAATGATTTTGTATTCTTTTTAGTCGTGATGATTGAGAATCAGCATCATGGATACTAGTNATTCCTCTAGTTACAGTCTCTGGGTTTGGCCACTCCATTCTTTCCATTTCCTCTCTTGCAGAATTTACGAATGTAATTTCTTCCGCTTCCATTTTTTCTATTTCAGTTTCTTCTACACCTTGATCTATGAGGATTTGTCTATGATTAGGTAATGGGTCTTTGGATTCCCAATATGCTATCAAATCTTGATCTACATATCCNGGAGGATTTCCACTAGGGGCTCCAAGATATAGATCATCGTGATGATGTGCATGACCACATCCCCTCATTGTTTCAACATGGATGAGTGAAGANCCTCCACCTCCAAGAGCAAACTCTCTGGAAACTGCAGTGGATGAATAAAATTGTACTGGATCTGAACCATCTATTGTCCAACCTGGGAAACCCATTGCTAATGCTTTATCCCCAAAAGTTTCGACTCCTGATTGNCCTGTAACAAATGTATCTANTGCGATCTGGTTGTTTTGAATCATGAATGCGATTGGTAATCCTCTGGCTCCAGCCAGATTCATTGCTTCCCAAAATTCTCCAGAACTACTGCACCCTTCTCCTACAGGGGCTAGGTGAAATCTTCTCACTTCTAACAAGGATGCTGCAAGTGCGACACCNGTAAGGGTAGCCGATGCAATAGGAAGAGGGGCAGTTGGTGGTAGAACTCCCTTTTCCCACTCCCCAATATGNAAATCTCGTCCACCTGAACCTGGATGGCCCCCATCCATGTAGGAGTCTGCTTTACCCATCTGNGCAGCAAAAATTTCAGTTGGTGTTTGCCCCATGGATAGAGCTAATCCGACATCACGAATCATTGGAGCAACAACATCAGCAGTATTTCTTTCGTTAGAAGGAATATCTACTGATCGCTTCAAAGCAGATGCACAAGCTACCACAGCTTCTTGCCATGTAGATCTGAATCCTTTACCTCCAAAATTTCCTCCATCAGGGGTTTCTACCCCATTAACGAAGAGATCTTTTAGATGAGAATCAAGTGTTCTTGTTCTATGCATCCAACGTTGCCAATCCATCCTCATTTCTGTTGTTACTGCTGATGAATATGCAATTCTTCTNAGACATAATCTCATGTCAATTAGAAACCGCTGTAATCTTCTATTCAAGTGTAAATGTCCAAGACGTCTAGGGATTACTTCTGAGTCAATCATTGGTTGAAGTGAAGATTCTGATCTCCTTGAATCAAGATTCNTTTCTAGGTTTGAAAGAAATTGTTCGGATACTTCATGAAAAGTTGCACCNTCTAATTTTTCCGACTTAGGGTAAATCTCAGACCAAATATGGTCGATTAACCGTAAATGTCCATCATGTCTTTCAGCAGCAAAACGAAGCAACTCTCTTCTTACATTTTCGGAATCGATTGACTGGTAGAANTCTAGATGTCTTCTAGGCCGCCATTCTCCGCCNCGAATAGGAGGAAGTTCGCCCTGCATACCCCTGACCTCGCTTACACCAATGGAAGACGCCATTCAAACGATTCGGCTATTCTTGGTCATTTTTTATGGCNTCTAAGGCATCACTAGCCATTTGAGCTGCATCTTGTACTTGNGTTAGAAGTGTGGTNTCATCAACTCTGCCGGGTAGACTAAGTTCAAACAACAGGTCTGAAATTACTTCTAAACTTAGGCGAGTCATTTGCAATGCATTTGGATCAATTCTGGTCATTTCTTTCTCGTCTGATATCATAGCGACTTTATCTGGCATTATCATTAGTTTTTCCAGAGATAATGCAATCTCGTCTTCCAGTTCCTTTGCACGTTTNTCCATTGCTTCAATCATTTTGCTACTTACTTCNGCTCTTTTTACTTCTTTTTCTTCATCTTCTGATTCTGAAAGTTCTTGATCNGCNCCTACAATCAGTCTATTAAATGCAGTCCTNAGTATTGCCATTACCCGTTCAGGTTCTACATCTTCTCCACCGAGATCTAAATCCCCNAGTACATTCATTACAAATTCTTCATCNATAGTAGCATCATTGAGAACCTCCTTTAGGATTGGTAACGCCCATCCGGGTTCATCCGCTGTAACATTGATCTCAAATACTCCAGTACTTTTTCCAGCCTTCTTTATTTCTGCAGGAGGAGGAACAAACACTTTGTTTGCATGCTTAGTTAATTGGCCAACCAACATCTTCATGTCTACTGGTTTTTGTATTACTTCAGAAATTCCTGCTTGTGCCGCGGCCATCAAATGATCTTCATCAGCCTGCTTTGAAAGGAGAACAATTCTAGATTTTAATGCAAATTCTGGATCAGAAGTAAGTCTTGAGCATGAACTCAACGGATCTCCTGTGGCCCATGTCCCATCAACTANTACTACATCAGGCATTGTTGCTAAAGCAGTCCCTTCACATTGTCGAAGAGTACTAATTCGTGTGACCTCAAAGCCATGTCTTTCGATACTTGATGCCAACAAACTCCTGCGCCCATCTTGTTCATCGGCGATGAGGACCGTCTGCATGAACCAATCTCTGCTAAGTTAGACTTCAACCTTGCATATATGTTGAGCGAAATAAGCCTATTTCTCAATATCGAGGCATCGANGGGTCAATTTCTCTGGACCAAGCATGGATTCCTCCATCTAAGTTCCATAACTGTTCTAAATCCCATCCATTGGTTGCGAGTGCAGCAATTGCTGACATACTTCGAATCCCACTTCTGCAATATACTACAATNTCTCTGTCTTTTGGAATAGAATCTAGATATTCGAGTATTTGTGTATGTTCAACTCGTAAATCGGTTCCAGGTATACTGCAGATTGCTTCTTCATTTGCTCTTCGTACATCGAGAAGAAATGGCGCCTTTGCCTCCATTCTTTCTTGGAGTTTGATTACTGTCATGGACTGCATATCGGGCTCCCCTTGATTCTCGCACCCTGATTCAATATATTCGTTTTGTCGGTCAAGTTTTGTAACTAATTGTCGTGTTTTATCTTTTGAGTAACTCAAGATTTTAGAATTCATATTTCTAGTATCTAAAATCATTAACTGTTCTGAGAGTGGTTGGCCTACATTTGCAATAATTTTGATCGCTTCCATGGCTTGCATTGTTCCCATTATACCTGGTAATGCCCCCAATACTCCTGCTTCTGAACAACTTTGAATACTTCCNGNAGGAGGGGGTTTTGGAAACAGATCTCGATAATTCGCACTTCCTTGATGGTTAAACACAGTTAATTGACCCTCATATCGAAAAACGCTTGCATGAATCCAAGGAATNNCTAAGATTTCGCAAGCGTCATTCAGTAAGTATCTAGCAGGAATATTGTCTGTCCCGTCAATGACTAAATCCATTCCATGAAGAAATTCTAACGCATTTTTTCCATNTAGACGTTCAGCGAATTTTTCAATTTCGATTAATGGGTTAACATCCATTAGTCGTTCTTCCGCAGAATCAACTTTTTTTCTCCCCATATCCTTTGTTCCGTGGATTACTTGTCGTTGTAAATTACTAATTTCAACATCATCATCATCAATGATACGAATTGTTCCGATTCCAGCAGCTGCAAGATAGAGTAGTGCAGATGATCCTAATCCTCCTGCTCCAATGCACGCAACTTTAGATTGTTCTAATGCAGCCTGCCCTTTTCGTCCAAATTCTGGTAGCATCAGATGCCTAGCATATCGCGCCTCGCGATCGTCGGACATGGTTAGTGGTAAGGAGTTGTTAATTTCATACTTGGGTATCATTAACGCTCATCGGACCAGTCGCCACAATCATTGTCTCCATCGTTTACCCATTCGCTAGGAATTGTGTCTCCGTTGTCACAATAAAACACCCCTCCATCTAATTCACCACTTGCTGCTAATCCTGCAAATAGTAGAATGTAGAATAAAATGACTAAAACAGATAGAATGACATTGATTAATGAAACCCATTTTGCAGCGTTAGCCATTCCAGAATCGGGATGATTTGGATATGCAGAGGTAGTTCTGATTGCTGATTGGGCAACAAAAAATGCAGGAAGAGAGGTACAGATTCCACATCCTACCCAACCTAAGATGCCCAGAACTAGAGCCAAAACTGCATTTGTGGTAGGCGGAACAGCCATCCCCATAGGTGACCCCATTGGAATCATATTTCCAGATTGAGGTTGTCCTGCCAACATTACCGGATTAGGTTGAGAAGTCGGCATAGTTCCAGGAATATTACTAGGCATAGTTCCAGGCATGGTGCCTGGAATAGCTTGGTTTTGCATAGGAGTAGTAAGAGGATTTGTTTGTTCTGCAACATTTCTTTGTTTGTCCTCTAAAGGATTCGGAACAGGGGATAATCCAGGAGAATCAACAGGAGATGATGCAACAGGAGATGGTGGAATTGGAGCTCCTTTCTTGGTAGTCTCTGCTTGATAATTTTGAATTGCTGCTTGAAATTCTGCAGCAGCAGAAGCAAAAGGGTCGTCATCGGGATCCGGCTGCATATCGTCTCATCCTTCCATTTAGATTTGAAATGTTTGCATTAATGTATATTCTCTTCAAGCCAACGCTCACAATCAATTGCTGCTTGACATCCCATTCCTGCAGCAGTGATTGCTTGTCTATATCTTGTATCTACAACGTCTCCAGCAGCAAAAACTCCAGGGACACTAGTCATAGTATGTTCTTTATTGATGATATATCCTGATTCATCTGTTTCAATCTGATTTTCTAAGAAATCTGTAATCGGNGTGTGTCCTATTGCGATAAATGCACCTGTACAAGAAATTTCTTCTGTTTGTCCATCTCTAGGATCTTCTAATACTGCTCCAGATAATCCCTTTTCATCAGCTATCCATTTCGTTACTTGTCTAAAAGTACGGATATCTATTTTAGGATGATTTGCTGCTCTTTCATACATCACTTTCGATGCCTTAAACACATCTCTACGATGAATAAGAGTAACCTTGCTAGCGAATCTAGTTAGGAATGTAGCTTCTTCCATAGCAGAGTCTCCACCTCCAATAACTATGATTTCTTCATCTCTAAAGAAAGCACCATCACATGTTGCACAAGTAGAAATACCCCTTCCTTTTTGTTCTGCTTCTCCTTCAGCGTTTAGCCAAATTGCTTCTGCTCCAGTACAGATAATAAGTGCGTGAGCNTTGTGTTCTTCTCCTTCTACCCAAACAGAGTAAGGTTGATNCGATGTGTCAATTCTTTCTACATTTTTATCATGTACTTTGAGTCCAAATCGTTCTGCTTGTTGTCTTAACTGCATCATCATCTCCGGCCCTTCAATTCCCTCCGGATAGCCAGGAAAGTTCTCGATATCACTTGTCAGCATAAGTTGTCCTCCAGACATATATCCTGCAAACATCAACGGTGAAAGCATCGCTCTTGCTGTATACAATCCAGCAGTATATCCTGCTGGGCCACTACCAATGATGATCACGTTGTGTACTTCGTCGCCGCTCATATCTTCGGCGGAATAGCAGACACTCCTTCAATACATCTAGTCACTTTTTGACACAATCAATGGAATATCCTCATCAGAATGATCTCTTCTTGGAAATATTCCTGCGATGAAAAGTGCAATACCAATCAGCAATAATTGAATAAATAACCTTAGTAGATGCCATTTTCCTTCGAAACTTTGTCCTCCGATTGGTATGTCATTAATCCACATGTTGAGATTTGCCCAGTATAGTATTATCAAGAGTATTGCACAACTCTTACCTCCGATTTTTTGTGTCACTGGAATAATTAGCATTATTCCGATAATTATCTCCACTGCACCACTTGCTAGAACCCAGAATCGAGGANAACCTAGGATTTCAGGAACAATAGGTTCAAACCATTCAGGTTCGAGAAAATGATCTATACCTATTTTCAAAAATGCAAAACCAAGTATAATCGATGTAATGAATCGTAATTTTTCAATCACAAGAACCCCTCATATCATTGCATTGATTGCAGATATGGCATTTCTNGCATGTGGTTCCAACCGAGGTGGAATATGGTGTACTTCGGCTCCAGGACCAATTATCCCAAGTCCAACAGGTTTGTCATATCCTAATTGTAAATCAACTAAACTCTTGATTACTGCTTGACCCATGGCTAGACCATGCGAAGTCTCTCCTTTCTCAATTATTCCAAGACATGCTACTCCAACAATATCATCCTGTTCTAGAAGACGAGCAGTTGCTAGAGGTGCTTCCATAGAACCAGGTACCCAAACAATTTCAATGATATTTAATTCATATTTTTTGGCTTCATCTTGAGCATACTGTATCATCTCTTCAACCTCTTTTTTGTGGAATGATCCNCATACTAATCCTATGTTCATTATTTTCTCTCCTTAATCATCACTCGTTTGACGGTATCAACGACGGCTTGAGTCATTGAATCAATCTCTATATTTACACGATCGCCTACAGATTTCATTCCTAAAGTTGTTCGTCTAAGAGTTTCAGGAATGATATGGAGATAGAATCCTGAGGATTCTTCTACGTTTCCAATAGTTAGAGAAATTCCATCAATCGCAATATATCCTTTTTCGAAAATATAGTCAATCAAAGAATTAGGAATACCTATTCGAATATCTGCTGTCTCATCAGTATCTCCACTTTGTTNNGTGGGATTTGTGATGTCTACTATAGTACCTGTTGCCATNATATGTCCTGAAACTAGATGTCCTCCTACTTCTTGTCCATACCGTAGTGCTCTTTCGATATTTATTGAATCACCTATCTTTCTTTCATTAAGAGTTGTTCGTTGCAGAGTCTCTTGAATTAGATCAAATCCAATTATGCTATCTTCAATATTTGTGACAGTTAGACAGACTCCATCTAATGACACAGATGCGCCAATCTCGAGTCCTTCTTCGCTTCCTTTAGGTAGTTCTACTTTCCAATGAATATGTTCAGATAGTTCTTTGATATCTCNTATAATGCCAGTTCCTTCAACTATACCTGAGAACATAATATCACTCTGAATCTTGTCTCATTTCTAATATTCTAGCGATGATCTTTCGGGTTCCATCTANATCTTCTGAAAGTCCACTTACTCGACAAACTTTGATTTTTCCAAACCCTCTATCGCTTAAATCGTCTCTAATTCTAACTTCGGCATGCTCTTGATCGTAGCCTAAAGCAATGATATCTGGCTGTACAGTATGGAGAATATCGTACATTGGTTGATCTGGAGGATTTCCAATCATTGCGTCGTCTACAGGTTTTAATCCGGCAACCATTCTACATCTCAAATCGTGATTTGTTACNGGTTCATGTTTTCTTTTTCTGACAGTATCATCATGTGCGATAACAACAGTAAGATGTTGACCTAATTTTTTTGCTTCTTCTAAGTAGTGAAGATGACCTGCATGTAAGAGATCAAAAACTCCGACAGCCATTATTTTCGTCAATATTTGTCCCCCCTCTTCAATCCTGATGCAATCAGTATATCATCTCCGCTTAGGAATGGAATACCATGTTTTTCACCATATTTTTGAGCATCTTCGACAGACAATGCTGCATCTCCATCAGGTTGTAACATTTCAGCCCCAATTACGATAGGAGGGAGACCAGCCATTCTAGCAACTGCAACAGCTAATTCAGTATGCCCTTGTCTATTGGCTAAACCTCCTGGAGATTCTCTACATACTGGAATATGCCCAGGAGTTCGNAATTCTTTTCCTAATGCTTCCATACGTTCATTTTCAGNTAATTCTCTGGATTGAATTTCACTCCATAATTCTGAAAATCGACGAGTTGTTAAGGATCGATCTCTATCTGTAATTCCAGTAAAGGTATCTCTATGGTTGAGGCTTAGAGTAAATGCAGAACGAGAGTCATATTGTAGATCATTTGTCATTAAATGATGAAGGACAGGATTTTCCTTTACTAATTCCTGATTGATGTGTAAATCCTGTAACCAAGGTAACCCAAATCCTCCTCCTACTTCATCTCCTATCGCCAAAAAAAGTAATCCACCACAATCTTTCCGTAATTGTCTGATTGCACTAGGTTTAGCAGCACTAGCAGGGAATAGTAAATCGGTTTCCTGCTCCCTGAAAGCAGAGTCAAAAACCAGAACAGGTTGTCCATTAGAAAATGCTTCAATGGCTTGCTCTACGCCCGACATCATGGCTCTCGGAGGGGCCACTCATACCCGTTATTTTCGGTTCCAAGCATCAATCNGCATTTTGCTGTTCATCATCTTCTAGTTGTTTTTCAATTTGTTTTGATTTGAATACAATCGTAGCAATTACNAATATAGTAATAGAGAAAATTATGATAAAAAATCCATTACCTAGATCNTCNTAAAACAGATTTTCATCNGGATCATAATTTTGTACATTGATTCGATTTAATGTCCATTTATCCATGGTGGTTACTTCACCATCATTCCAAATGATTCTGATTTCTTCGATTTCAACATCTGATGGTATCCCTAATCTTACTTCTGAAATCGAACAACCAGCAAATCCATCTCCTGCTAGAATTGCTTGTCTAATTATTTTCCCATTTGAAAATTCTATATCAACTATTGAGCCNATAGCGTCCTTATTTATTCCATCATTTGAATCTGTAGATTTTGGATCTATAGCTATCCATCTTATATCGTCTCTTTGAGCAGCATCGTTTTCAAAGAATCTAATTCCNATATTCGAATCTCCTAATACTAAATCAAGATCNCCATCTCCATCAAAATCTGCCCATGTAGAACCCATTGTTTTACCTTGATCAAGAAGTCCTATTGCTTCTATCCCATCNATGAAGTGCCCTGTTCCATCATTGATGTATAGTGAATTGTTATTGAAAGAAGTATAGGGNTTGATTTTGCCCACCCCGAACCAGAGATCTAAATCTCCATCTAAATCNACATCAAGGAATTTACAGTCCCAATTAACGAGAATATTCTCTGCTATTCCCCTGTATACTCCAACTTCTTCCCAGTTAGTTGGTTCAGATTGTATCCAAAGATAGTTGGGTCCAAAGTTACTGACGCATAAATCTAGATCTCCATCTCCTTCTATGTCTCCCACACTTGCNCCCATTCCAGTACCCTGTAGNGAGAAATTGTGTGAAAAAGTAGAGGTTTTGAATACTCCAGAATCACTTCCGTTATAGAAAGGAGAAAAACCGAAATCAGAAGCAACAAAGATGTCTTCCCATGAATCTCCATCCATATCAACAAANGCCCCTGCCCAAGACATTCCCGATCCTTTTCCAATAGTATCCTCTCCTCCTGCCGGCACTAGCATTTGAGCAGAGGGATTCTCAGGTGCNGTAATTGCTATCGAGAAAGCATCTCCAAGTGCAACTTCTCCATCTGACTTAGGTTCTAATGATCCCCCATTTATTTTTCCTGCAAGAATAGTAATAGGTTCAAAATTAGCCGTTCCAGTTTCTTTTAATTGATTTTGATAAAGGATATTCGATTCTTGACGGATGAGAAACTGTTCATTCGATATAATACCAATATTCATTGAATATAGATCTAGATCTCCATCGTGGTCATAATCTGCCCAAAGTCCTTTTGATGAGTGGCCTGAATTATTCACTCCAGCTTCTTCAGCGATTTCAGTGAAAATACATTCTCCTTCGTTTCTAAAGAGCTCATTAGAGGCTCCTTTTGAGGGATTTTCTACATCNGACATTTCACCTAAGTTTGATACATGGAGATCTAAATCACCATCATTATCAAAGTCGGCCCAAGTCAATCCCAATGCAGTCGAGTTAGATGTGGGTAATCCTGACTGCTCAGTAATATCGATGAATTGATTGTCGCCGATATTCTTCATTAAATGCATTCTTCCCGTACGGAAGTCATCCCCTTTTTCCCATCCTTCTTGATCGAAAACAGCACCAACTGCGATGTCAATTANTCCATCTCCATCACAATCTCCTGGTGCTATGGATGGACCATAAGTTGCCCATTCTGAAGTCATACCTAATTCGATTCCACCCAATCCACTTCTTGCAGTTCTTTCAGTCATTTTTGCGTTCAGAACAGTAGATCTATCTTGAGTTGGATTATTTATCTCGANAGGAGGGCCCGGGAGAAAATTTAGATTTTCATTCAAACAATAATCTTCAGAAGTTGTAAAATCCTCTGCAGAATTCTCTAACCAATGTTGTTCTGAAATCATTGATAGACATACCATTCCCTCAATCCCTGTATTTCTAAGAATTACATCAGTCAAGGTAGTGTTTTGAATTTCGTCTAAAACTTGTGATAAATCTGGATCCCATTCGTANAATAGTGGATCACTTACTCTTAATCTGTGGAACTGATCTTTGAGGATATAGTGCATTGATGGGCCTACAGTACTACGCATTGTAAGGAATTCATTTGATTCAGGAAAATGATGAATCCAATCATGATCTTCAGCATACATTCCAATTAGTGGATCAGCAGAACTCACATTTGGGTATACGGATTGCAATCGTGAAGCAAGTTCAGAATCAGAGGTAACGTCAGACCAGTTGTTGGTTGGTGCGAGCCCACTTAATTCTCTAAATGCNCCATAATCAGGGATCCCGTGGTCTCTACCTCTTTGAATATCTATAGCACACATATCCATCCCCCCCATACCAGGTGCTCCAAATAACATATTTCTCAGAGCGTGAATATACCCTACATCATTNGCTTCTTGTGTAGTAAATGCTAATCCTCGGAGAACAGGATCTATGCCCCCGTCTGTTACGAGAGAATTAGGGTCCCAGAAACCATTTTCCATAGCAATACTTCCTTGAGGTATCGAGGTTCTNTTTTCTTCCAAACGTAATGTAAGTGGCCCTATTTGTGAATGTCCCATTCTAAATGCTAACGTTGCAAACGCATTACTGATTGACGGATCTACAGTTGGGTCATATTCACCCTGGTCTGAAAANATATTCATCGAAGGTAGATATTCTTGATATGTAATTTGTTGCAATAATGCCGTAACGTATTTCCTTGATGTTTGATAAATTTCTTCATCTGTCCATTCAGGATTTTGTGTTCCTAACACTTCTGCAATCCTATTGTGCTCTCTAACGAAGATTATGTGAATTGCTGTAAGTCCAACATGTTCATTTGCACGNGAATCCCCCGCAATATATCTCTCAGAGGCAGAGAATCCAGCAAAACTCATGCTTGGTGCTGTTTCATCATCTTCTGCAGCTAATGGTAAGAGATATCCATTTGGATCANGTGTAACTTTTAGGAGNCCCTTTTCTCCTTTTCTTAACCAATCAGCAGTCTCTTGACTAGATCCATATACAGAAGATCCGTCTATCCATCCTGTTACTGAATTAGGATATTCTCTAGATATATTTTCAATTCCAGTCGACTGATTGTAAATNGATCTAAACATCATAATCATGTTTGAACCAGTTCCTTGAGGATCCATCCACAGGTCTCCCGATGGAACAGGTATGTCGATTCGTTCCGCTGCACCTTCTACTCGTCCATTTTGTGTGAGGGTAAAGTCAATGTCGTGCGATACGAATTGCCCCCAAAGCCAGTTCATATCTGATAGGCCATCTTCATCTAAAACCATGCCATTAGGGTTGTAACAAATAGAATTACTGATATCNCGAGGACTTGGGAGATCACTTCTTGAAATCCATTCTGTTTCATTTGTTCCATCCGAAGGAAGTAATCGGATTAAATCTGAGTTTCGAGAATTTAGTAAAGAATCTACTTCGTGGTGACCAAATCCATCNACTGGGTAAACTTTCTCCGGAATTTCAAGTTGCCAATGAGTAGGTCCNGGGTCTTCTTTTTCAATACTGAATGCATGAGCACTAGGAATCATTAGTAANAGAAGCATCATCGACGTGACCGCCAAACTACTCCAGCGTCTAGTCATCGTATCTACGATGATGATTGAGGTTATGATGCTGTCCTAATTTTGTATAATTATAGGATTTATTTGTNNCCACTATCGCTTGAACTTGATCAACGATTTCGTGCCATCCCTTTTGAAGGGCCACCCGTTCGGGCAGGAGGTCGGGGGTCAATTGGATGCCACTTCGTTTCGGTCCAGCAGGGGTACCTCTGTCTTGTAAAGGACGTACAATCGTTGAAGGAATGGATGACATAACCGCTCTTGGCCTTTCAACGATGGAGATTCAAACTGTTNGGACGGTTGCTCCACAACACTTCAATGAATATTGGCAGGCAGGAATTCTATCTTGGAAATCTGATTTTGAAATGAATATGCATGGCCCATATTATGCNGACTTACTTGGAGATAATCGTTCNCGTCAACGAACATTAATGAAAATGGAAACNAGTTTGCAGGCNGCNAAGGTNGTTAATGCTCGCCATATTACATANCANGTTGGNCCNTANGGTGAAAGGCGACCNGGAAGAGANACAAATGAACANCTNGCTAATATTTTGGAAGGAGTAGTCGAACGTTGTCACGAACTTTGGGGNAATGAAGANGATGAGATTGATTATGCNGCATTCCCATGGGTCACAGAAGGTGAGCCTACATTAATTGGAATTGAGACAAGTGGGCAACAGTCACTATGGGGTACTTTAGATGAGGTATTGGAAGTTGTAAATCACGTCGAAGGAACCGTCCCAGTACTAAATATGGCTCACATTCATGCTCGAGGAAATGGTTCTCTAAGAACATCTGAGGATTTCGCAGAATTATTTGACCAAGTTCGTTCTGAATTTGGGGGAAAGAAATTCTATTGTCACTTTTCTGGAATTGAACATCGTTCAGGTAACGCTATGCATTATACGCAGTTGAAGAAATCTGATCTTAAGTTTGAACCATTGGCTGAATATCTAGCAGAGGAAGGTGATTGGTTAGATGTTACAGTTATTTCTGATTCTCCATTGCTGGAACATGATGCGATGTATATGTTACAGCAATATGACAAAGCAAAGCAGAAATTACTTGAACGACGAGCGTTAGAAGAACGCCGAATTAAATTAGCTATTGAGGCAGGCCTTGATCCAGAAGAATTACTTGCTAGAGAGAAGGAACAAGCAAGATTGAGATTAGAAGCTAATGAAAATGAATCATCTGGGGAACAACCTGAACCTCAAAAGACAAAGAAGGCACCTGCTAAGAAGAAAGCAGATACTGGTAGAATAGAATTCGAAGAAGAAGACGATGATGACGACCTCTTCTGAGAAGGTGCGACGGGCCGGGCTTGAACCGGCGACTTCCAGATCTTCAGTCTGGCACTCTCCCAGCTGAGTTACCGTCGCAGTGCTCTCGCGACTATAGATTGCCATTCAAGGGTTCCGCTGAGAAAAAGTATTATTTTATTCAGAAAGAGTGTTCTTTTGAATTGCAAATAATTGTTCAATTGCTGTTTTGCCTGAAGAGATTAGAGCATCAAGTTCTTCAGAAGAATACGTGGCTTCTTCACCAGTTCCTTGTACTTCTACAAATTTTTTATCAGATGTCATTACGATATTCATGTCTACATCAGCATTACTGTCTAAATCATAATCTAAATCTGCATATACCTCTCCCTCTAGAAGCCCTACGCTGATAGCCGCTACGTCATGAGGCATGACAGAATTTTCATGATTCATTGCTTCTTCTTGTGTTAGTTCTACTTTACCTTCTGAACCTTCTTCTCTCCTATCTGCAGGTAGACAAATTCCTTGAGAAATTAATCTTCGAATTGCAAGACGAAGTGCAATTCCAGCAGCAGTAATTGAAGCACATCTAGTTCCTCCATCTGCATTCAGAACATCGCAATCAATGTTTAGGGCGATGGGTCCCAAGGCTTCAAGATCTACAGCCGCACGAAGTGATCTAGCTACAAGTCGCTCAATTTCTTGAGTTCTTCCCTTTGCTCCATTTCTTTCTCTTCTAAATCTGGAATCTGTTGAAGCAGGCATTAGAGAATATTCAGCATGAACCCATCCTTTTGTAGCATCTCTCGGAAACCATCGAGGAAGGGAACGTTCTTTGGTTACGCAGGCTAAAATCATAGTATTTCCTTGTCGATAAAGAACTGATGCAAGGGCATTAGGGGTAAAATCGAGTGTTATCTCAATTTGACGAATTTCGTCATTTAATCTAGTTGGGGTGAACCCGCTTTTCATCTTGGCCATACCACGTCCTCCAGTGGATAGGAGTTGAACCCTTTGTTTTCTATTCAGCGATGATTCGGACGAAATGCAACGACAATTTCAGAATTTGTGTCAATAAATGGTCCATCCATTAGGTCTATACAGGCTGGAATCGATTCAAAGAGTGGAATTAGTGTTTGATGAATTGCTTTAGGAGAGCCGGGCAAATTTACGATTAGCGAATTCCCTCTCAACCCTGCGGTTTGTCTAGAAAGAACAGCAGTAGGGACATATTCAAGAGAAATTGCCCTCATCAATTCTCCATAACCGGGCATCATACGTTCACAAACATTTTCAGTTGCTTCTGGAGTTACATCTCTAGAAGATGGACCTGTACCTCCGGTTGTGATTACTAAACAACAATTGTCGACATCTACAAGTTCCATGAGTGTATTTTCAATCTCATTTTTTTCATCAGGAATTAGTTTTGTAATAGGTGTCCATTCGGAACTGATAATTTGATTCAATGTGTCAATAACTGCTGGACCAGATTCATCTTCATATATNCCAGCATAAGCTCGATCAGAAATTGTCAGTACCCCAATCTTAGCGTCCATGTGCTCACCNAGTAGAGGTAGANCATAAGAGTTTCATCTTTTACTCCATTCTCCCGATTCTATAAGTNTGCCATCTGAGCCAATCCACCTGTAAGTCCATGCTTGCATGATCCCATTTTTAGTTTCAACATTACAAAGTATCCTTTCAAAAAGATTGTTAGAGGCACCATGAGCATAGAATCCTTCGATAGTATCTAATCGTTCTAAAACAGATCCTATCTCACTGTAGGTATGTACTTCTCCGATTACTTCATTTTCTCCTTGGATTAATCCAGGAAATGGCCCAATATCTATCAATTCTCCCTGAATTTTTCCATATACTGGATCGCCTTTTCTTCCATCAATCATAGAATTTTCTCTAGTGAAGCCTTGCTTTAATGTCCCGTATACGAAAACATTGTTGCACATACACAGAGTTTCTTCATTTCTTGCCGCAGCATTTTGCCCTACAGGATTCAATCCTAGTTCGATCATTCCTTTTTCAACGACTTTTCTGTATTTNTCATTTGGTTGAATAAAATGTTCTTTTCTTTTTTCATCAACTACGATATATGTGACTGCCTCNAATAGNTCTCCTGAAATTGTNTGAACTAGGACTACTTTACGTGAATAATAATCTGGATTTCCTTCCTTCTTGTCTACATTTTCCCATCCTTTAGAAGTTGGACGGAATAACATTCCACTTACTACTCCTCCCTTGACAGGTTCTATGTCTAAAGCTCCACCTTTTCNACCACTGGAATAGTAATGATACAAAGGTATGTAATCTAACAAAAATCCCGCCTCCTGAATCTCTAATGCCTCTTCCCATGGCAAAAAATTCCCTGAGGAATTCCAGTCTTCTTTGTTGAGATTTGAACCATATCCAAAATATAATTCTCTAGATGTCATTCTTCATCCTCAGGAGTATCATCTATGCATGCCCCACTCTCATCATCAGAAATATCTTCAAGTGTTTCTGAGACATCTTTGATTGTCCATTCTGTCATTGGAGCAGCACGAATTTTTTGATGTGTTTTTTTCTTTTGAACGGATGCAATATTCGCTACAGGATCTCCTTCTCTTACAATTGGTGAAGTAGCCAGTCCTACTGCTACACCCGACATTGGACTNAGGATTGCTTCTGCATCTCCGCTAAGAGGATTTGTTACATGAGCAATTGGTTGTCCCTGATCTACTAATTCACCTGCAACAATAGCTGGATGAAGCATGCCTCCTCGTGGAGATCTAATCCATCTTGATTTNCTAACAATTAGTCGCCATTCTGGACGTCGTAAGTTTCCATCAATCATATCCAGATGAATCATTACATTCATGATTCCTTGAACTCCTACAGCNATTGCTCCACCTTCAAAGACATTTGCAGTGCCTGCTTCTAACAGAATGGAATGAATTCCTAATCCTGTAGCTGTTCTTCTGAGAGATCCTTCTGGCCCTATTGAATGCAATACTATAGGAGTTCCAAATGCTCTTGCCAAATCTTTTGAATCTTCACGATCACAATTCGCCCTGATATGTGGAGCATTTGTTCTTCTCGCAGGGGCNGTGTGAAGGTCAATGAGGTATTTACCTCTCATTACAACCTGTTCAAACAACGCATGCGCAATTCTAGCAGAATGTGTTCCATTTGGAGAACCAGGAAAGCATCTATTCAGATCTCTCCCATCACTGGATCTTCTTGTATCAAGAATAACTGCTTCAGGATTGCACACAGGTACTATCAATAAAGTTCCACGTATATTTTCTACTCTGACTAAATCGTCACTAGTTTCTGGCTTCAAGTCCATTCCATAAAGAAGATGTCTAATGATGGTAACACCATTCAATTCATCACCATGAATAGTTGAAGTNATTGTTAAGATAGGTCCATCNTTTTCACCATGCAAGATGTGGACAGGTATCGATAAGTCTCGTCCAAGAGGATCTAGGCCGACAGATAGTGGGACTCTGGCTTGTGTACCAGGCAGAACATCAATCCCTTCAAAGTGAAAAGGCGCCCTCATTGTTTGTCGTAACACCCTATTCGTCATGATGTCATCGGTTGTTTTTCTCATCAGGATGATTCAAGAACCGTCGGATTTCATCCTGCTCTCCGGAGGAGATGTGGTGTCCAGACTTCAGCATCATTACGCCGAGTCATCCCTCCTTTCTCCATATTTTGGAGTGACTCGGTGTTTGCTGGAGCTGGATTCTATCCTCTCTTAAGGCGGAGACTGAAAAAATGACAGATGAGTACGACACATACATTGAACAGGTTCTAACTGAAGTTCCAGATGCTGATAGAGACGCGGTTCGTGAGGAATTTGAAAAATATCACACCCAGTTTAGAATTGAACCCGAGGATGCAGTCCGTTCCATAATGAAGAGATTTCAGAAGAATGATTCTACTTCTTCTATTCAATCTACAATGGAAAGCATGGTCTCATCTAAGAAAGTAGAACGTTTTACAGAATTGGGCTCCGATGATCGAAATATCACAATAGAAGTAGCAGTTGTAACGTATACNCCTAGGATGCAGAAAATGAAGTCCGGAGAAGAACGACAGATTGCCTTTGGATGGATTGAAGATCTTCCATTTTCTAATGAGAATAGTACCAGATGGGATTACAAAGACTGGGGGAATCATAGTTCAAATTTATCACCTGGTTCAATAGTTAGATTAGAAGGAGTGTCTGTAAATGAGTGGAATGGAAAACGTTCTTTGAATATTAATCAGAGTTCTAGGGTAGTAGTACTTCAAGAAGGGAGTGCTGCCAATATTCCTACATCTGATCCAGTTGACTTATCCACTGCATCTACAATGGAAGGTCCTGTTTCATTAGTGGCTAGAGTTGTTGCTTCACGCCCTGATCAGATTGTGAAAAAGGATGGTAGTGGTACAATCGATATTGTTCGTGGACGTCTTGCAGATAGTACAGGTCAAATGAGTTTCCTTTGTTGGGGGGAATTCAATCATGAAGTAGGATCTCTACTTCGATTTGAAGGCGCTAATATCAGGAGATTCCGCGATACTCCTGAAGTAAATTTTAGTGATAGAACTAAGATAGAAGTTTTCAGAGATGCCTCATTTCCTGATGCAGATGAACTGTCTTCAAAGAATCGTGCTAAGATTGAGGATATCCGAGATGGGATGAGNGGNGTTGACATCACGGTTCANNTNGAATCAATAGAAACTCGAACNTTCGTCAGAGATGGAGAAGANAAGAGTCTNACCAGTGTNCGNGTTTTAGANCCTTCTGGAAGNTGTAAAATGACTGTATGGTCNCCNATAGATNTTTCTCCAGGNCAAGTTGTTTCTGTACANGAGGCTAGAATTCGNGCNTNNCAAGGAACTCCAGATATTACTGTNGATGACGCTAAACAGGTNACAATTTTNGNAGANTCTCCATGGGGTGANATAGATCCAGAATCTCATGTTGTTGAAACATCATTAGGGGAATTGAGGAATAGTGGATCTCGAGAGGGAATTCTGACTGAAGGAGATGTGTTGGTTGTTCGAGACGACTGTGGAATTATCCAGAGATGTCCCGATTGTCGTCGTGTTCTAAGGGATGGGATTTGTCCAGAGAATGATGCTGTAGTTGAAGGCGTAGAAGATCTCCGACTTCGTTTTGTTATCGACGATGGACTAGCCAGTGCAAATGTAGTAGTTGGCCGTGCAGCATCTGAGAAGTTTCTTGAACAAGATATGGCCTCAATTCAAACCCGAATAAGTAATGAAGGAACTGCTAATTTCGTTAAAGAGATTAAAGATAAATTGTTTGGAACAAGACTAACGATTAATGGAAGAGCTATTGTTGATGATAGGGGGATAATGTTGCTTCCTGATACTCTAACTGAGAAAAATGATGATCCAGTCAGTATAGCTTCTGAGGTTCGAGAAACATGGGGGG
Source organism: Methanobacteriota archaeon (assembly GCA_002708015.1). GTDB lineage: Archaea > Thermoplasmatota > Poseidoniia > Poseidoniales > Thalassarchaeaceae > MGIIb-N2. Next base: position 57,244 of record PAOK01000038.1, read on the forward strand.
TGGTCCTCTGATTTCTAGTACTTCCAGTCGCCAGAGGCAACCCGCTTTACGCATGTTTGCAATTGAGTTTTCACAATCATCATTGCCAATCGTCGGACAGGGTGAATTTGATCCGTCATTTGTAGTGAGTCGTCTCGGGGCCATGACATCCAGGATGCTAGTTGCAGGCGTAATAGATAACATGGAAAGAAGAGATACTGAAAGTGGTCCAGGGTATAGAGGTCGTTTGAGGGATTCTACCGGATTACACATGTTTGATGTTACTCCATTTACCCCCGAATTACATGCAGAGGCCGAAGAAATACTTGCTCGTTTTGAGAGAGGAGATCGTTTCCTTGTATTGATGTTGGGTCGTTCAAGACATTATGAAACTGAAGACGGAGGAGTATTCACCAGTATTCGGGCTGAAGGATTCAGAGAAATTGATGTGACTCGTTATCATGTATGGTTGGCTCGAACTGCAGATGCAACAATGAGGCGTATAGACTCACATAGAAAGTCACGTGAATTAGAAAACTCAGAGTCTGCATATAAGTCAGGAGGGATTCCGTCAGATCTTATTCAAGGACTTCTCAAGTCCAGAGAGCATTACGGGGAAATAGATGATTCTGTTTACGAAGTTGCAGTTATGCGTGCTATCAGTATGAGTGAAGGGCTTGCTCCACCTGAAGAAAACCTTCCTTCTTCTGAACCAGTTGAAATTACTCATGCTGCTCCAACATCTGTCGATAGTCTCGAAGGTGATGAGGCTAGACAAAAAGCAAAAGAAATAATCATGCAATCATTGAGCGCATCTGATAATCCAATCGATTATGATACTCTAATACGAGCATGTTCAGACGTTGGTATAGTACGATTAACCGCAGAGGAAGTTATTGATGATCTACGCGATGTAGAGGCATTAATTCAAGAGCCAGAATTTGGATTCTTTGAGATTTTATGATTCTCAATGGTGCGATACCTTGATGCCCCCAAGTCTACAGTGAGTGGCTAGGGACAGACATGTCAGGCATCTCTTGCTTCATTCGCGCAAAGGACGGAGAGTGGATGCAATTAGAGGGATGTCACGTTTCTGTCAACATCAAAAGGCGCCTTGAACGTAAATTAGTTCGAGGTGGAGAGGGCGATGATCTTAAGGACGAAGGTTCAGAATCTGCAGTCTACACTATACGTCTTCAAGTAGATACTCGAGGGTACAAGGTTTTGGAAGGATTATTTCGTGCCGGTCAACCTTCTTTTATCGATCCTTTCATTGACAGAGAGATGCTTGTAGCTATTCAAGAGATGACTTATGATTCTGAATCAGGTGAAGTAGAATTGATTTTAGTTGAAGACGCGGAGGCATAATGATGGAAGCAGAAGAAAGAGATTTACTGGCTGCTTTACGTGCTTTTGATGTACTTCTCGGTGCAGGAGTAGGCCTTGAATCAGTTCTGATTAATATCTCTCGAGGAGGGTATGGAGCGATAAGCAAAGACATGGAGAAGATTATGGATGGCGTTAGAGCAGGTAGGAGGATTGAGGATGAACTTACTAAAGCCACTTCTAGAACTAAATCTACAGGTTACAAACGTCTTCTAACCACTCTCAAGACTAATGTGACCTCGAATACAGATTTGATTTCAGATTTACGACGACAAGCGGATAGAGAAGAAGAAGAAAGAACAGATCGGATAATGAAGTACATCGAAGCCTTAGAAGGAATGCCAACCGCTTTGTTGACTGTTGGGATGTTAGGGCCNATTGTATTGCCNTTGATGGCNGTNGCTCCNTATCTTTTTGCNGGAGCATCTGGNTTGATTGATGTTCCTGGNCCAGGTGTAGCTNGAATNGCAACATTTGGNGGNCTAGCATTCTGTGTTTTCGCNATGGGGNTAATTGGANTGAAGGCNCATACAAGGGATCCAGGNGTTTGAGGTGATTCTATGCTTTGGCAATTAATGGAACGTCTNAATGACAACCCNACTGCCATGTTNTTACTNCCNTTAGCNATTATNGGAATAGGNGGNGCAATTCCCTTGGCATTAGAATCNCGAAGAAGAAGTAGCATTGATGGTGCATTACCNGAGATGATGGAATTAATTTCTGCNGAGTTAGGGGCCGGTTTGGGNCTTGAACAAGCNTTTGCTGATGTTGCTAAGTCTAGGAATGATGTTGCNGGTTCTCTCTTAGATCAAGCNCTNGTTAGNGCTCAGGCAACATCNTTNACAGCNGCNTTAGCAAAATTTGCTCTTGAGTCTCGAAGTGCTTTGGTTCAGAGAGTNGTAAATCTNTTGGATGCTGCTCTNGAACAGCAGGCTCCNTTACAAGAAGTAACTTACAGAATGAGTATCGAATATGAAAAGTTGAATTCTTTNATGCGTTTGAAAGAGGAGAAAGTCTTCGGTCAAGCATTTACGATGATTGTATTGATGGGTCTAATGTTGCCTTGCATTACAGGATTTATNGTAGGGATATTCGCTCCACCTTCTACTGGTTATCCTTTNGCTTCAACTTTAGAAGCGCTCTATCTTTTCTCTGCTGCTGCAACNGGAGTAACTGTTGCAATTAGTGGTCGAATGCTTGGTAGAACCGGTCAATATCTTTGGTCAGCACCGGCTTGGATGCTAATGTCAACTCTCTTATTTCAGGGTGTTTACATCATGGCAGGGAATATGTTCTGAGGGATACAAATGGCNGAAATTATTGATCAGTATGGCGACGTGATTGTTTACAGTGAAGAAGGACACCCNACACCATTCTACGAATATAATGGTCAGATTGCTGCTAATCCATATGGTGTTCTCCAAGTTTTGTTAGATGATGACGATCTAGAGGAAGTAATGTATAACGGAGGGAAGCAATGTGTCAAGATTGCTCACAGAAAGCATGGAATGTGTAGAACAAATATTTGGGTGGAAGATGAAGAAGGGATTCAGATAGCAAAGAATATTGCATCACATACTGAAGTTCCTCTTGGAGATGGCCCTGGAATGGTGCCAATTTTCGATGGCCGTCTACCTGATGGTTCACGTGTAAATGGAACTATCCCTCCTGTATCTCCTGATGGGCCAACTCTTACTATTCGTAAATTTAGGGAAGATCCAATTACAATCGTTGATTTGATTAAGTGGGGAACTGTTTCTCCTCGTTTGGCAGCAATGTTTTGGACTTGGGTTGATGGTCTTGGTGCCAAACCAGCAAATTTCGTTATTGCAGGNGGTACTGGTTCGGGTAAAACAACAACCCTAAATTGTCTCGGTATGTTTGTTCCATGGTCAGATCGAGTCCTATCCGTAGAAGATACTGCTGAACTACAAATTTATCACGACCATTGGCTGAGAATGGAAACTAGAGATAAACGTCCNGACGGTACCTCNGAGATTGACATGAATGCTTGCTTGAAATCNAGNCTTCGAATGCGTCCTGATAGAGTTATTGTGGGTGAAGTTCGAGGTCCTGAAGCTGCAACAATGCTAATGGCAATGAATACTGGACATGATGGTTCGTTTGGTAGCCTTCACGCCAATACTGCTAATGAGACGGTCAAAAGACTNGTTAATCCTCCAATGAGTGTTCCATCAATAATGCTTAACGCATTAGATTTGATCATAATGCAAGCACGTCTAAATGTCGGAGGTAAAAATATTCGTAGAATCACTGAAGTTGCAGAAATTGCAGGAATGGAAGGAGACACTCCTCGTCTAAATCCAATATGGAAGTATGATGCAAGTCAAGGAAAGATAGTTGAAACAGGTGTTCCAAGTAAGGTTAGAGAAATAATTTGTACAGCAAAAGGATGCTCTCCTGCAGATTTTGCAGCAGTGGTAAGACAAAAAGAACAGATTTTAACAGATTTAGTTAACAGAGATATTAGAGATATAGAATCTGTTACTCGAGTGATTCAGACTTATCATTCAACAGTTAACTAATCAGACNCCTTCTTGGCCTAATTGCCTGAGACGGTCTAGTATTGCATCTGCTGAATCTAATGTTCTCCTTGCGGATTCCATTTCATCAATATCTTCTACATCTATTTCGTTCAATTCTTCCACACTTCGTGCAGGCTTCTTTCCAAATGATTCAAGAACATCATTTAGTGTATCCACTACATCAGATACTCTTTCAGGATCTANTGCGATTTGACCTGGAAGGGTGGGCATTTCGGCCTCAGAAATATATCCCATTTCTACTGCCAATACCCCTGCTGCAGCAATTAATCTCGGNCTTACCTCTGGATGATTANCATCCCATCCTCTTCTTTCAAGGAATCTAATCATCAACGAATGCTCAAGAGAGGTGAATTTACCCTCATTTCTTCTAATAACGGTTTCAACAATCCTTTCTAGAGCTTCTATTTGTTGCTCCATTCGTTCCAATGTAGATTTAGCAACATTATCAATTTCGTCAACTCTTCTAAGTAGTAATCTAATCGCTCGATCTCTTCTTGCAGCTACTGGATCTATATCCATTTCCATATCATTGAGTGAAATTTGTAGATCGAATAATCCATGAACGCGTCCACTTATTGCAGGTAATTCTAGGTCTAAACCTGCATCCGTTGCAAAGTTTTCAAATGCCATTCTAGCGCTGGGAATATCGCCTCGAGANGTCAAAAGAATCTCTTCAAGCGAATCAAGAAGTCCCCCACGTTCTTCTTCAAAGCGCCTAATTGCTTGCCTTTCTCTCCATGAACCAGGCAATANTGATTGAGCTTCATGCTCCTTTTCCTTTCTTTGNGCCATTTCTTGAATTAAATTCAGAATAAATTCTTTGACAATATTATGAGATATGTCAAATCCTCTTGGATTAAGATCTTCAATGAAAGCTGCAATATCTTCGGGAGATTGCTCTCCAATGATTAGAAAATCTCTAATTAGAGAACGTAATTCTGCCTCNCGATTTTCTACTTCTCTAAATGCAATTTCAGCACCTACTTCTATAGTTTGAGTAAGTGGTTTAGAATCTTGAATTGTATTTTCTTCTACAAGTTCTTCTTCATCAGAAGTTTCTTCGATAAATTCCGTTTCAGGCTCTTCTTTCACTTCTTCTATTTTTGTTTGAATGATTTCTTGAGTAGGGGGAGTGGAGGTTGGAGTGTTAGAGGTAGGAACAGGTACTGAAGGCCTCGGAGATGGGGTTGAAGATGAAGACCCTCGCTTAACAGATCTTTTGATTCTCCCCCAAGCACCTTCTTGATTCGAGAGCACTCCTGCAACTCTTCCAACAAGCTGTGTTTTATTTCCTGANCGNGGCATCTCTAATCTTGCGCATAATTCATGTAAGTCATCTCGATTCATTTCGGCAAGTGAATCAATTGTGAGCTTTTTTGGATCGTGATAAATATGTAACCATATTCGTTGTCTTTTGTCTTTTTGAGAGCCTGAACTTTTTATTCCAAATATCTTCAATAAATCAGTCAACTGTTGGTTAGAAATATCTTGAATTCCATCCCAACTAAGATCTTCTTCAGGTATAATAATTGATTGAATTAAACGAATTCTTAACCTTTCTACAGAGCCTGTTCGTGGGATTCCTGCTTCAGATGCGGTATCTTTGAGTTGTTCTAATTTGCTTGTATGTAGGGTTGCTAGACGTTCAGTGTCGATCTGCATGTCTGAGCCCTCAATTACATCCATCGCATCTTTAGGTGTTGTATAGGTTACGCCAATGTTGGGGTCGAAAAGTACATTCTGAAAGAAAATAGAGAATTGCCGAAGTTNTCTATTCTTCTTCCGACATAGGCATTCTTTCTAAGATAGAATTCCAATCATTCATCATAAAATGAATATCGACGTTTAATTTGTCCACAGGTCCAACGCGTTCGATACCTGTAGTCTTAGTTCCATCNTGATTAACGGTCTCNACAATTATCTCATATCGCAGTAAGTCGTCAACTTCTCCTTCAGGATCGTGGAGTGTTTCAAGGACAAACAAATCTTTCACCCTTTCTGCTTCTTCCAATATCGGCCCTACATTTCTTTGTCTNTAGTGGATACCGATACAATCATGCAATTCTTTAGGAGTTCTTTCTAGAATCGTCTTAGTTACTAGCCATGCGTTCTTTGCTTCATTATCTGTCCATGATTTAATGACATGAGGGTNNAAGCCTTGGCGTGATAAAACTAACATCAAATCAACAAATGGGGCTGGTACAAAACGCATTCCTGCCATTTCTTCTGCATCAGGCAGCATCGCATGCCTTCTTTCGTTCAATCCAGCTAAAGAATAGCTTCCTCTTGGAATGATAAATGCATCTATTTTGCCGTCATTTATCATCTGNTGAGCCCTTCTCAAATCTTCGCCAGAATTTGAATCTAAATCAAATTCAGAATAATTTCTAATATCCAATCTACGAGGTACTTTACCTCTCCTCCTGAGTAGTTGTCGTTGTATAATTTTTTCATCNCACAGAACTATTGCATCAGCNTTGAGATGCCAGGGNTCATCACTTGAAACTAATACGTGAAAAGGGTGGTTTCTTTGGAGAGCGGCTACGATAGACAATCCTTTCCTTGCCAGAATTTCTCTATCATCCCAAACCAAATTACTTGGTGCAACAAAGAGATCAATTTCCCCTTGATCTAAATTCTCACAACCTCGAATTAAACTGTCTACATGTTGAATATTATTTTCTGAAAGATGAACGGAGAGCGCATCTATTCTAGCTGCACAATGGTGAGAAAGACTTGAGAGAACACCAATTCGTTCCGTATCGTCCTCGCTCATATTGCCCTGTCGTCTGTACACCTGTTGATATAGCAAACCCTCTGACACTCCCTTGTAACCATGGTTGCGAGCATAGATTTGGAGGCGCGCCTGCGCTCTTATCGTGATAGGGTGGAAATTGCTTTAGAAGAATTAGTTGATGAAGAGATGCTCGGACCTTCAGCAGAAGCAATGGCCATGGCGCGAACTGTACTGATGGCAGGTGGTAAGAGATGGAGGCCAGTTCTGACATTATTGGCTCATGAAGCTGCAGGTGGTATTCCAAGCGATGAAGTGATGGATCTGGCACTCGCGTTTGAATTAATTCATACTGCTACATTAGTTCATGACGACATCTATGACGGGGCTCGATTGAGACGAGGGGCACCCACATTACATACTACTCATGGTGATGCAGAAGCAATTATTGTCGGAGATTATCTGTTTGTGTTAGGTTTCGGTTTGGGTGGAAGAGCTGAAAACAGAATTGTTGAATCTGTTTCTAGAACTTGTACTGCTATTGCTGCTGCAGAATTAAAACAAATGAGACATATTCGAGATCTTACTACTCGTCCGGAAGATTACGATGAGATTGTTAGAGGCAAGACGGCAGGCCCCTTTGCAAATGCATGTGCAGCAGCGGCAATTCTCGCTGATGCTTCCGAGATAGAAATTGAAAATCTGAAAGATTTCGGAATGGGAATAGGTGTCGCATTCCAAATGGTAGATGATTTACTAGATCTCACTGGAGATATATCCATGGGTAAGCCTAGAGGAACTGATGTGCATGAAGGAAAGATGACATTGCCATTAATTCATGCCTTAACTGTGTTACACGGCGCACCTAGACAACGAATTTCAGAAATTCTAGAATCGTTTAATGATGCTCATTGGGATGAATTAACAGATTTACTTCATGAAGCTGGTTCGTTTGAATATACGAGGAATTTGATTGAAACGCATCTAATTAATGCATTAGACAAGTTGAGGACTTTACCTCTTACTCCTGCTAGAGAATTAATGGAAGGCTTAGCGGAGATATCTCTAGGTAGAAAGGTGTGATTGTCATGGTTCGAGATAGTTATGATGTGATAATTATCGGGGGCGGGCCTGCAGGTAGTACTGTTGCTCGGTATTCTGCTGAAGGAGGTGCAAATGTATTGGTAATTGATGGAAGAGACCCTATCGGTTCCCCGCTACAATGTGGGGAATTAGTTCCTACAAATGACGAGATGAGGCGACTTTGTCCAGATGTCCCAGATATGGACGATTTGTTTCAAACCCCTGAACATGCAATATCTAGAAAGTCTTCCAAAATGCATATTGTTCCTCCCTCTGGGAAACCATTGGAGTTTAATTTCGATGGTTTAGTTCTAAATCGAGTTGCTCATGACGAAGCTCTTGTTGAGATGGCAAAACAATGTGGGGCAGAATTTCTTGTTGATGAATATGTGGAATCAGTGGTAGAAAATTCCGTAAAACTTCGTAGTGGTAAATCGATTAAAGCAAAAATTATTGTGGGGGCTGCAGGACATAGTGACCCATTAAGAAGGGATTACTGGGATGAAAAATCTCTGAAAATCCCTGTAAAATTTGTTCTAATGGATGGAGATTATGGAGATGCTGTTGAATTACACTTTGGTTCGATGGCTCCAGGAGGTTATGCTTGGATGTTCCCAAAATCAAGTGGAGCGAATATTGGTTTAGGGATTCAGAAGAGTTTTTCCAGAGGTAAATCCATGAATAAATATGCGAATGAGTTCATTTCAAAGTATGATGGAGAGATTTCATTCAGAGGAGCAGGATCGCTTCCTATGTCTGGNACAATAAAGAATTTCGTCAAAGGTAATTATTTGTTAGTTGGCGATTCAGCTGGTATGGTACTTCCGTCCAATGGAGCAGGGATTACAATAGCAATGGTGGGTGGAAGGATAGCCGGTCAAGTAATTGCAGAACATTTGAAAGATGGAATCCCGCTCTCTGATTATGAAAAAAGATGGAATAAACAGATGGGTAAAGTAATGCGCAATTCCAAGAGATCTTTCAAAATTGGTAGTATTTTGTTTAGACTTCCAGATGGTTTACTCAATATTCTCTTTAATCCACTAACTAGGGGGATTATTTGGCGAGCAGTTACATGTCGTCGAATGTTTTGGATTATCTAATATTCTTTATTTCGTACCTTCCCAGATCGTTGCCATCCCAGGGAAGATAAGTTTTGATTTGACGTTCTTGAATCCAGTTCCTTTGATCATTTCCACGTAATGTTTCGTGGTACCGAAGTGGACATATGTTTTTGTCAACCATTTCCAAGGATGTTCTTTCTGTTTACAAATTATTCTTGCATAAGAACCAACCCACACTCTCATGTATAGATAACCTAGCCAGCCATGGAATCGATTGATCTTAGCTGGGTCAACTATCACTATTTTCCCCCCTGGTTTTAGAATTCTTAGTGCTTCTGACAATCCCTTAGGTTTGTCGTACCAGTCTCTAAATGAGAACAAGGTACAAACAGCATCGAAAGAACAATCGTCGAAAGGTAGAGATTCAGCAGTTCCTTCTACAAACATTGCCTTTGAGTAGCCTTTGGAGAGCCTTTTTTCGTTTACTCTTGGTTCTGCAACAGATAGCATAGCAGGTATAGGGTCGAGGCATGTGAGATCTCTCCCTTCGAGATTTTCTGCAAACGATCCGGGTCCGCACCCTATTTCCAAGATTTTTCCTTGTTCAGGTAATCTTTGTTGCACCATTTTTCTCCATCTTTGATCTTGTCCAAACGTTGCAAATCGATTGATTCGGTCGTATACAGGGATAGTAGCTTCTAGATTAGACTGGAGAGTCTCCCAGTCGCCTTCGCCTATCGAGGTGTGGTCCACATGTACTCCACTTATTGCATGGATATGAGTTTTTGTTGTGGCTTTCTGAAACTATTTCTCAATGGTCAATATGATAAGCCCATCATTATTGGGCGATAGAAAGGTGATTCACTTTGGGAAGAAACGACATCCTTCGTGCTATCAAAGAAGCCGAGGCTTCTGCTGAACAAACAATCCTTGCCGCTAAGGAAAAAGCATCCAGAATTCTTTCTGATGCTCGCTCTGCGGCTAGTGAGTCTGTTGTTGCTGGACGTCGCGAAACTGAAGCATCCGCACAAAGTAATCTTCAATCTGCACGTGAGGCAGCCTCTGGAGAAGCAGCCAAGGTAAAGAAATCAGGTGAAAGCACTCTTTCAGATGTCCATTTAAGTGCTGAATCTAACAGAGATACAGCAATTTCGCTTGTATTAGATGCTATTCGAAATTAGGTGAATTTACATGGTTGGAGAGATGACAAATCGGCCTATGGCACGCATCATTGCTGCAGGTCTAAAGTCTAATCTTGACCAAGTCATGCATCGATTAGTATCGCTTAATGCGATTGACATTATTGATTTTGATGGAGAGGATGATGAAGGATTAGAGTTGGGCTCTCCACGTGAAGATCACGAAGAAATTGCTAAACAATTGACTACCTATCGCAGCGTATTAAATTGGGTAAGTCCAGAAAAGCCTGAGGGTAAAGAATCGGAGTCTTTGGTCAGAGAATGGCTTTCGAGTTCACTTGGTGATGCTGTAGAGGATATAGCGTCTAAAATAGAAAGAATCGAAGACGTAAATTTGCTAATTAGCGCTTCAAAAGAGCGATTACAATCCTTGGAAGATTTCTCTGCCTTAGGTGTCGATTTAGACCTTCTAGAAGGTTATACCTCTGCTGTTGCCCTAATTGGACGACTTTCATCAAAGAGTTCGATTAGAGTAGCCCTCAAGGAATCTGGAGTTGATGGATTTGTTGCGGAAGCGACAACCAATGGAGGCCGTTTATGCTTAGTCGTAGTTAGAAATGAAGATGCTGAATCGGCTTCTAAGGCTTTAGATTCGTTAGGATTTACTGCTATCCAACCTCCTTCAGGCGAAGGCCCCCCCTCGTCTGAATTATCCACGGAAAATAAGAATCTGGACTCTCTCTTAGAAGAGAAAAAGAGCTTGGAAAATGCCCTAGATGAATGGAGGTCACTCAATGGTTCACAATTTCTCTGTGGATTAGAACTACTTGAGAGAGATTTTGTCGAGTCTACTGCTCCAACCAAGGTCGCAGTTAGTAAGAATGCATTCGTCATAGATGGTTGGGTTGTAGCAGATAGAGTTGGAGAAATTAAAGAATCTATCAATGCTTATTGTAGTCACATAGATGTGAATACCGACGTAGCCCCCAAACATCACGGATTACATGGTCATCATGATGATCACGATTCTCCTAGCCCTCCCATCGCCTTTGGAGACCATGGCCTCTCTAAACCGATGGAACTGTTAACAGACGCCGTAGGTCGTTCTGATTACGGTAAGATTGACCCTACTGTGTTCATGCTTTTCACCTATCCATTATTTTTCGGCTTGATGTTAGGTGATATGTTGTACGGATTGATGACTCTTGGTCTCGGCGGTCTAGTGTACATGAAAACTAAGGATTCTGGAAACGAATTAGGCCTCCTCGGAGCTAAACTTCTTTCTTACATTGGAGTCTCTACTATTCTTTTCGGATATATATATGGAGAATTTGCAGGCTTTGAGATACTTCCTCACTGGCATTGTGATGCTGCTTTACATGCTGCCGGAGCGTCTTACGGTTCCGATTGTCATTGGGTATTTACTGATGGAGTTCCATCATGGGCATCTTCTTTGTCTGTAATGTACCCATATGGCGGAGAATTCTCTAATCATCATAATTTGTTTGAGGCAAANCTTCCCATGGGAGTTGTATTAGCATTCCCGTTCCACAGGGTAACAGGAAATCTGACAGATTTAATCCTCCTTACAATTTACTTGGGTGTTGTTCACTTGATGATAGCCTTTGTTTTAGGTGCAATAGACGAGGTGAGGCACGGACATGGGTGGTCAGGAGCCCTCTTTGGAAAGGTTTCATGGATGTTAGTTCTAGGAGGAGGCTTCTTTTTCTCATATGCTTACCTAATTCTTCAGGGAAGTCCCTCACCTGGATACGAGGCATTANTGTCAGATATTCAAATGGGAGGTGCTATTGCAGCATTAATCGGTGTAATCCTCATTATCGTCCATCTNACTCACGAAAACGTTCCTTTGCCGGTTGCGCTAATTCTCGGTCCAATCGAAGCTATTGGAATGTTGCCTACCACTCTTTCTTACGTTAGACTGTTTGCTGTAGGTATNGTTGGAGTGAAGATTGCTGAAGCAGGTAATGGTCTACTATATCCCATGATAGTAGAAGGATTTTCTTCAGGTGGATCAATTTTAATTGCTATAGTAGCGCTACTGGGATGGTTTTCTGTTCAGATTTTCGCATGGGTTCTTGGGGTATTTAGCCCTAACATTCATGCTGCNAGACTCCACTTTGTAGAGTGGATGCGTCAATTCTATACCGCGTCAGGGAAGGCTTTTGCGCCTCTCGGAGGCAGGTCCCAATTCGTGGAGGTGGATTCGGGGAAATAATGACATTCCCGCGTGTTTTCGCGCAGGACAACAACAACAACGGAGGAAGAAATAATGAACCCAAAGATGAGAATGAAAGTATTGAGAATGATGATCGTACTGTTAGCCATTGTTGGCATAACAGACGTAGTGGCAGCAACCGGTGCAGCAGCAGCGGAAGCGGGCGCCGGATACGCATGGGGTATGCCCCTTGCAGCTGGAATTGCCCTCGGCCTCACTGGTATAGGCACAGGTATGAGCCAAGGCCAGATTGGCGCAGCAGCTGTTGGAATGGTTGCAGAAGATGGAGACAAATTCGTTACTGGTCTAATCTTCACTGCTCTACCTGAGACCATCGTATTGTTCGGTTTCCTAGCAATGTTCCTAATGTGAACATTCGGAGACGAATAATATATTCACATTTGTGAGGATTTTACTATGAGTTTAGAGAAACTTGCTAAGGACATTGCAGCGGAAGCCGCAAAAGAAGCTGAAGCCATAATTTCTGAAGCCCAAGCCCAAGCGGCTAATATCGCATCAGAAGCAGAGAAGCAAATAGACGTACATGCTACTTCTACTCTGTCTGGGTCAGATCTTGAAGCGGCTCAGATAGCAAAGGAATCAGTAGCTAGTGCTAGGCAAATGAATCAGAAAGATGTCTTAATTGCTCGAAGAGAAGAAATAGACATTACATTGGAAGCTATTCGTAGTAAACTTGGTGACCCTAAGTTAACAAAAAGATCTGCTNTNTTAGATTCGATGCTNAAAGAAGCAAAGTCAGAAAGTTCAGGAAAAATGACATTGTTACCTGCCTCAATTGACAAAGCNGCTTTAGAACAGAANNCTAGTGGTTACAAAATAGGTNNCGAGATNGATGCNCTCGGCGGTTTTATCCTTGTNGCAGAAGATGAAAGCATAAGACTGGATTACACGTTTGATAATCGCCTNGAAGAAGTCTGGACGGACTCCTTAGGTGATGTNACTAGAACATTATTTGGTGAATGAGGAGAGATTTCAATGTGGGTTGGACGTGCNAATTGGGCAAATGCAGCTGCCAGAGCACGNTCACGTAGATCTCGTTTNCTTGACAGAACTAGNATCAGACAATTGTTGAAACTAGAACCNGANAGTATTGCNAATACAATCGGNGATGCAGGNTATCGNNCNGATATGGATCTATACGGTCACAGACTNAGTGGACCAGAACTCGTTGANGCNGCTTTGAGTCATAANCTAGACAGNGAAGTGCATGAAGTNGANGCTTTCTGTAATGGNGAACTAGCAGATATTGTTGATGTTTGGGCCTTGANAGTTGATTTCAANAANGCNAAAGCNGTTCTNCGTGCAGTNAANAGTGGAGCAGANAGTTCTCGAGTAGGTAAAGGTGCTCTNCCAGCNGAAAATCCTCATAATAATNCATGGATATCAATCGTTGAATCATCATCCGANTTAGNNGAAGCNGCTCATGCGATAGGTAAGATGAAATTAGGAACTAAAATTTTCTCCGAAGTTCCTCCNGAGTCTGGCCTAGCTGANTATGAAGATGCATTAGACAGAGCNTATTATCGTCAGGCNCTAAAATCCATTCCTNCACATGGNCCTCATGCGTGTCTCAAAAGATACTTCAAAATGGAAATTGCTCATCGTGATATTTTGAATATTATGAGAGCGATGCGCCAAGGTCTGTCTATCGANAAGAGATCNCAAATATTTGTCCCAGGTAGNGGNCTATCCAAAGCCACTGAAAAAGGCCTTCTTGCTGCTCANAAAAGTGAAGATATTCTTGTGGCACTTCGNAAGACACCTAGTTTCGATGACGAAGGTCTTGAGGCNGCATTGAATNTAGTNGATTCAGGTATTTCNNTAGATCCAGTAGTAAATCTATTTCATCANAAGAGAAGTGATCTTTTACTTCGTTTNTCTCATCTTAATCCCATTTCTGCAGTTCCTGTTGTCTATTACATAGANAGGAAAATTCTCGAAGTTGAAAANCTACGCTTGCTNGTGCGCGGNAAAGCAGCAGGTTTGCCTGANGGCATTATTGAAGCGCANTTGACGATATAGGAGGAGGTNGAAAATGGAAATAGCAGTTGTTGGGAATCCTGAGTTTACACTTGGTTTCCAATTAGCNGGTATTACCCATCTCCATAATCCAACAACAATAGAAGACTTAGCGGNAANTTGCCGTGAATTGATGTCNGATAGTGATATNGGNATCGTNGTATTAGATTCCCGCGACCTNGGTCGTTTNCCAGAGCGTGTNCGNGATCAGGTTAANCTGAGCATTACGCCCACGTTCCTTGGTATTGGTACTGAGGAGGATAACACCTTGCGGGAGTCCATTAGAAAGGCACTTGGTGTCGATTTATGGAAGTAAAAAAAACAAAGGAAAGTGAAANACATGAGCAATAATGAAGGCGTCATATATCGAATTTCAGGACCNGTCGTTACCGCGACAGGTATTGATGCAAGAATGTACGAAGTGGTCCGTGTAGGNCACGAGAAACTAATGGGTGAAGTAATTGAGATTCACGGNGAACAATCTGTGATTCAGGTTTACGAAGACACNTCNGGAATNCGNCCGGGNGAGCCNGTNTTTAGTACNGGTCAGACACTTTCTGTCCAACTNGGTCCNGGNCTTCTAACACAGATNTACGANGGNATCCAAAGACCNCTNCAGACTTTGGAAGAAGTAATGGGTGTTTTNATTACTCGTGGAGTGGATGCAGATGGNTTNGATTTAGANAANAAATGGNCNTTTGANTCTACTGCTTCNGTNGGNGANGAAGTTTTCGGAGGCCAAGTAATCGGTACAGTTCAAGAGACTGACACAATTACNCACAAAATCATGGTCCCTCCTAAGGCTTCAGGTAAAATNAAGAAGATNGAATCTGGCGAGTTTAATGTAACNGAGACNGTNTGTACNCTTGATGANGGTACTGAAATTCAAATGATGCAGGAATGGCCTGTACGTCATCCNCGGCCATTTAATCAGAAATATGCTCCTGATACACCATTGGTTACTGGTATGCGAATACTCGATTTCCTNTTCCCATTAGCGAAAGGAGGAGCTGCTGGTATNCCAGGTCCNTTTGGTTCAGGAAAAACTGTTACTCAACAATCTCTCGCTAANTATTCNGATGCTCAAATTGTAGTTTANATNGGATGTGGAGAACGTGGNAATGAAATGACAGAAGTATTNGATGAATTCCCTCATCTTATTGANCCNAACACCGGTAAACCGTTGATGAATCGAACNGTGATGATTGCAAACACTTCNAANATGCCTGTTGCTGCTCGAGAAGCATCNGTATATACNGGAATCACNATTGCNGAATATTTCCGTGATCAAGGTTANGATGTTGCTCTCATGGCNGATTCAACNAGCCGTTGGGCAGAAGCAATGCGTGAAATTTCAAGTCGTCTTGAAGAAATGCCNGGTGAAGAAGGATATCCTGCTTACCTNTCTAGTNGATTAGCAGAATTCTACGAAAGAGCGGGNCGTGTAGAGACATTGAACGGAGATGATGGTTCTGTNACTGTAATCGGAGCAGTATCTCCACCNGGTGGNGANATNTCAGAACCTGTTAGTCAAGGTACATTGCGNATTGTGAAGGTTTTCTGGGGNCTNGATGCAGGTCTNGCTAGACAAAGACACTTCCCTGCGATNAATTGGCTGAATTCTTATTCATTGTATCCTCAGAGCTTAAATCAATGGTTTAGGGACAACATTGCCAGTGATTTCCCTGAGGTTAGGACTGAAATTAGTGCTCTTCTAAAGGTCGAAGCAGAATTGCAAGAAATCGTACAACTGGTCGGTTCAGATGCATTGCCTATGGATCAGCAATTAACTCTTGAAGTTGCACGTATGATTCGCGTATATTTCCTACAACAGAACGGATTCGATCCTGTTGATGCTTACAGTGGAGTTGAGCAGCAATATGCAATGGCTCGTGCGATACTTACTTTCCAAGAAGAAGCGAAGAAAGCAATGGCCGCAGGAGCAGTTCTAGAAGATGTGGTAAATGTTCCAGCACGCATCGAATTAATGCGTGCTAGATTTGCAGAAGGTTACCTTGAGAAGATTGAGGGACTCGTTGAAGAAATGGTGAGCCAGATTGGCAATTCCGTGGAGGCCCAGTAGGGAGGGATGAAAAATGACAAGTAAAGAATACAAGACAATTACTGATATCAAGGGACCTTTGGTGTTCCTAGAGAAGACTGAACCTGTAGCTTACGGAGAAATTGTAACAATTCGTTTGTCTGATGGTTCCACAAAAAACGGTCAAGTTCTTGATACATCTGATGATATGGTGGTCGTTCAAGTCTTTGAAGGAACTGAAGGAATCGATCGAAAAGCAGGCGTTAAATTTCTTGGTGATGTGTTCAAGTTACCTGTTAGCAAAGGTTTAGTTGGACGAATTTTAGATGGCGCAGGGCGTCCTAGGGACGGTGGACCAGATATTGTTGCTGACGGAAAAGCAGATATTATCGGTGCAGCAATTAACCCTTATTCTCGTCAATCTCCTCATGATTTTATTCAGACAGGAGTAAGTGCAATTGATTGTTGTACTACTCTAGTGAGAGGACAGAAACTTCCTATCTTTAGTGCCTCTGGACTCCCGCACAACGATATTGCATTACAGATTGCTCGTCAGGCTAAACTGAAGGACAGTGATGAAGAATTTATCGTAGTATTTTGTGCAATGGGGATTACTGCCGAGGAATACAATTTCTTCCGAGCGGATTTGGAACGAACTGGTGCTCTAGAAAATGCTGCTTTGTTCGTTAATTTAGCAGACGACCCAGCAGTTGAACGTTTGATTACGCCTCGTCTTGCTTTGACAGCAGCGGAATATCTTGCGTTTGAACATGATTACCACGTTTTGGTTATTTACACAGACATGACGAATTATTGTGATTCTCTTCGTCAGATTGGTGCAGCAAGAGAAGAAGTTCCAGGTCGAAGAGGGTATCCGGGTTACATGTATACTGACTTAGCAATGCTTTACGAGAGAGCCGGAATTGTAAAAGGAAAGAAGGGAAGTATTACTCAATTCCCTATTTTGACTATGCCTGGTGACGATATCACTCATCCAATCCCCGATCTTTCAGGATATATCACTGAAGGTCAAATTGTAATTTCTCGTGAATTACATCAAGCAGGAATCTATCCACCGATTAACGTTCTTCCATC
>PAOK01000039.1 GCA_002708015.1 Methanobacteriota archaeon
ACTCATGGAGTAACTGCTGGAGACTGTAGTGAATTTTCTTCAGCCAAAGATGTTATGACACGAGGATTCACAACAATTGCGACAATTGGCTTGTTTGAAGAAGAGACCACTTTACAGGTAGATCATATAGCATCATCATGGGTTAATGTGTATGCTTCTGGCAATATGATGGTACTTGCTGAACCGGCTAATGATTGGTGGTGGTATTGGGGTATAGATGATAGGTATGAAGATGAGACAAACATCCATGCTTTCGATATCTCTGAACCAGCCAATACTGAATACATTGGTTCTGGGCGAGTAAAGGGTGATGTTCAAGATCAATTCTCTATTTCTGAATACAATGGAAGTATTCGGGTTGCTTCTACATCTGATAATTGGGGTAGATGGTGGATGACTGCAGTTGATGTCATGGAAGATATTGCAGTTGCAGTTGATTCTGTTGCTTCCGGAGAAAGTGATGAAATTATAGTTGAACCTGAGATTCCTGATTGTCTTGGCCCTTCAAATCATGTAACTGTACTACAAGATGATGGTGAAGGTACTCTAAATGTGATTGGAGAAATCAATGATATTGCTTGCGGTGAGCGAATTTGGAGCTCTCGATTTGTTGGAGAAATAGGTTATCTCGTAACTTTTCGAAATATCGATCCGTTGTGGACTATAGATCTTTCAGATCCTAGTAACCCTACAATTCTCGGAGAATTAGAGGTGCCTGGTGTTTCCACTTACATNCATCCTTTGAANGAGGATCTNCTTCTAACNATNGGAATTGGNCCTGCAGGAGATGATGGATTTGGTCTNGANTGGTCTCAAACTCAGATTAGTCTATTCGATGTTAGTGATTTNGAGAATCCAAGNTTGGCNGATT
This sequence comes from Methanobacteriota archaeon, assembly GCA_002708015.1. Taxonomy (GTDB): domain Archaea; phylum Thermoplasmatota; class Poseidoniia; order Poseidoniales; family Thalassarchaeaceae; genus MGIIb-N2. The sequence continues at coordinate 872 of PAOK01000039.1, forward strand.
CTCTATCANTATCTCCTGGNTATTTNGATGATAATTGTNCNNATATTCGTTCTTGTGGTTGGTCNTGGTCATGGTCAGAAGCAACATATGAGCANAAGGCGTTCAACTATTGGGCTCCTGAAAATCTACTTGCAGTACCNCTCTCTACTCATCGTTGGGTTTACGATACGGTTGTAGAAAATGATAGAACATACACTTACTATGGTTATGAATTTATTTCGATGTTGAAATTAGTCAATATTGATGTTGAAAATAAATCATTGACTGCACATGGGGAAGTAGATCATTCCTCTCTGTATGGAAATGGAGTGCAAGAATATTGGTATTCTAATACCGATATTCGAAGATCTATCTTTATGGGCGATTATATCTACTCAATTTCTTCAGCAGGAATGACTGTTCATTTGACNGACAATCTCTCGCATGTTATTACTGTGGATTTACCTGAGGANGATCCTGTAACGTACANCTACGATACAGAATCTTCCACTGCCTCTTCTGATGGTGGTGCTAAACCAGTTGCTGAATCATCTGAATCTTAGACTTCGACCTGTTTGACCTGGCTTAACCAATGGTTTTCCTTTGAATGGGCCNTTTTTTGTTCTACTATGTACGGGTATTCCATCAACGATGGTCCACATTGGTAATCCTGTGAGTTCAAATCCATCGTAAGGGGTCCAACCAACTTTNGTCCAAGTATCTGCATCTGTAATCNTTCGATGNGTTTCTAAATCAACAAGTGTCAAATCNCCATCGTATCCTTCGATGAGTGAGCCNTTATTNTCTATNTTGTATACNTTCGCNGGTCCTTCACACATCCAGCGNACGACATCAGATACACTGCATTTCCCATCANTNGCATGTGTTAACATTAGAGGTAATGAAGTTTCAACNCCCGGCATTCCAGCAGGTGCCTTTGGATATCCAACTGATTTTGCTTCCAAAGTGTGAGGTGCATGATCAGTAACAACACAATCAATAGTTCCGTCTTTGAGGCGCTCCCATAATTTGTCTTTATCTTCAGTATNACGAATAGGTGGATTCATTAGTAAACGAACTCCTCTTTCCTCAACATCATTTTGNTCGAAAGTAAGGTGCTGAACACAAACTTCTGTGGTAATCAAATCACCTTTGTTTGAAGCCAACCAATCGGCTTCAGATCCACTAGTTAGGTGAACAATATGTAGACGATGATCATAATCCTTGGCTAAACCTGATGCTCGTTTTGTTGCCAATAGAGCACATTCNACATCTCTACATTCGGCATGNGCTGCTATATCGGATCTATGACNAAATTCTGCAATACGTGATTGAAGTCGAATTTCNTCTTCAGCATGNGTNGCTATGATGCCCCCTGTATTCGCAAAAATTTTCTCAAGATGNTTCTGTTCATGNACAAGTAAATCNCCNGTGCTGCTGCCCATGAAAATCTTGATTCCACAAACTCCTGAANTATTGGGTTTTTGNGGNGTCCCAACGGCATCGATTAAATCATCTAAATTGGTGGGAGTTGCTCCNATAAAGAATCCACTATGAGTGACTGATTTTTTTGCAGCCCTACGAAANTTATCTTGAAGTACTGTTAGTTTTGTTGCATTNGGTACCGTATTTGGCATGTCTAGAAATGNTGTGATTCCNCCAGCAGCAGCAGCTCTACTTCCGCTCTCAAGGTCTTCTTTTTCTGGATTACCTGGNTCTCGGAAGTGGACATGAGGGTCTATTGCTCCNGGCAATAGGTGTAATCCTGTACCATCAATAACCAATTCATGAGATTCGGGAACCAGCCCACCTTGNGAGGCGATNGTTTTTATCAAGCCATTAGAAACACGTAAATCACCTTCTACAATGCGATTCGGAAGGACCATCATCGCATTCTGGACAAGAAGGTCGCCTGTCATTAATACGAAATTTCATTTCTAGTCCATCAACCCGTCGATATTCAACTATCGATTTCTTATACGTGTCTAGATTCCGGCTAGNTAGCGAGGTGGGGTAGTCTGGTTATCCCGTCGGGCTCATAACCCGGAGACCGATGGTTCAAATCCATCCCTCGCTACCANTTTCTNNTCATCGAGGGTCTTATCTATCNCTNTCAGTATNNATTNTCATGCGAGACAAGTTCATCGCCATATTGNTGGCTTGCTCGTTCCTATTTTCNGGATGTANAGGAGCAGATGANGAGTCTTCACTCATCGANATATCNGTGGACATGGAAGGNGCTTCAGGGATTATTCATTTTGTCAAAGATGCGAATAATGGCACNTCAATAGAAGGAATGCANGTTTCCTTTGATTTCACAGGNACNGAATCATCTGGGGGNGCTCTCACAGAATTTTGGNTGGAACCAGGGGATGGAACANAACGAATTTCNACCAATGCAGCNGANTCTAAGATANTGTCACGNGATTATGTTTCATANGGAATNTTTCAGTCTCNCGCAGGTGCAAATGACTCTGGAGGAAATAGTGCTAGTNANGAATTNACNATTTCATTCAATGGNGCATTTCATNTNAATCAAACTAGCCCGACTGGNGTGGATGAACCTGCTGATTTACATATTGATTCNATGAATATNAANAGTATTCAAANTCCNGTNAAATTAGAAATTTCTTCAACNATNACNAATGTAGAAAATGCGCTTGCTATCCCTCCTCCTGATGATGTNGAAATTACTTGGCAATTNTTTGATCCNNCTGGNGAACTTATTGCAACTCATACTCAAGTTATTGGAGAAGGGCAATCATANACGTGGACACATANNGAAGAAANCCCAATGATTGGTGGATGGGAATTGATTATTGGAGATGCAGTNGATAATGAGAATGTAAATCAAGAGACTACAGNATTGGTNTTGTTNTNAATACAGTTTCGGAATTCACTGAATTAGAACTGAAAGTGAAAAAAGAACATACTGCTAAGATGNNATGTNGGATATTNTNTTGACCNNANTCAAAAGGCCNCCATCATTTCTTCATATACTGCCGAACATTGGTTAGNGNTGAATACGAGGAGATGAAAACCTATGGCAAGTAAGAAAAAAAGCGAAACGAACATGGACGGCGAAGAGGAAGANATTCCAATGGTCGAGATAGAAGAGGANGANGAGGCGACGATCGAGGANCTNCCAGGNGTTGGTCCNGCNACTGCAGAGAAATTGAAAGAAGCAGGTTTTGATGACTTGCTAGCAATNGCAGTAATGAGTCCAACTGAGTTAGCTGAACAGGCAGAACTTGGTGAAGCAGTGTCTTCAAAGATTATTCAGGGTGCAAAGAAGTTAGCAAATATCGGTGGATTTTTGAGTGGTAGTAAATTACTAGATAGAAGAAAGCAGGTTCTCAAATTATCTAGTGGTTCAAGTGCACTCGACGAATTACTGGGTGGAGGATTTGAAACTCAAAGTATATGCGAAGTATTTGGAGAATTTGGAAGTGGTAAAACCCAGATTGGACATCAATTAGCAGTGAATACACTACTACCACTGGATCAAGGTGGGTTAGCTGGAGAAGTATTCTATATTGATACAGAAGATACATTCCGTCCTGAGAGGATAGCACAGATGGCTGAGGCTATAGGTATGAATCCAGAAGATGCATTGGAAAGAATTCATGTCGCTAGAGCATACAATTCAGCACATCAAATGCTTCTAGTTGATGAAATTAAACGAATGTCAAAATCAGTTGAGGTCAAATTAATTATTGTTGATTCATTGACTAGTCATTTCAGAGCAGAATATGTGGGTAGAGGAATGCTAGCACCACGTCAACAGAAGTTGAATCGACANTTGAAGGAATTGAAACAGCTTTCAGATGTTCATAATGCATTAGTATTAGTCACTAACCAAGTTATGTCCAATCCAGGTACTATGTGGGGAGATCCTACAAAAGCAATAGGTGGACATATCGTTGGTCACGCAAGCACATTCCGCTTATACCTCCGCAAGTCAAAGGGCGGAAGAAGAGTAGCTCGTTTGATTGATAGCCCAAATCTACCTGAAGGGGATGCAGTAATCAGTGTAGTTGCTGAAGGAATTCGGGACTAATTAGGCAGGTAAATCTGCAAGTTTATCTTGAACAGCTTCAATGAGACTTCTAACAGTATTTGGATCGAATGAGAATTCCANTTTTGCTGAACTAAAGAGTTCAGGNAGNGGTTTACTTCCTCCAAGTTTCATGGAATGAGCATAATTCTCTAGAGCTGATTCAANNGAGTCAAGTGATTGTAACCAAATTTGTAATGCACCAAGTTGTGCAATTCCATATTCGATATAATAGAATGGATATGTGAACAAATGTAATTGACGATGCCAACCGATATCTCTCAATTCTTCAATTCCATCCCATTCGACATCTGCACCAAATCTTGAACGTAAATTTCTCCAAATTTCTTTTCGTTCTTCTTTGCTATGTCCTGGATTTGTATGTACCCAATGCTGAAAAGCATCTATTGTTGCAATCCAAGGTAGAAGACTAACNATTCCTTCAAGATGAGTTCTTCTTGCTCGATCAGCATCTGTCTTTGAATAGAACTCTTCTAAGTGAGGATGTACTAGTAGTTCCATACTCATTGCTGCTACTTCTGCATATTCTATCGGTGGATCTCTATGATCGATTAACTCTAATTTACTTGAATAAATTGCGTGAAATGCATGTCCTGCCTCGTGTACCATTGTCTCTAAATCTCTTTGTAATCCAGTAGCATTCATGAAGATAAATGGCCTCCTAATTCGATCAAAACTAATTTGATATCCTCCTGGCGCCTTTCCTTTCCGACTATCTAGATCTAATGATTTTCCATCTCTTAAGCTATCAAACATACTTCCTAGTTCATTACTAATTTTGTGAAACATTTTTGATGTCCCTTCTACCATTTCATCCACATTATTGAATGGTTTTAGAGGAGGTCGTGCGTACACATCTACTCCTAAATCCCATGGTCTTAGAGTATTGACTTCTAAGAGATCCTTTCTTTGTTTATCTAGAATTCTCCCCAAGGGGACACATACCTGCTCTGCTGCTGCATGAAAATCTTCACAATCGACAGGCGTGTAGTCGAATCTATGTTTTGCAACAAATGCGTAGTCTCGATAATTTTCAAAACCTGCATTTATGGCAATTTCATGTCTAATAGAGAGCATTTTTCCATATAAATCATCTATCTTATCTGCATCTTTTGATCTTCTTTCCCAGACTGCTCTCCATGCTCCTTCTCTTGTTTCTCTATTGGTGACTTGCAGATATTTCCCCATCTGTTGCATGGTTTTTTCTTCTCCATCGAATGTAACCATCATTGATCCACAAATTTCTTCATACTGTTGTCCTAACTTTGTTAATTCGGTTCTTAGAGGAATGTTTTCTTCTCTGAAAATCTCAATATCTGCACGTATGTCTCTTATCATAACTTCATATTTATCCTGATCTAATTCATCCAAAATTGGTGAATCCATGATTCTTCGATTAAGACGATCTCCAATAGCGGAGAGTTTTGGTTCTACATTCTCTACAAAGTCGAGATATGCATTTTTTTTGTCATCATCTTCTGTAGAACATGTCATTGCGACATAAAGTCTCGAGCCTGCTTCTGAGACCCATTCGCGAAGTTCACTTTCATCTTTGATCATTTTTTCTAATTGTTCTATATTATCCAAAGAACGACTTACTAAGTCTTCGTATAGAGGTTCTAATTCATCCCATAATGTCGCATTCAGTTGGTCAGGAACGAAGCCCATGAGATGGCAAAGGGTACGGAGATTCGTAAATCATTCTGTTCTTACCGATAAGGGGCCTTCAGGGAGAGGTCCTTCTTCACGAGTCCATTTTGCACATTTCCATACATCTACTGCATCCTTTACTTTCTGTTTCATTTCCTCTAATTCGGGATGATCTGGATTTGTTTTTTCAGTCCAACAAGCGATACAGTACCTCTTTCCTTTGTAATCTACGTAGTTCATAGGTGTACAAGGGATTCCGCATGTCACACAATTTCTAAGCCCATGGAACTTCGGCATCAACTATGGGAAGGGAGACTACTCTATGAGTTTCTCGATTGAATTTCANATATCTGCGGATGCTGCAAATGCCAAGATTGTAGGTTCAATTTGATCGAATGAAAAATTACCTTCAATTCCTAGTCGATTTAGACTTTCTAGGTTTGGAGAAGGTCGTGCAGTCAATAGATCTCCACCCAACCATGTCATTGCTTTTGATACATCTATTTCCTGTTTATTTTCTTTAGCAGGATATGATATTACTTGTCCAAATTCGTCAAAACCTGGATGCTCAGGAAGATACAATAACCATGCATGGTCATCTCCTTTTCTTACACCTGCTCGTTCGAATGCAACTCTAATTTGATGGGTGCCAGATAGAATTCTGATAAATTCAGTATCGACAGTTCGTGCGACCATTTGTCCCAACATTTCATTTCTACTAGCATGGGACCAAACTGCCCAAAGGTGGCGTTCACTTACTGCCANTGCCCCAGAAATCATTACCCATCTTTCTGATGGTCTAATTTCTAACCAAGTTTTTACTAGAATTTGTGAATCTTGAACTGGATGCTGAAATTCAATCCCCCATGCTGGGAACCATGGGATTTGCGCAGGTTCCATGTTGGTCCCTTAGGTTATTGGACTTCAAATCACCTTATTTTTTCCTCAAAATTATTTGTTGTGCATTTGTAATTATATTTTCTACAAGTCTAGGACTCCATCCTCGTAATGCTTCTAATTTTGACCTATCTCTTGGCCCCATTTCAGACACATCATAAATTGTTTCGAGTCCATATCTTTTCATTTCTCTAGCACGAACTCGACCTACATTTCGAATACCAACAAGACCTAGAATATCTGATTTACACCCGTATCGAATTCTTTTTTGAATCTCTGAAATATATTCTGAAACTATTGAAGTTGCTTCAGATGCCTCTTCNAATACNTCATTATCNGATACTAACATNCTTCGAGCAGAATAAAGNAGCCANTCGGCTAATTCAACTCTTGTTCTTACATCTCCAGGTTGCGAATCAAATTCTTCTTCGATTTCNCTCAATGTTTTTTCTTCCATCCATTCTTCAAGNACACAAAGTGCTTTGATTCTCATATTTTCATTTTCTATATCTATCGGGATTTCGACCTCATTTAATTCTTCAAAGGTTAGTAATTTATTGAACTTCATTGCTTCAGAAATATTCTCTATTTTTTCCGTTTCTTTAGATTTTACCCACATTGAAAGAAAATCAGGAGTACATGAGACCAAATGAATTAGACTTCTAGGATGTAATTGTCTTTTTTCATCTAATCCTTGTACTATCCTAACAGCTCTTCTGAGTCCTCGACGTAATATGTGACCAGAAACAGGATCTAGATACAGCCGAGATACGGTTTCTCCAAAAGTAGTTGCAGAATATGTCATCCCTGGATTTTCTTCACTCTCTAATGAGTAATTATTCTTAATCTGAGCAGCCGTGCTAAATCCAAATACTGCTGGCCCTTTTCTCTTAGGAAGTTGTTCATATTGGGGTTCATTCCATTCTAATCCATCTAATGTAGTTGCAGCTACAGCCCAAGTAGGGATTTCATCTTCCCAATCATCTTCTAAGTCCTGATTTTCTTTTCTTTCTTGTATTCGTTTAATCACTGTATTACTTTCTCCGGTTCTAACAACCATTTCTTTTTCGACTAACCAATCAATCATTCGGTCAATCCTTATCCTCAAATCATCTTTACGAATTTGTTGAGAAAGTAATGTTTCTTCAAAGAATTTACCCAAAGCATCTCTATCGGTTAGTCCACCTGTTGCTATTGATGAAAGAACGTGTGAAAGCAATGCATTTTCAAGTTGTGATTCAACATCTTCGGGTTCTCCAAAAATATATTCTTCTGTTACAATATCTCTTTGCGATTCATTTTTCGCCATTATCCATGCTTCACCTTGATCATCGTAAGTAGGTCTTCCCGCCCTACCCAACATTTGTTGAATTTCCATTGTCGTATATCTTCCACTCTTCCATCGTTTCCAATCTCTGATGATTACACGTCGAGCAGGCAGATTTACTCCTGCAGCAAGTGTTGGAGTTGCACAAATACATTTCAATAATCTATCTTTGAATGCTTGCTCAATGATCATTCTTTGTCTTCCAGTTAGTCCAGCATGATGGAATGCTACTCCGCCTTTAACCGAATTAGAAAGACGATCTGAAAGATTGGAACTATCTTCTCCCTTGGAAATTTTCTTAGATAACTTCTCCAATTCATCAAATTCATCTTTGAATTCATCATTCGAAGACAAGTTTTTGACTCTCATTTTACCTAATTCTCTTGCCTCTTTTTCGGCAGACGATCTTGTACCTACGAATAATATCATTTGCCCTCCATCTGAAATTGTATCATTAAGAATAGAATTAGTGATTTTTGTTTCTTTACCATCTAATTTCCTTGGAGGAGGTAATTCAGAATCATTTTTTGGACCTATTGTTCTATGAATTTCTAATTCTAGACCAGTCAAAGTTCCTTGCTGTAGATTAACAGGTCTCCATTCTGATTCTATCAAATGAGCATCTAACCATTTAGCTAACTCTTGTGGATTCCCGACAGTTGCAGATAATGCAATTCTTTGTGCATTCGGGTTTAGATGACGTAATCTTGCTAGTAAGACTTCCAGAGTAGGCCCCCTAGATGAATCGTTGATGAGATGAAATTCGTCTGCAATTATTATACTCAATCGTTCAGAAAACGTAGGATTATTCCTTAAGATAGAATCTAATTTTTCAGATGTACATACTACAATATCTGAATTTTCAATACCTCCTGATTCTCCATCACGATCTCCTATTGCTATTCCAACACTAAGTCCAACCGTCTCAGCTAAATTGCGTAATTCGTCTACCTTTTCATTAGCAAGAGCCTTTAGAGGAACGATATAGAAAGCACGTTCTCCAGAGTCTGTATTTCGAAGTTTTTGTAAAATAGCCAAATACGCAATCAGAGATTTCCCACTAGCTGTAGGGGTTGCTAAAAGTAGATTTTTTCCTTCAAGAGCAGGACCTATTGCCATGGCCTGAGGGGGGTGCAGTGTGGTGATTCCTTGTTGTTTCAAATGCTTTATTATTCTAGGATCTAAGTCCAGCGAACTTACCTTAGTAGGGCTCTTCGCGGGGTCCATGCGCTGTTGTATTGCTTCATTGTCCTAAAGCATGACGTGTGATGTCTAGATTCCGCATAGCCTAAGTGCTTAATCTCGATAGGTGGTTCATGGATGCAGACGATGGTGCGACTGATGTCCTTCAAGATTTAGAGGAAGAACCCGATGTCAATGATTGGGTAGAGATATTTTGGGGGTGTTTTCTAGTTGCTATTGGATTGCATCGATTATTCCATCCTGGTGATTTACTAGACGATAGTGCNATGAGGTGGATTGCAGGCGGAGTTGTCGGTCTTGGAATTGCATGGATTGGACATGGTTTGAAGGATATGATGGTNAAGGAGACCAGAAGAGCTACTGCTGCTCTTTTGAANGGAGAAGCGAATCCATCTGTTGATTACAGTCTCATTCGAGATGTTCTTCTCCANCCATCGGAATATCGTACATTTCTTCAATTCGCATATGAGCAAGCTTTCAGTGATGGAATTCTAACAGAAGAAGAAATGGCAGAATTATCTGAGATTGCTAAGGCATTAGATCTAAACGATCCAGAGGTTTCTAGAATCGCTACAATTGCTGCAATAAATTCTGCTTTAGCTGANGGACAAGTTAGCGATGCAGAGAGAATCCTAATTCACCATGCAGCAACTCCTCTAGGGCTTTCTGATGAGCAATTCAAGGCTATTGACTCAGCATTAGAAGATGGTGTGATTGATGATAATGAACGAAAGATGTTGATGGAAATGATTGGCGGACTTCAAAATGAAGAAGAGTGATTATTCTACTTTCATTTTTAGTACAATTTCTTGAGCAGTCTTCTTTTGTCGATGAGTAATGATTCCTATTACCAAAAGGCTTCCAAATCCGAATCCCAATAAAATTCCTGAGAATAATGGATATGATGGAGCTCCAGAAATTCCATTTGTTGAAGGGGTAATTGAGGAGGTGTGAGCCACACTTGTTCTTATTGATAGGTCAATAGCGTCGAGTCCACAATCACAATATGATACTGTAATTAATTCTGGAAGAAGTCTGGTAGTGAAGTCATTCCATTTTTCCCATTCTACTGAGTTTGGTCTTGTTGTCCATACTCTTTCAGAAACAGATCCTTCTCCCGCTGAATCAGTCATATCCCAATCAATATGAAGAATCGATCCAATCGGCTTTTCATTTGAAATCAAACTTGCCTCAAGTAATAATAGATCTAAACTTAGTAGTCTTCCTGCTCGGAGTATGTACATAATTTGTTGATTTGAATCAAGAGAATGTTGCTTCATTTCATCAAATATTAATCGATCTAAATCTATATCATTTAATTCATCAGTTTGGATTTGCCATCTTCCATCTCCAGTAGGATGTACCCCCTCNATATGAAGACGAACAGCAAAATTTTCTCCAGACGTAGTTCCGAAAAAGCCTGTAGCAATATCTACATTATCTTCTATTACAGACGTGGCTACCAGTTCAAGTCTCTTCTCAATCCATTCATCTAGTGATTTTTCTGAATTATCCGGAAGGGTGGAAATAGTAGCTGAAAGAGGAGTAACTACTGAACCAATTAGAATTAGTATCATCGCACAAGGAATTCCCCATTTACGACTAAAGGGGTCAATGATTGGCATTTTCAAAATCAAGAGTGAAATTGTGATTCCAATTCCTATTAGTATAACTGAACTACCACCAATTCCATCTGCATCTTCTCTTTCTGTTGTTTGCCCAACCCATCCAGTCCCAGTTGGCCAGCGGGTATCTAACTCGAAATCACTTATTTCCATTGCACCAGTTCCAGGTAAGATTTCTTGAGCACTCCAGCGATATACTCCAAATCTTTCACTTTCTCCATAGAAACAAAGTCGTAATTCTGCCTTATCTTCAAGATTCCAAATAATCACACTCTCAATCAAATCGCCTTCTTGTGTAGTTCGAATAGAAGGAGAAGGTTGAATTTGCCCATCAAGGGTATCTAGAATTGGAATGATTTCCATGGTAGCAATTTCAGAAGGCATCGGACTCCAAGTTAGATCTATTCGAAGTTCAGATGCCCTCTCTCCAACACTAAATGTAAAACAGTCAATATCTTGCTCAATNAGTGCTCCATTTATTTGATCGCCAACTTCAACAGATTTAGGTTCAGATAATGAACTTGGNTCATCTACATCTACAGCATCTTGATCTAATGACCATTGTACTGGTAGATCAAAATATGTAGAACCTGAAAGGCCCAATTTCCAAGTAACTGGTCTATCAATTTCGAAAGCAAGCGTCAGTTGAATTACATCGTTTGGAGATAAAATTCGGCCGGAAGATAAGTCAATTTCTTGATCTTCCAAACGATACTCGTTTGCTGATGAAAAGGGAGTCTCTGTTTGACCTTCGATTAACCATTCATTTGTGGATGGGCCTATAGCCAAAATGATATTTAGGTCTGGACGAATATATTCTCCAGGATCTTCTTCAATTGTTAAATCAACAACTAATTCATCCATGGAAATTGGAATTAATGCATGAGATGATTGCGGTGGAGACATTNTGAATTCAAATTGAATAATTTCAGGGGATAAGGGGGATGCACTTGTTTCAGAATTTTTGATTTCATTAATTCCAGTAATTGAATTGGTTAGTTGGCAGGTTGAATCATCGATACAGATAGCATTTAACACAGTCTGATTTGTCGAGAGTTCTGCATCAACTGGAGGTAGAAAGCCAATCAAAAATATGATTGAAAAGAACACAAATGTTCGTTGTGTTCTTCGCCCTCTCATATCTCATCCTCTTNATTATAGATCATGAGTTTGTCTCACTGGTGAATCGATTAGAGTAACTTTACATTCTCTACAAAGATATCTACCATTGCTTTTTCTTGTTCTAGGATGTTCCTTTTCACATTTTGGACATGTCCAGAGCCATTTCGCAGCTCTATTTCTTAGAAATCTTCCAAATTCTTTACCTGCATTTTTTGCCTCTTCATCAGGCCATAAATCTTCTAATCTTCTAAATACAGCATCATGTCTTATATTTCCAATAGCATGTAAGTATTCATGAAACATTAGGAATCGAGCATAATGAATCCATCTTTCATTAACCGATTCAGGATGGATTGCAACCTCTTTTACATCTTCAATCGTTTTTGTATANCCTTTAGGTCCAGGCTTAAATCGACAGACNGCNTGCATTCTAGTTGCATTTTTTCTAATNTACCCTAGAGGAATNAGCTTTAATNTTTCTTCCTCTTCTAGANTGATTAAATCNAATANNCTCATTACNGGAAGAACAAGNTTTCGNATNTCATCCANNTTTCTATTGGTCATTTTATTGCCTCAATTCCATCTATGGTAAGCTGGATGCCCCTCTTTTACTGCAACAAAAAGTCCCTTTCCTTTCGCACAAAGTTTGTCATCAGCAAACATTTCCATGCTAATTGATGCTCTATCTTCTAGAAGTTCAGTAACTTCACTTATCACAGTTAATTCAGCCCCGTGGGGCGTAGGTCTTCTGAGTTGAACACTATAATTAGCAGTAACAGTACAAGGAGGTTCTGAATCTCCATGTAGATTCATTATCGCCATTGCAGCGGTCCAGTTGCCATGACAATCAAGAAGTGTGCCTATGATCCCCCCATTTATCATTCCAGGGAATGCTTGGTGATGATCTTCAGTATTGAATGTCATTGTTAGTCCATTATCCATATCTTCACGATTAAATGAGCGAATTCTCAAACCGTCTTTATTCGCAGGTCCACATCCAAAACAAATTGAATTCGGAGCATGGATCTCCTGCACTGACTTTTCCCCTTCCATGTATCGTCACTCATTGGTCGGTCCTTGAGTTTCGGGGTAGAAAAATACTAATTTTAAGAATAATTTGACATTAGGGTTCAAAGACCCAGAAATCCCCCATGTAAAATGGAGATATATCTTGACATCTGGAAAAAAGAAGTCAAAGGCTTCCAAGAAGCCTTCTACCAAGGTATCTAATCAACTTCCACGTAGTCGTCGAGTTAAGGTGGAGAAAGCCTTGGAGAAAAAAGAAAATCCCTTAGGTTCGTTAAAATCTAACAAGAAGCCAAAGACACATCGTTTCGCTAGAACTAGAACTAAACCTGGAGAGATGCGAACAATTCGATTCCCTCTGCTAGAAACCTCGATGGGAGATCCTTGGCCTATTCGAGTAACTGTAATTCATGGAGCAAAACCTGGTCCTGTAATCACATTATTGGGAGCAGTTCACGGGGATGAGTTAGTTGGACCAATTGCCTTAACTCACCTATTAGGGTCATCTTTTTCAGGATTTGATAAGCCATTAGATCCTAATTCGCTTGCAGGAACAATACGTATCGTACCAGTATTAAATTTACCAGGATATCGAATGCGGAGTAGATATTTTCCTGATGGTAGAGATCTAAATAGGGAATCTCCAGGTACCGAAACTGGAAATACAACTTCTAGAGTTGCAAATAGAATTTTTCAGAATATTATCTCAGGTTCTGATTACGTAATTGATCTTCATACTGCTGCTAGAGGAAGGACAAATTTACCACAAA
>PAOK01000010.1 GCA_002708015.1 Methanobacteriota archaeon
ACCAGTCTCAGATGTTGGAATACAGTGGATGGTTACAGACGAGGAGATTTTAGCAAAATCCACTTCTGAAGGTGGTACTTCTATTGATGTAGAAGATGCTGCACAATTGGCAACTCCTTGGGTTGTAGAAGGTGAAAATGGAGGAGAAGTTGCAGTTATTTTCCGTGATAGGGTAATTTCTGATAGAGTTGCATTCCAATACGGTTCAATGACTCCAGAAGCGGCAGTCTCAGATTTTCTATCTTACTTAGATGGAATTCGTTCTGAATTGTTAGCTGCCGGAGAAGATCCTAGTGAGCATCTACTAACAGTTGCTATGGATGGTGAAAATTGGATGTTTATGTCTGAATTCCAGCATTCTGACAATGCTAGACCTTTCATCCATGAATGGTATTCCAGACTTTCTTCACACCCAACCGTTGTTACAACAACACCTTCTGAATTCTTATCCAATAATTACACACTTCCTAGAATCGAGAATATTGGAACAGGATCTTGGATTGATGGAACATTAAGCACGTGGGCAGGAGAAGAAGATGAGAGTCTTGCATGGCAACGCCTTGTTGAAGCAAGAACAGCATTAGTTGATTTTGAATCTGAGAATCCAGATGATCCAGGTCTTTCTCTCGCTTGGGAATCACTCTACATTGCTGAAGGAAGTGATTGGTATTGGTGGTATGGTTTAGATCAAGATAGTGGATATGATGAGATGTGGGATGTTTTGTTTAAAGTACATCTNTCNAANATTTANCGAGCAATTAATTTGGATNTACCTCCNTANCTTCAAGATCTTTGGACAAATCCTGCATTNCCTGATGAATCTGCNAGTNCAATTATTGAACCAATGATAGATGGNATNGCNTTNCCTGGAGAATGGGATGGCGCNGCNNTTTATTCTGCCGACTCNGTAAATGGAGGTGATTTGGATATTGAATCATTCCATCTAGGNTATGATGCGTCNAACCTATATGTCCGAGTAGATATGACNAATCCTNATCAAATTGAAGCATTAAATNAATCAAGAGANGCAGATTTNGCNATATATTTCATGCAACCAAATGCTCAGAATTTTAATGAAGTTCAGACTAATTTTAGAACATATTTTGGGAATCAAATTTTGGGTTTTCCAGCAAAGAAGATGGTTGCATTTGATTTCGAACAATTACGAGACGATGGTCAAGCAAAATGGAATTTATTTGATGCTAGGGGGCAGGTAGGAGATAATGAACAATGGGCATTAACAGGTTCCTCAATTCTTGGTGGATGTGCTGGGAAAGAAATTTATGAATTTGTTATACCTTGGTCAGATTTAGGTCTAGCACCACGTTATACTACACGTGTCAAAGTTGTTTCTGCATGGTCTGATTCTCTTTCGTATGGTGACGGTGAAGATGTAGAGATAGCTCCTCCTGCACCCGCAGAAATTGTTCTTCCTGATTTAGAAGAATGGGTTACTTTGTTAGAATTTGATGATATTACTGGTGATGAAAATGGTGATGGTGATTACACATATCCTCTATCAAGTGATTTTTCACCGGGTATTGGTCTGTTTGATGGAACAAAGATGAAGATTAGTCAAAGTGCTTGGAATGCACGTTTTGAGATAACAGTTGCCGAGATGACAGATTATTGGAGTCTTTCAAATGGTTTCAGCCATCAAATTGTTCAGATATACGTTGATCAGGGTGAAACAACTTCTGGTCGCACTCAAATGCTTGAAGGAGCAAATGCTGAGGTCCATCCGGATTGGGCTTGGGAAGTTGCAATATCTGCAACCGGTGAACCTGGGGCAGTTAAGGCCGTAAATGCAGCATCAGGAGAAACTAGCGCCAGAGGCATTGAGGTTTCTGGAGATGTAGAAACAAAGACGATTGTAATCACTGTTTCAAAGAATGTTATTGGATCAGATGTGCCCAATTATCGTTTCATAGTGGTACTAGGAAGTCAAGATGGATTCGGTACAGGTAAATGGAGAGATGTTGATGCTACAGCTAAGACTTGGCGTTTAGGAGGTGGAGCTGATCCTTCACCCGTTGATGGAGTAGATTACGATCCAAATATTGTAGATATTTTACTTCCTGAAGGTGATCAAGCATCTATGTTGAGTAGTTATGATGTCGAATCTCAACAATTTGCAGTTTTGACTGGCTTTGAACTACCAGAAGTGGCTCAACAAGTGTATGGTGCTAAGGTCGCAGGAACCACTGCTAATTCTGCAATTCTTGAGTGGTCAACAACTCAACCTGAGGCAGGAATTATCACCTGTACATCAGGTGATAATTCATCTAATGAATGGAATGAATCCATTTTGTCACCTTCTGGGATAGAGTCTCTTTTACATACCGTTCAGTTGACTGGATTAACTACGTCTACCGCTTATTCATGTACTATTTCTGTAGGTGATGCTCCATCAGCGTCTGTCCAATTCAATACCTCNGAGGAATTAGATTCCATCCCTCCTGAAGTACTCAATTTGGATGTTCAACCATTATCAGGAGGTTCACTAAAAGTAACATGGTACACTAGTGAAGAAGCGACGGAATCTATCGAAGTCAATGGCCAGACATTTACTGGAGATATTGTTGCCCTTCGTAAAAATCATCAGATAACAATCACTCCAAATCCGATTTTGCCAGCATTGCAAGAATTCACCCTTACAGTATCCGTATTGGACGCATCTGGAAATAGTAATTCATCTAGTATTACATTCATCATACCTGAAGAGTTAGGTGATTCTACGTCACCTATTCAAGTTCCAGATAATTCTGATTGTACAACATTAGAGGGAGATGAATGTGCAACACCATCGTCCTTGAATAGTGAATTGATTATTGGAGCTTCATTATTGGTGATATTACTGGTTGGCTTTGCATTATTGCGGACTAGAATGTCTGAAAATGAGATTTTAGACGGACTCGTTCAAGATATAGAAGATTTNGAATGACTAAGCGAATGGAATACTTGCAGTTTCGTGAGTGTGTAGGTTGACTACTGTAAGAATAGCAGGTCTTGGCTGGAATCCNAGAGTTCGTTGATATCCAGTTTGATCTTGCCATGTACTGCTATGAATCAATTTGACTCCTTTGTAATCTGAGACATGATGGCCATGCACGTGACCAGTAACGAAAATATCAGGTATTGTTCGAATTACTAAATTATCTTCTGGTTCAGGAGCAAGAGGTGTTTTTCCGCCCCAAGAGGGTGCTAAATGTCTTCTATCAATCATTGCTCGCATTGCTGCTTCAGGTCGATCATATGATACACTTCTCATTTTGGAAACGAAATCATCAATGCTTTTTCCATGATAAGATAAGATTCTAACTCCGTGTAAGCTAAAGTCGCATGGGTTACCAACAAATGTTGTATTATTGTAGTCCTGTTGAAGTTCTGGATCTAATGCAGGTTGTGGTTCTGCAGGCCGAACAGCATCATGATTNCCCGGAAGAAGAAGAACATCAACCCAGTCAGGAAGTGGTTCCAAAAGTCTAGCTAGTCCTCCGTATTGATTGAACAGATCAGGTATTGCAAGTTCTTTTTCTTGATTCGGATAGATTCCAACTCCATCAACACCGTCTCCGCTAATTACGAAGTAACGGATTGTTTTTGCTAGAGGGTCTGTATTAAACCAATCAACCATTTTATGCCATTGTGCTTCTAAGAAAGTNTTAGATCCGAGGTGCACGTCAGAAAGGAATGCAACCGAGATAGCTTGGTCAGAAGGAGCAGAATTTTTTTGATGCTCTCTAAGAGGAGGGTAATGAATATCTTCAGCAATGAAGGTATCTCTTCTCCCTCTTTCGGACTTTAATCGGCCCGTAACCCCAATGACGTCGTCGGGCATTAGTCCTGTTCTAAGTGGGTGTTCATCTCCGAATTCTGGTCTATTGTACATAATGCACTCAATTTCTGCTCCTTCGTCTTCTAGAGTAAATCGTAGATGCCCTCCGTTCTTGGTGTATGATGGGGAGTTAACAATTCCAATTAATGAACAATCTTCATCTCTATATCTTGGTTTATTCATTGATACTTCACCTATTAGAGTAGGTCGAAATGGCAATATTCTAGAATCAATTATCATCTTTTTTATTGTTGTTAGACGGTCGTTGAAGCAAGAGAGAATATCGCTCATTCTTCCTTCNGTTATACTATTGCCAGTTATATCAAAATGAACTTCTAATTCCATATCTACNTCCTTTGCTTCCATTGGGAAGGCTGCTAAATCATAGTGGGAAAGACCATGTGGTCTGGTAGTTGGTGATGTTTCTTTATCGTTTATTGGAGCAATTATTCTAGCATCATTTTGGTCTAGAGAAACAGTTTCAGTAGAGACTTTAATTCCTGAAATTGTCAATAAATGTTCAATAGTTTTCTCATCTAAAAAACCTGTGATATTATTCTCAAATGCGGCAATGATGATTGGTTCGATTGAATCTAATGGTTCCAGTAATTTACGTGTTACTGAAGTCTCAAGAAGATGGATAGATGTCAAACTTCGTTGACGAGCCCCCCAAGTCTCGTCGCTCATGGAGACTGTGCTGAACAGAGGGGCTCAAAGAGGATTCCGCTCTATTCTTCGGACCAAATATCTTCATCNTCCTTTTTCCTTAGCTCTTCTACCACGGTGGCTTCAGTATTTCCTTCTGCCCATATTACTTCTCCATACCATGTATCTTCCATACCTGGAACACGTCCGAAAGCAGAAAGTGTAGCCTCTTTCAAAGTCAGTTGTTCAGGAATATCATCATCNTCATCGTTTTTGGTTCTAAGATCAAGTCGATGAGTTCCAGTTTCCTTTGTTTCAAATACATTGAGAGCCGTTTCTAGGGCTAAACTAACGAAAAGTTGCTTATTCATTGATCTATCTCCACCTTGACTATTTGTTGATCGTACAAGGAAACGATTTTCCCAAAATGCACAAACATATGCAAGACCAACTGGTTTAGTTATCGTTCCACCACCTGGGCCTGCAATTCCAGTGATAGAAATGGCTAGATTTGCACCTGATCGTTTGAGAGCTCCTTCAGCCATTGCTGCTGCAACATCCTTTGAAACTGCACCTGGGACAGAATCNCCTTCAAATTTTGATCTTTCTACTCCTAATTCGCTCATTTTAGATTCATTAGAATATGTAACCCAACCCTGCTTGAACCATTCACTTGATCCAGAGATATCTGTCAAAGTACTAGTTAACATTCCACCTGTACAAGATTCAGCTGTTGTAACCATCCATCCATTTTGCTTTAANTTTCTAGCAAGTCTGGAGGCCAAGGTTGCGTTACGCTCACCCATTGGTCCCACGGGGAAAGACATCATTCAAGAGGATGACTATGAGAGAAATGGTGGGCCCGACCGGAATTGAACCGGTGATCTTCGCTTTGTAAGAGCGACGTCATAACCCCTAGACCACGGGCCCCACAACTTCGACGAGTATCCTATTGTTGAAGTAGTTACTTATGGAGTAACTCTGCTTCTGTCTCTAGGGAATAGTACTACTTCTCGCACATTTCCAGCACCAGTAAGGACCATCAATAGTCTCGCAACACCTAGTCCCCAACCTGCATGAGGAGCGGCTCCAAATCGAAATCCGTCGGTGTAGAAACTAAAATCCTCAGGATTTAATCCCATATCTCTAAGATTTTGTTCAAGAAAATCTACCCTATGTTCTCTTTGTCCGCCTGAAGTCATCTCGTCTCTTCCATAATTCAGATCAAACCCACGACTTAATTGCTCTCCTGTAGCTCCTTTCTCATCTTTGTTATGGTAGATATAGAATGGTTTCATTTCCATTGGCCATCTTGGAATAAAGTGGAATCCAGGATGTTCTTCGGCTATCAGGTCAGCATCAGAAGCACTGATATCGTCTCCCCATTCGATTTCTCCACCTTTTGATTGGATAATTTCAATCGCATCATCGTAACTAACTCTAGGGAACGGAAGATTAGGTACAATTACGGCTATTGCTTCCATTTCTTGGGAAATTCTGTATTCGTTGATTATGTCAATTAAGTTTTGATCTCTGGTTGCAACTTGACTCCAAATATGGTGGATCATTCTTTCTTGAACACCCATCACATCTTCATCATCAGCCCAAGCCATTTCGATATCAAAGGAAATGAATTCGTTCAGATGCCGATATGTGTCGTGTTCTTCTGCACGAAATGCCGGGCCAATCTCAAATACTCGTTCTAGGCCACCCAAAATCGCAAGTTGTTTGTAGAGTTGAGGACTTTGAGATAAGAATGCTGGAGTCTCAAAATAGGTCATTGCAAACAGATTTGTTCCACCTTCTGAGGCACTAGCAATAATCTTAGGAGTGTTGATTTCTTGAAATCCTTCTTTGAGAAGATGTTCTCTCCCGTAAGATAGTACTTTACTTCTTAATTGGAACATTGCGTTAATATGACTTCTTCTTAAGTCAAGATGACGGTTATCTAGACGTGTATCTAATTCAACATGCACTTTGTCGGTAATTCCTACAGGAAGTGGGGTTTGAGCCTCCGATAAAATTTGAGCAGACGTAGCAAATATTTCGTATTCAGGAGGAGGTATTGGTTCTCCTTCTGGTACTTTAGGTGGTCTTTTTTCTGCAACATTTCCTGTAATTTGAACTGTGGACTCTCTTGAAATCGATTGGATAGAGAGGAAAATGTCTTCATCTAATGCGTCCTTTTTCAGGAATGCTTGCAATCTTCCCGTACCATCTCTGAGAGTAAGAAAACAGACTCCTCCTCTCCCTCTAGAAATCTCGGCATGACCAGCAACAGTAACTTCATGCCCCACTAGATCTGATCCTGAAATTGCGATATCTCCTAGTGTGTGTGTTCTGAATGCGGTAGGCAACCAATCTGTTGAGTCTCGTCCGACCATGAAGCAAAGGGGGCGCCTTAGGGACTTCAACCGCTCGGTCAATTAAATCAGTGAATTATTAGGAAAATTGTAAATGTGTTTGGTTCCCGCCCACATCTATGGATGGTCAGGATGCACTCATTCAACGTATGAATGAAATTGATTGGTTTCATTCCATCCCTCTCAAAGATGGGATTGTTACTCCTGGACGCGATGATTCTATGTCTAAATTAAAGCAAGTTTGTCTTCCAGAAGATCTTTCTGGAAAATCAGTTCTAGATATCGGAGCTTGGGACGGTTTCTTTTCATTTCAAGCAGAAAAAAATGGTGCAGAACGTGTTTTAGCCACTGATCATTTTTGTTGGAGCGGCCCAGGGTGGGGCAGTAATGAAGGATTCAAATTTGCTCGAGAGGTACTTAACTCAAAAGTTGAAGATTTAGATATTGATGCTATGGATATATCTCCAGAATCTGTGGGTGAATTTGATGTTGTTATGTTCTTAGGGGTCTTGTACCATTTACAAGATCCGATGGCAGGATTACGTGTTGCGGCTAGTGTTTGCAAAGAATTACTAATTATTGAGACATTAATGGACGATTTACATCGTTGGAAACCATCTATGGTCTACTTTCCTGCTGATTCGTACAATAAAGATTCAACAAATTACTGGGCTCCAAATGTTGCAGCAATGAAAGGAATGTTGCATGATCTTGGATTTTCCAGAGTTGAAGTAGTATTTCCTAAGAATCGATTTATTCGATATTCTTTGCCAATGAGAATTCTATCCTCAATCAAGGGCTTGTTTGAGAGTAGGGGTTCATTCCGACAAACGGTGCATCAGGGGAGAATGTCTTTCCACGCTTATCGTTGAAATTGTTTTTTCATTGATTTTTTAGAAGCATACGATTGAAATGCTATTGCTAGGTCGCGTGCTTCATGAGCGAAGGCGGATGGTTGTTTACTTCAGAATCGGTGGCTTCTGGTCATCCAGACAAATTATGTGATGCGATATCGGATTCGATTCTTGATGCATGCTTATCTGTTGACCCTAATGCAAAGGTTGCAGTTGAAACTCTGGTTAAAGGGCGAGAGGACAAAGCATTCATTGTTCTTGGTGGTGAAGTTACTCTAGCCGAGGGTGTCGAAAATCCTGATTTTGTACAGGTTGCGAGAGATGCTGCTGCTAAAATTGGATACATCAGTCATGAAATTGGAATGGACGCTCGCTCAGAAGAGACTTGTGAAGTAATCGAGTTAATTACTCGTCAATCTGCGCATATTAACCGAGGAGTAATCCAAGAAATTGATTCTCAAGGTGCAGGAGATCAAGGACTGATGTTTGGATATGCTTGTGATGAAACTGAATCATTTGAAGGCCATAAAGGTCGTTGGATGCCTCTTGCAATTGCTCTAGCACAGGCACTAACTCGTCAATATAGAAAATGTAGAGAAAACGGTACTATTGATTGGGCACGTCCAGATGCAAAATCTCAAGTTACTCTCTTACATGATGCCAATGGTTCAATAGTTTGTGCAACCAATATTGTAATCGCTACTCAACATAAGGACATGCTTAATGATTTTAGTTCTGAAGAAGAAGAACAGAATTGGATAAAGAATCAAATTTTGGAACATGTGATTGCTCCAATAGTTCCTGCCTCTCTAATCACTGAAGATACTGAAATTGTAGTAAATGGTACAGGACGATTTGCTGATCCTGGAGGGCCTTACGCTGATGCAGGTCTTACAGGTAGGAAAATTATTGTTGATACTTACGGGGGAAGAGGGAGACATGGTGGAGGAGCATTTTCTGGAAAAGATCCCTCGAAGGTAGATCGTTCAGCAGCTTACGCTTCTAGATGGGCTGCTAAACATGTAGTCGCTTCAGGACTTTCTCGAGAATGTGAAATTCAATTAGCTTATGCGATTGGAGTGCCTAAGCCGGTTAGTGTTCGCGTTGACACTTTTGGAACTGGTTTGATACCAGATGAACAGATTTCATCTCTTGTAAGTGATAATTTTGATTTCCGTCCTGGGCATATTATCCACAATCTTCGATTAAAAGCCCCAATTTATTCAGCAACTGCTTCCGGAGGTCACTTTGGTAGAGTGCCAAAAGACTCTTCTCAATTTACTTGGGAAAGGTTAGATGAGAATATTATTGCTTTATTCAATGCACAATTGTGAATCATACTCGCCTTTTCTTATTTTCGCGAGGGCTTCATAGCGAAGGTAACGGTCCAGCAGGTAATGCGTCGCGGTTCAGTAGTAGCCTGTGTCCTTTTCTTATTGGCTTCTTGTGGCCCACTGGTCGGCATTGTATCGGCAGATTCCTCAGTTTTATTGGATCTTGATCGCGATCTAGTGGTTTTAACCCCGGGTCAATCAACTAATGTCACTTTGACAGTTGAAAATAATGATACTTCAATCCATGATTTTACAGTTTCATTAGGTAGTTCTTCTGCTGGCTCTGAGTGGACAGTTAATTTAACTCAAACATCAATCAATCAAGTGTTTCCTTATGCTAGTGATTCGATAGAAATTGTAATTTCATTGAATGGAAATCCGTCATCTTCTGCATCAGGAACACAATGGATTGTAGTTAATCGTAGTGGGGCATCATCTAGTGTGGAGATTCATCTTTCAGTAGGTGCTATGTATCTCCCAGATATCGATGCAACTGGAATAGGAAATAATGGCTTAGTTCATTCTGAAGTAAATTCTACAATTAATTTGCCCATTGAAATTTCTAATTTTGGTTCAGTTCAAGATACAATATTGCTAAGTGTTGGCTCAGAACCCGACATTGCAGCTTTTTGGGCGAATCAATCAAGTGGAAATAGTTCGAATAATTCTGATAACAACGACGATAGTGGGAATAGCAGTGGAGGAAATAGCAGTGGTGGAAACAACTCTGGTGGAAGTAATACAACTTCAATCAATAATTTATTGATGTATGGTAATAGTTATACTTCTCAAAATTCGTTACATACAATTCTAGAAGACTTAGGTGTCACTGATGCAGAAGCATTGACTGGAGGAGGGTTGCGATTCGATGATCATTGGAACAATGTGAATACATCCGGACATTCTTGGAATAGTACTCTTCGTAATACGAATTGGGATTATGTTNTCCTACAAGATCAGAGTCAAGTTCCAGGTTTCAATAGGTCTACAACTTCTTGGATTGAAGATAAAGACGCAGCCATATTATTGGCGAATGAAATTGAGTCTGAATCTTCTGAATCAGTTTTAATGATGACATGGGGCAGGAGAAACGGAGATGTAACTAATCCTACAATTTATTCAAACTTCACTATGATGCAAGATAGGCTTGAAGATGGTTATATCGATTTCCGAGATAACATGACTGTTCAAGGTCGTGATGTATGGATTGCCCCTGTTGGATTAGCCTTCAAACACATTCACGATTCTATACAGAATTCTGGNTCNAATCCCATTTCTTCTACCTCAACTTTCTATGGNCTATATTCTGCAGATGGTAGTCATCCTTCCTTATCNGGTAGNTATTTGGCAGCATGTGTGATTTATGCTACATTGACTGGAGAAACCCCTGTGGGTTCNAATGATTCTGTTTCTCTTTCTAATTCATTGAAACTTGAACTACAGCAAGCTGCTGCAGCTACCGTATTTAATGAGACAAGTCATCTATCATACCCTTGGGAGAATTCGTCAACAAGTGGAACTTCTATTCCTCGATCAATTCCTAGTCAGGGTCTTGATGCATCTAGTTGGTCAGTAACTTGGGAAGATCCAGTTGTTAGAAATNTATCTTCTGGGTCATCAACGTTCGTCAATCTAAGTATTGAAATCCCGAATAACGCTGCTCCAGGGCCTTATGGATTCAGACTTCATGCTGCTAGCGCATTAGGAAACAATAGTGTTAGTACAGTTATGGTAGTAGATGTTAATGGAACTCATTTGTATGAATCTAATTTCTCATCTGATAGTACATGGATTCCNGGTGTTTCAGGAAACCTTACACTTACTCTTACTGATGTTGGTACTGATGGTATTTCTCCATCTATATCTCCAGGAAGCATATCTAGTACCGGTGCTTGTTTAGTGGATAGTGTGGAATCTATCGATACATCAGCATCAGCATCTTGGTTATTTGAAATGGATATACTTTCATCTGCTCATGAAGGAGATATTTGCCATCTTTCTCTAAGTATTCATGANGCTGAAGGGGACATTACTTCTGTGTTGACACATTCCTTTGTAATTGGNGAGCATCTCTCTGTAGCGATTGAAATGCCTTCTACAATNACAATGATTGAACCCGGTGAATCATCAACAGTTGACGTAATGTTGTCAAATACTGGGACAGAAGATCTTACTGTTTCAGCATCCTCCTCCATTGTTGATGGATTATCTATATCTATTCAAGATACTGAAGTGAAACGAGGNGCATCTGAAATCATGAGTGTTTCAATTTCTGCTGATTCGGATATCTCTATCGTAGGTCTCGCTTCCATGAATCTTACATTCTCTGTAAATTTAACTGGAGTNGAGTTATNTATTGATGGAAATGAAACAAATAATGGTCATATTGATTTNGATATATCTCCTTGGAGTTCTTTACGAATTGTAGCTCCCCAGACTAATGGCATTACAATTGAACCTGGTTCTACTNCTTCCTTTTCATTTGACGTAGAAAATCAAGGTACGCAATCAGTTGATGCATCTTTGGTCTGGACTTCCGTTCCAGCAGGCGTAAGTGTGAGTACTCTGAATGGTTCTATTTCACTTTCAATCGGTGAGATAACGACTATTTCTGTTTTATTTGAATCAGAACAATCAGCAGTTGCAATAAATTCTCCNGTAAATTTTGAATTAGTATCTACAATCGATGGTGAGACTTTTGATTCAATCAATGCCTCAATTTCTATTACTCCTAGAGGGATTCCATCTTTGAGTTCAGGTTCAACACAATTGTCGATATTATCTTCGTTGTGGAGTACTGTTGATTTTACCATTGCAAATACTGGAAACTCAGCCGGAGTTTTTGAGATTGTAGTCACTGAAAGTCCATCAGGAGTTCAAGTAGTACTTTCAGAAAGTGCCTTTTCTCTTGATTCAGGATCCACTGCCTCATTTGAAGTTCAAGTCAAGGGTGATGGAATTGGAATTTTATCTCTGATGGCTTCTTCGACCACTGGGCCTAGTTTCAATTCTACTGAATCTCTNGAGATCGTTCAAGGTTCATTGGCTCCTCAAGTTACTCTCTCTCCGTCGGTTGTAAATTTACAACATGAAGAGACAATCACATTCTCAGGTTATATTTTCAACCCAACAGATAGTTCTGGAGAATATGCATTAGAGGTATTGAGTAGTTTAGATTGTGCTTTGGCAGCTACTAGTATAACAGTACCTTCAGGTTCTTCAATTGAAGTCTTGATATCTTGTGATTCAACCTCTTCCAATCTTGCAGGTTCACATCAAGTGACATTAGTTGCACGCCCAGTAGATCTTCCCTCCATATCTTCTTCATCCTCTTCGGATGTTACTCTCATTGAATCGGTAGGGCCTAATGGAGCACTTCTTTTAGATATCGAATTAGTCGAAGATGGCGGATTAATCATTGACAAAGAAGGAAGTTTGACGATGGTGGTTCGAGTAGAAAATACCGGCAATTCTCACAAGAAAGGCATCTTAATCTTATCAGGTCAAGGATTGAATTCGGGGCTCGTCAAAACTTGGAATGTTCAGCCTACAGGTTCTACTCTCCCATCATATGACATTGCACCTGGTGAAGCGGTCACTATGTCTCTGACATTAACTAATAATGGAATAGAATCTGGGCTGTATGATCTAACAATTACTGCTTCAGAAGATGATGGTGCTGGAACAGTATCCATTCCCCCAATTCAGATATTTGTCCAAGATGACCCAGTCCCTCCTTCTGGAATTTCATTCCCCACTGGACATAGTATCAACAATTCAACCAGCCTATCTTTGATGTTTGGTGGATATGTGTTTGCATTGTTAGCAGTCTTGGCTCTTCGATGGACTATGAGGCGTTCTAACGCTTCAATCGAGGCAATTCAATTAGCAGCAACTGAAGCAGCTGAAGTTGAAGAACCTGAACCGGAGGAAGAAGAAGATCCTCTCGCAGAAGGAGAAGTTCGAGCAAGTTCTGATGGTTCAGCAATTTGTCCGTTTTGTTCAACCAGATCTAAGTTACCGAAAGACAAAACTCCTCCTTTCAGATTCCGCTGTCCATCTTGTTCAGAGATAGTCAGAGTGGTAGAATAATTACTCTTCTTCTTCAACAGGGGCTTTGACTGCTATCACTAGAAATGCTGTATGTCCTATCGGAGTATTACCAGGTCTAACGCCTCCTCTTTTCGTCAGAGTCCATCTTCTCTCCATCAATTCTCCACCCCATTCAACGGTTAATCCTGATTCCTCTAATGATGCCCAAGATTTCGCCATTTGATCAGGGGATGGACAATAACATGCAATTCTTCCACCAAGCCGAAGGATTTGACTCATTTCTGGAATAGCAGTCCATGGTTCTGGCATATCTAGTATCACCGCATCTAATTCATCGACTAATGCAGATATTTCTGGAGATGAACCAACTATATCTCGTTGTAATAATGTCCAAGTAGGCATACCTGGGAATACATCTGCACATCGATACATATTTTCAGCACCAACTGATGCATGTTCTTCTCTTCGTTCGATTGAAATCAAAGTTCCTCCAGGCCCTAGACTTCTAGCAATATGCATTGCAAGTCCACCAGAACCGAATCCGGCTTCAAGAACACGATCATTTTGCCCAATCCCCATCCATGCAATCATGAATCCAGCATCTTTTGGAGTGATTACTTGGGCTCTTCGTTTCATCGCAGCTCTAAGTTCATGTAAACCTGGAGACATGCGAGTAAATGATTTAGTTCCGATTTTGATAGAATTCCCTATTTTTAAGTCCCCAATTTCTCTATCTGGGTCAATCCTTCCTATACCTCGAATTCGTCGTTCTCCTCCTGATCGAGAGAAGGCATAAACACGTCCGCCAGTCTCTCTCAGAACGATAAGTTCCTCATCTGCCATATTGTTTGGCTAATGATGTCTACAT
This sequence comes from Methanobacteriota archaeon, assembly GCA_002708015.1. Classification (GTDB taxonomy): domain Archaea; phylum Thermoplasmatota; class Poseidoniia; order Poseidoniales; family Thalassarchaeaceae; genus MGIIb-N2. Next base: position 13,956 of record PAOK01000010.1, read on the forward strand.
TTCAAACCTAATGAAAATCTGAAAGTTAGGATTCCGAACTTTATCGACTAACTCTTATACGCTTCTATGTACTCCGATTTTCATGCTTTACCGTATGGTATGCTCAACCGCCCTAACATTACTTATCGTTCTCATGTCAATGGGGAGTTTCGTAGATCCGCTTTCTGAACCAGAAGATCTCACTCCTCTTGCAGAGGAGCCTACCGTTCTTGATGCTCCTAGTCCTGGTCATGTGGTCTTAGCCGAGTACATTGGAGGACAAAATTGTCCGCCCTGCTACGGCTATGCTAGTCCTGATTTGAAATCATTGAAGAATGCTAATTCAGATGAATTTGTTTACATCAGCTATCTTCCCGCAAGTTATGGGAATATTTACACCGCGCAAGCAGGTAATGTAGCACCTATGAACCGAATTAGCCACCTCTCCTCAGATGGTGCAAATAGTGCGCCTCAAGCCTATTTCGGCGATTGTGCAAAGAGTAACTCAGCCTGTATGATGAGTGGTGCTCAGACTAATGGTAAGACATATGATGACTTTTTCTCTGGCGTTTCTGGAAAATCAAACAATATGGATTCAACTGTTAATTCTTACAGCATGGTGATATCTCAAACTCAGAGTGGTACTGATGCAACAATTACAGTAGAAGCATCATACAGCGGAGGAGGTACATCGGATGTACGTGTAATTGCTGCTGTTACTGAAGATACTTGTAATTCATATCCTTATGCTGATGGTTCCAAAGCAGGACATTGTTGGAAGAAATGGTTAGTAGATAGTACTAACAGCGGTCCTATTTCTATGACTCTCTCCAGTACACCTACAAGTTACTCTTGGACTGTACCCGTTTCTACAGTAAACGGCGGGATGTCAAATATGTTATCAGTTGCTTGGCTACAAGATGATTGGAGCACAGGTACCGCCCGACACAACGTACTCTCTGCTACTGATTCTTCTATGCTACCTCCAATTGATGTTGCAATAGACTCTTTCACTGCAGAAAGTAGTGATGGATATTCGGGAATTATAGCCGGTGATCAAGTTGATCTTACACTTTCAATCAAGAATATTGGTGCTGATGTTTATGCAGATGGTGGTACTATTGAAGTTTTCAAGGTTGATGGACTTACTGAGACTTCTTTAGGTTCTACTTCAGTGAACACATTAGCTGTTGGTGCCACTCAATCCTATTCTACAACTTGGGATTCAACCGGAGAGACTATTGAAAATAATGGTGACTCTAGATTCCGCGCTCGGATCACTGTCGTAGATTCAATTGGTAGCAACAATGTGGTTGATTCAACCGTCAATCATGATGCAACTCCTACATCTGTACGTCCTGTTCCTGATGGTTCAAGCACAACCATTCCTAGAGGAGGTAGTTTAGGTTTTGATATGACTGCTTTACCTAATGATTCAGTAGATACTCTTGAAACCATGACTCCAGAATTAGAAGTAAAACATTCAACAGATAATTCATGGGATTCATCTTGGGTAACTATTCCTGTAAATACAGTCGGAGAAGGTACCAATGAACGATATGTTGCTACTGTAGTTCCTCCTGTAAGTGCTGGAAGTGGAGATTACGATATTCGAAGTCGATGGACTGATTCTAGAGGCCAGATTTCAGATTGGTTAGAAACAAATGACGCGTTTGAATTGTTGAATGGATTGCCTACAGTTTTATCCTCAACAGATCAAGGATATTCTGGAGTCCCTACTGTGAAGGTAGATACTCTTGAAACCGTATCCATGGTTGGATTAATTGCTGATGCTGAAACGCCTCTTAATCAACTGACTGTAACTAGTAATTCTCCTAATTTTGTATCTTGGGATGCATCTGCAATGACTATGGATGTTCAGTTTTCAAATGTCGATCGTGATGCTCAAGGAAATATTAGAAATCAAGGAATTCAAGTTACAATGTCTGACGGAGAAGATCAGAATGATGGAACAGTATTCTTTTCGGTGATCCCGAATGGAGCGCCTAGTTGGTCTCCTATCCCTACGCAGACGATTAGCGAAGGTGGTTCTGTGGCTGTAGCTTTGACACAGTATCTTTCAGATACTGACAATAATGGTGCAGATGTTTCAGAATCAGAATTAGCGTCTTTAGACATTCATATCGTAAGTATTACACCGGAGAATATTGTTGATGTGGCTCTCACAGGTCAAACGATAAACATAGATACCTTAGACGATGACGTCACTGGTACAATAGAAATCGTTTTGAGATCAAGCGATGAATCACAATCAACCGATTCAACACTAACAGTTATTGTTCAAAATATCAACGACGCACCCCGATTTGATATGTCTGCTTTAGAAAGTCTCCGATTAAAGGTTGGAGAGTCGTTTACGTTGGATACATCACTATATTCGTCTGATGTTGATGATGACGATTCCAATATTTTCGCCCAGGTTACTAGTTCTGAACCAGGTGCAGTAACTCCGATTGCTATTGGTGTTTACACTATGACATGGCAAACTGAAGGACCTCAATTAGTGCAAGTTAGTTTATCTGATCCTAACGGAGCAGTTGGGCAATTCTCTTTCACAGTAAATGTAATCGGAGATATTTTATTGACATGGGATGAAGGTAATGGCGGAGATATGTCCTTAACATATGATACCGTTGATTTCGAAACTTCTCCTAAGATGACAGTATCTTACATGGGGGCTGAAACGTTCTCCAATACTGAAGTTACTTGGCAGATCTGTAATACAATAACTGGGACTTGCCATTCTTTAGGAACAGTTGAAGAATTTGGAGTACAATTTGACGTGGTTTCAGTGTATCCTGAAGGGCTTAGAATGGGCGACGAAATCAAGGTTGACGTAATTGCAACTGACACTTCTGATTTTGATTACAAGAGCGTCAAATCATTCAGTTTGATGGCTTCTGAACCTGTAATTATTGATTCAGATGGAGATGGTGTCGCAGACTCTGAAGATGCTTTCCCAGAAGATCCGAATGAAACTCTAGATACAGATGGGGATGGAGTTGGAGATAATGCTGACGCATTCCCAGAGGATGCATCTAAGTCTGAAGTAGCGAGTGGATTTTCTTCTTCTGGAGATTCATTAATCATGATTCTTGGTGTTATAGGATTATTCCTTGTTGCAGCCGTTGGACTTGGTCTCCTGTTTGTTGCAAGAAAGAATGGAGCCCCTGAAGCCGTTGATTGGTCTAAGACAGTTCCAGCAGCTGATCATTCTGCAAATTCAATGTACGGAGGTGCAGAACATCTCTTCCAACAGCCAGTAATACAGGCTCCTCCTGTTCAACAACAGGCTCCTCCTGTTCAACAAGGTCCACCGTTACCAGTTGGTGGACTACCTCCGGGTTGGACAATGGAACAGTGGGCATATTATGGTCAGCAGTATCTGGATAACGGCGGAAAACTTTGAGTTTTTAGTTGAAAATTGTATTTTTTTCTATCACGCACCTTCAAGAATGAGGCCTATTCATCAATAGTTGTAGGGGATACATTATGTCTGACTCTGATATCGATTCTTCCAACACTGAAGAAGAATCTAATATTGATGATAAGCATGATGAAGAAATCAGTTCAGAGACTTCTAACTGGGCAGATTCTAGTAATTCTGGATCTGAAATATGTACTACACCAGTAGAAGAGTGGGTCGAAAATCTGACAGTAGGCTCTAATTCATTTGAGTCTACTGAAGATGTCCCCTTACCTAATCGTCTTGTCGATCAGGTCATTGGTCAAGATGCTGCATCCATTGTAGTTAGAAAGGCTGCAGAGCAGAGACGTCACGTGATTTTGATGGGTGATCCTGGAACAGGAAAATCTATGCTTGCCAGATCTATGACTGAGTTTCTTCCCAAAGAACAGATGGAAGATATTCTAGTTTATCGGAATCCAGAAGATGAGAATGAACCTAAGGTTCGTACAGTTCCCGCTGGGAGGGGAGATAGGATAATCAAAGAACGAAAAGCAGCAATTCGTCAACAGAGAGAAAGAACAAACAAGACATTGTTATTCATTCTAATTTTTGTAGGTGCAGCATTAGTTGCAGCGACTATTTCTACAGGCGATATTCTTACGCTACTATTTGGAGGATTTATTCTTGCGTTTGGATATTTCTTCCTTCGTTCTCGTCTATCAGCAGCAGATGAAAATAATATTCCTAAATTATTAGTGAAACACGAGCGAGGAGACGATGTCCCGTTTGTAGATGCTACTGGTGCTCTTGCAGGTGCACTTCTAGGCGATGTTCGCCACGATCCATTCCAGTCGGGTGCTGATTTAGCAACACCTGCTCATGAAAGGGTTGAGCCAGGATCAATTCATCGTGCACATTATGGTGTTCTGTACATTGATGAGATTAACATGTTGAGGATGGAAGAACAGCAGGCGTTACTTACCGCAATGCAGGAGAGGGCCCTACCTATCTCTGGTAGAAGTGAAAGAAGCAGTGGAGCATTGACAAAAACTGAACCTGTCCCCTCTGATTTTATCTTAGTAGCAGCAGGAAATCTAGATTCAATGGAAAGAATGCATCCAGCATTAAGAAGCAGAATTCGAGGATATGGTTACGAAGTTTATGTAAACACAACTATGGATGATACAGACGCCAATCGTAGACGTCTTATTCGATTTATTGCTCAGGAAGTAAAGAATGAGATGAAAAAGAAATCGGGTAAACCGATTCCGCACTTCAACAGGGCAGCTGTTGGTTTAGTTCTGAAAGAAGCTCAAAGAAGAGCAGGAAGACGTGGAAAACTGACTCTACGATTGAGAGAATTGGGCGGCCTTGTACGAGTGGCCGGAGACTTAGCGGCAGAAGAAGATGCATCCATTGTCACCCCTGATCACATCACTCGTGCTAGAATAATTGCTAAACCCCTTGAACAGCAAATTGCTGATCGTTACATCGAAAGGCAGAATGAATATGCAATGTTAGTCAACAGTGGTGCTCGAGTAGGTAGAGTAAATGGATTAGCGGTTCTTGGTGCAGATTCTGGATTATCTGATTTTTCAGGTATCGTACTCCCTGTAGAGGCTTTAGTCACTCCAGCTCAAGGTCGAAATGGAGCAGTTTATGCTACTGGCGGTCTTTCTGACTTAGCTAAAGAGAGTGTAACTAATATCAATGCAGTTGTCAAGAAATTGACTGGTAAAGATATTGCTGATTATGATATTCATGTCCAATTCCCTGGCACTCATGGAGTAGACGGAGATAGCGCATCAATTACAATGGCCACTGCAATAATTAGTGCATTTGAAGACTTGCCGGTAGATCAGAATTTAGCCATGACAGGTAGTCTTAGCGTAAGAGGAGAGGTTTTGCCTATAGGAGGCGTAACAGCGAAGATTGAGGCTGCTGCCAAATCTGGTATTACTCGAATAATCGTGCCTAGAACAAATATGAGGGATGTTTTAATCGATGAAAAGTATCAGGCTATGGTTGATGTTATTGCTGTAGATTCCTTAGATGAGGTTCTTGAACACGCATTGATTCAGAGTGAAGAAAAGGATGGTTTGGTGGATAGATTGTCTAAGGTGGTTGACAAGTTGACCTCTATACCAGATAAAAGCCCAGTATAAGTTAAAATCCTAAAATGGCTAAAATCCATACGATTGGATCGCCAAAGATTACTGTGAGAGGTATACTCGGTAAAACGTAAACTAGGAATGGATGTTTCTTTGTTATCCACGCTTCAGTTTGACCTAATTGATTTAATTCCTTAATTTTGGCAGCAATTGTTTCTGAATTTTCCTTAGTCCTCTTAGGTCTCATTCTAACAGAAATTTTTCTTTCTCCATTAGTTCCATCAATTACTTCACTTAGAATCCACACGTGCTTTCCTAGAATATTATCCAATGGCCATTTTTCTGAATGCCATATCATTGTGATTGGAGATGTTACACCATTGGAGATGTTTGTGATGATAGTTCTAATGGGCAAAAGAAGGAAACTCGCAGCGGACCAAACTAGAACAGAAATCATTGGCGGAATCATTGATGACATCCCTATAACGCCAATTCCTGACCACCATGGGAGTGCAATCGCCACTATCATCAATGCCTTTGCATCTGCTCCGCCGTGTAGTAATCTCATTCTCCATGCAAGTTCAATAAATCCTATACAAATAGACAGTCCAATCAGATCCAGCAGAATGTTTGCATGTACTAGTGCTAATTGTAGATCAGATCCGTCTTTTATCTGAAATAGAGGTGGGTTGGAATGTAAGCCCACAATCCATAGAGCATTTTCAGCATGGAGTATTATGCTGCATCCTAATCCTACTATTCCTAATACATACCATGAGAAGACAGCCCAATCAAGATATGAGCCATTTTTCATATCTCTAAGTGAGGGTGTTCCTATTACACTAATTGATGCCCAAGCAACTATGCCTAATGCAAGTAAAATCAGTGAAATATCTGCTTCTAATAACATCATTTCGATGCATAGGAGAAAAACAATGGCTACCCCCCATCTTATCCACCAATCATTTGGAACTCTTCGAGTCCAATGATCCATAGCTGCAGCACCACCCATACAAAGTAATAGAATTGTCAAACGAAGAAGTCCGACAAGATCTGAGGGGGCCACCGTCCACATCTGATACACCTATATTCTACAATGAACTTAAAGTCGGTCGTCCTCCAAGCATAGAATAGTGCGGAAGGATGTGTAGAAGCCATGAACGATGTAAATACGCGAATCCAACAAATTGCTACAGTTCTTGAACAACTTCAGGATAGTCAAGTTCCTAGAAATATTCGCAAGTCAGCGAAGGAAGCAACCACTGAATGGTTACTAAATGAGGATAAGGATATGGATGTACGTTTAGGAATGACGGCGAGTAAATTAGATGAGATTTTCAATGATGCGAATCTTCCTATCCACTTTGGGCCACTTTGCCTTCAAATTCAAACTGCTCTAGAAGCTCTTCTTCGAGAAGTTCAATAGACTTCAAAAGGCTATTCTAATTAAATGCAATAAGCAATATTCCGACGATCGTCATCAACGTTGCTTCTTCTCAACAATCTTTGGGCGAAGGCCCTTGTAGCCACATTTTCTACATTTTAGAGGCTTCTTTCTGCCTCTATGAGTTGCTGAGCATTTCATGCAGACCCACTTGTGCAGGTTGCGCACTTCCGCCTCAGGGAACCGGGCCATGGCAACGGGGACCAATGCACCCTTCATAACCGCATCGGATGGACTAATGTTCTATCTTCAGGCATAGGTATCATTCAAAGGCCTCAGTCGCCCGACACTAATCATGCCTGCTACAGTAGTCCTCGGAGCACAGTGGGGAGACGAAGGAAAAGGGAAATTGGTTGATCAATTAGCGTCAGAAGCGGATTGGGTAGTTCGTTTTCAGGGGGGATCGAACGCAGGACACACAATTGTGATTGGAGAACGTAAGTTAGCGTTCCATCATCTTCCAAGTGGTATTACTTACAGCCATTGTAATTTGGTACTTGGCGATGGAATGGTAATTGACCCATGGAAGTTAGAACAAGAATTGGATTCATGGTTTGCTTTTGGGGGTGAAAGACCCGAAGGAGAACGCTTATTTATTTCTGAACGAGCTCACATTACGTTACCATATCATCGAATTTTAGATGGAGCAGACAAAGATATTGGGACCACAGGAAGAGGGATTGGCCCAACATATAGGGATGCTATCGATCGAATTGGAATTCGATTTGTTGATCTACCTTCTGTTTTGAAAGATGATGCTAAAATCACTTCCATGGTTAATCGAATGAATAGCCAATTGACCGCCGCCGGTCTTGAATCAAGTATAGATAAGTTGACATTGACAAACGACCTTGAATGGATTCAGAATAGATTTGGTGCATCTGTTCGACCTACAGGTGTAATGGTTGATCATTCTTTGAAGCGCGGAGAATTTGTTTTGCTAGAAGGTGCTCAAGGAGCTTTACTAGATATTTCACAAGGAACATATCCGTATGTAACCAGTTCAGTCACTAGCAGGGCAAATGCAACTCATGGGGCAGGAGTTCATCCAGGTCATGTCAATAGATGTATAGGAGTAGTAAAGGCATATACTACAAGAGTAGGGCATGGGCCCTTTCCCGCTGAATTAGCAGATGATGTAGGAAAACACCTTGGAGAGGTAGGGCATGAATTCGGAACTACTACTGGTCGTCCTAGACGTTGCGGTTGGTTGGATATAGTCCCTCTTCGTCATGCAATGAGGGTGAATGGATTTGATGAAATAGTATTGACCAAATTAGACGTTTTAGGAGGAATAGAAGAAGTTGAAATTGTGATTGGTTATGATATCGATGGTTCACAGGTACATGAGTTTCCTGCAGATATTGGGTTGTTAGAGAAGGCCACACCTGTAACCATGAAATTACCTGGTTTTTCACCACTATCTCTTGATGAATGGCTAAAATTATCTAGAGAAGCAAGGGCTACTGGTCAAGGATACTCAGTATTGCCCCAAGAAGCACAAGTGTATATTGAGACAATAGAGAAGTTACTAGGGGTTCCAGTTACTAGTGTAGGAGTAGGACCAGATCGAGAAGCTTCAATTGAGAAGTTTGAATAATCTAAACATTCATGAAGACTTGTTCTTGCGATAGTATATGGGATTCAAGAAGAGGGCACGAGCTAATCGGCCTCCTAAGCCTAAGAAATCTAAATCTTGCTTATGTAAAAGTCTCAAGAATACCAAGTCAAACCTTCAATGCTGTTCCCCTCTGAAGCCTGATGGTAAAGTTTCCATTGAGCAATCTGCTTAGAACCCAAGATTCATGTTCGACCTTTCACAGCGTTGTGTATGGGCTTCAAGAAGAAGGCACGGGCAAATCGTGCTCCGAAGGCTAAGAAAATCAAATCTGATGATGAAGAAGGGGAAGTCCCTTGTGATGTTGCTGGATGTGAAAAATGGGCAGATAAGCGATTTGGTGGCCGTTCTATTGCAATAGATAATGCAATTGACGTATGGGGCGATGATGGACTCAAGAGAGATGTCAGAAGGGTTCGAATTTGTCGTCCTTGCTACCGTGAATGGAAGAAAGCGAAAAAGGATGAACCTGATCAATACTGATTTAGCAGTTTATCTCCATTCAGGATTCGGAGACCACCACATACATGTAGAATTTGGTTTAGGCCATTCATCTGGTAATTCACCTACATTTTCAATCAATGAGATAAAGAAATCTCGATGCTTCTGCAATACTCTTTGAACTTCTTTATTTCGAATTGTTTTCCCTCTTGAAGGAACAATTACTTCAGGATTAAGTGAAATAATCTTCTCTATTGATTGTAGCATTTCTGGAATATTCCCTGTGGGCAAATCCGTTCTCCCAGGATACTCTGGAGATGGTATTAAATCTCCTGCAAAAAGAATAGATAATTCTGGTATAAAAAATGAGGAATGACAGTTAGTATGGCCAGGAGTATGTATACATCGAATATTCCCTCCACCTAGATCCATTTCCCATCCGTCAGTAAGTTGTATTGTTTCAGTTACTGGCATATCTGAATCATATCTTGAAGCCCAAGTTGTGAGTTGATCGTTTGAAATCAAAGAATTTGCAGCAGCAGGGTGGATAAATACAGGAGCATTAAATTTCTCACTGAGAAAGTTTGCCGCTCCTGAGGTATCATAATGCCGATGGGTCAACAAAATAGCCACGATTTCAGGTAAATATTCAATTTTAGAATTGATACGTTCTTCGATATTTACTTGATGCCAAGAGGTTCCTGAATCTATCAAAACACTTTTTTCCGATCCTGCAACAATTGAGATGCTCGTGTCATGGTGGATGCCGGGTAAACGTATCACTTCCACATGCTTTGATTCATCCTCTCATGAATCAAGGTATTGCTTGTTGAACAAAACTTTCTACATAACCATAAAAAGATAATATTTATATACTCTGGAGTCGAACTATACAACCCAGAGTTGGTAAGAGAGTGATATAATGGAACCCAAGGAAAAAACAGAATTACAAAAGTCAAACGATAGCCGGAGAGGCGGAGAATTCGTTCCCTCTCCTCGACCAAGTCAGAGACAAAGAAGAACAGATGGGCAATCTGAACCTTGTAAATTATGTGGATCCAATGAATGGGATACTGACATTTCTAGGGGTGAAACGGTTTGTTCTGTTTGCGGTTTTGTAGTTGAACAGAATATGATTGATCCCGGAGCAGAATGGGTGAATCACTCTGATGGTGCAGATCGCTCTAGGGTTGGCGCACCTACTACAGTTAGTCTGTCTGATAAGGGTCTATCTACAGTTATTGACAAACGTGATTTGATTGGTGGAAATGCAAGATTAAATGGCATGTCTTCTAAACAAGTTCGAGATTGGAGAAGAAGAGCTACAATTGATCAACGTTCAAAAACTAGGGATAGTAGGTCAAGGAATTTAGCTAAAGCTATGCAATTTATTCGTGATAGAGGTGACCTCCCACCTCAATTAAGAGATCAGGCAAGTGGCTTATATCGTAAAGCAGTAGAGAAGGGATTAGTTACAGGTAGATCGATAAGAGGTGTTACTGCAGCATGTGTGTATATTGCTGCTCGTGAAGCTCGAATCCCGAGAAGAATTGAAGATGTTGCAGAAAGATTTGATATGATTTCAGAGGTCGAAGTAAAGGAATTAAAACGTACAATTCGTTTGGTTGCACGTGAATTGGGGACTCATCATATTTCTGGTCCAACAGAATATCTTGATAAATTTCATTCTGATCTTCAATTGCCTCCAAGAGTATTAGGTAGAGCCAATGAAATTTGGGATCAAACCAAGGAAGACCTTGCTTGGCAAGGTAAGAAACCTTCAGGAATTGCAGGAGTTCTACTATATCGTGCTGCGGCAGATTGTGGTTCTAATCGAACTCAGAACGAAGTTTGTAGCGTTTGTGGAGTCAGTGAAGTTACACTAAGAGGATTATTGAAAATTTTGAATCAAAGAGTAGCAAAATTAGAAGATTCCTAACTCAAATTGAGCATCTTCTGAGGCATGTATTTTTGGATCCCACCTTGGAGACCAAACCAAATTGACATGTACTGAATCTACACCTTCTGTTTCAAGACCAGCACGGTGAACAGCGGCCATAATTTCGGGTGCAGCTGGACATCCTGGTGAGGTTAAAGTCAGATCAATTTCTGCATGAACACTCTTTCCCTGTTCCTCTATTCTAACATCATAAATTAGCCCTAGATCTACTACTCCAATTTTCATTTCAGGATCCTGTACTGGCCTGATTGAATCAATTACATCTTCTGGTAAGCCCAATGTTATGCCTCCTTTGACATGCTTGCTGCAGTATTTTTAATCATTTCAAACATATTCAGAAACCCATTAGCTCTTGATGGAGTTAGTGATGCCTTGACATCCATCTCATCAACGAAATTTGGACTAAGGGATGCAACTTGTGAGGGAGGTAATCCATCAACACCAATTGCTAAAATCGCAATGAGTCCTTGTACTAGATTTGCATCTGCTGCTCCATGGATCTGAAAGCCTCCCTCTTCGTCAAGTTTACACTCCACGTGAGCTTCTGATTGACATCCTTTTACTCGATTCTGTTCTGTCCAATTTTCTGTCTGAAGTTCATGAGGAAGTTTATCTGCATATTCAAAAAGTAATTCATATCTTTCCATTCTGTCAAAGCATTCCTTGAATTCGTTAATGATATTTGTTAGAGGTGCAGGCCAATTAGTCATCTGTTTCACCTTATTCTAATCAACCAAATCGTTCTACAATACTTGTTAGATGCTCGACAAATGAATTTGCTTCCTCTTTAGTATTGTATAACCAGAATGAAATCCTAGCGGTACTAGATACTCCCAAGGCCTCCATTAGGGGTTGCGCACAATGATGTCCAGTTCTAACAGCAAAACCTCCTGAATCAAGTAAATGTGCAAGATCTTCCGCATGAATTTTTTCATGTAAAAACGATACAACACCTGAGCAAGATTCCAGATCATGGCGTCCATAGATTTGGATTCCAGGGATTGTTGACATCTTAGCTGCTGTTTCTCTAGCAAGATTCGAGATATGTTCGTGTACTTCTTCCATGTCAAATGAAGAAAGCCATTCAACAGCAGCATGCCATCCGAAGGCTTCTGCAATTCTAGGAGTCCCAGCCTCAAATTTTTGAGGTCCTTTCTGAAATGTTGAACCTTCCAGAGTTACAGTTTCAATCATATCTCCTCCTGTGATAAAAGGATCCATAGTTTCCATAATTTCTGGACGTACAAATAGGCCTCCAATTCCAGTGGGTCCTCCCATCTTATGCGAACTCAATGCCAAAAAATCACAGTTCATTTCAAGAAAATTAATTCTTTCATGAGGTGCTGCTTGAGCCGCATCAATCATTACAAATGCCCCTTTGCCGCCGTTGCCATTTGATTTAGAAAGTTGGATAATTGTTTCAATATCATTTCTGACACCCAATACGTTTGAAGTATGGACTACACATACTAGATTTGCATCTGAAACAGCAATCTCAAACGCATCCATGTCCAGAGTTAGAGTATCTCTCTCTAGGGGGATGTATCTAATCTCTACTCCTCTCTCTTTAGATAGAATCTGCCAAGGTACGATATCAGCATGATGTTCCATTTCCGTTGTTACAATAACGTCGCCTTTGCTAAGATTTGCTCTTGCCCAACCATAGGCAACTAAGTTTATCGCTTCAGTAGTTCCACTTGTAAAAATCAAATGATCTCTCGGCGCTCCAAAATATGCAGCAATTTCTGTTCTAGCATTTTCGTATCCTTCCGTTGCTTCTCCCGCTAATGTATGTACAGCTCTGTGAACATTGGAATTTGTATTTTCATAATATGAGTTCATTGCTTCAATCACTTGTCTAGGTTTTTGAGTAGTTGCTGCATTATCAAGATAGACCAAAGGACGACCTCCATCCATGGTTCTTGTTAAGATGGGGAAATCTGATCGGATCTCCTCCATTTTTGACTCATCCATAGTAACCCGAGGGGATAATTGGATTTCAACCCGTGTATCGCTCAAATCAAATTGAGGTGTTTCTCTATACGCTTAATTAGCCATCCATGAAGGTGGTCGGACCCCATGTCGGAAAGTGGAGTGTTGAGGAAGGCAGCAATTAGAGCAGCCCTTGCTTGTTCTTCATTAAATCCTCTAGTTGAAAGGTAGAATAATTGTTGTTCATCAATAGGACCATTTGCGGTTCCATGTCCACATCCCACGACCTCACTCTCAAGTACCTCTAATTCTGGAATTGAGTTCGCCTTAGCCTTTTCAGAAAGTAATAAATTATGGAAAAGTTGCCCTGCATCTGCACCTTTAGCGCCCGCATCAATTCTCAGCATTCCTGTTCCAGTAGTGTTACTTTTTCCCCCACAGGCAGAATGCCATTCCAATCTGCTATATGTTTGCCTTCCTGTATGTGTAATTTCAATATGCGAATCTAAATGATTTTCATTAGACGAAAGGATAGATCCATTAACTTTGAGGGAAGATCCAGGTTCATTTAGCCAATGTCTAATATCAATTTTAGCTTGTGATGAAGAAGCATTAACCGTTCCAGCCTTAACTTGAGCGTCTCTACCTAAGGAAAGAGCATCACAACGGACTAATCTATTCCCAGTAATCTGAGTTACTACATCATTTATTATTGCATTAGATCCGTAATTCCCCTCTCTGAGGATTCCTGTCCATTTTGCATCTCCTTCAACTACAGTAATTATCTCTGCTTCAACTTGATTTCCAATATCAATCAGTAATCTAGAAGCACAAATATTTCCTGAAGTTGAAATTGTTACAATTAATGGAGATTCAATTTTTATTTTATTCTCTAACTTCAGAATCATAGTTTTTTGAGCTATAGCGGCAATAAATTTTGGAGCAGCAGTGCCTTGATCAAAATCTAATTCGTGCCCCAATCTTTCAATGTCTGAATCAGTAGCCTGTTCAATTGAGATTCCCTCAGGAATTGAACTTCCATCTGCAAGAGACATTGTGATTTCAGGAGAATTGGATTGTGGAATATCATTTATTGTACCAGTTGGATGTGCTTTTTTCCAAGGCGTATATCTCCAAATATGTGCTGCTTTGTCAATGTTTGTAAAATCGAGATAAGATGAACTCATACGGATTACTCACCCTATGCTTCCTTCCATTTCAAGAGACATCAATTGATTGAGTTCAACGGCATACTCCATTGGCAATTCACGAGTAAAAGGTTCAAAGAAACCATTCACAATCAGTGCCAATGCTTCCTCTTCTGAATGTCCTCGACTCATCAAGTAGAATAGTTGGTCGTCACTGACCTTACTTACTGAGGCTTCATGTTCACATCTGGCTCCAGAATTACCAACTTCCATTGTTGGATATGTATCTGAACGACTTGCTTCATCTAATAACAATGCGTCACAAACGACATTTACCTTGCAATTTTCTGCTTTTGGAGAAACCGTAACCATTCCTCGATAAGACCCTCTTCCTCCAT
>PAOK01000040.1 GCA_002708015.1 Methanobacteriota archaeon
CATTACAAACGAACACATGGGTTCGCAGTCCGTTCTATTCCTCTTCTTCAAGAGCGACAGAAAGTTCTGCGAGGTCGATTCGGTTATCATTGTTCATATCCAATGCATTAATAATCATTGAAACTTGACCTGGTGACAGACGATTTCCGATGTGTTCAATTAATCCCTTGTACAATTCTGGTCCATTGATTTTCCCATCGTCATTTGCATCGATAGATGAAAAAATATCACTTGCTCCTTGCTTATTTTCTTTCATTGCATTCTTGAGATTTGTAATGGCTTCATCAATACTCCATGATTCATCTTCTAGATCCATAATTTCACCACAAATTGTTAGTTTATTGTAATTTCATTCTAAAGACCCTAGGGTTGGAGGGCGGTAATCGCATGGGAATCCTATGTATCACTCGTAATCTAAGTGTGTAAAATCCATATGGTGCAAACACTGTAGTTGGGTCTACCATGACTAATAGATCACTAGAGTAATTAAGAAACTTACAATAATTTTACAATATCTTAGCTTCCAAGTTAACAACTAATTTTCACATAAATCCTGACATTCTGGGCAAAAATCTAACCGTCTATTTGCTACTCTAATTCTCACTATTTCTGTTCCACAGTAGTGACAAGGTAAGTCATTACGGCAAAATGCAGAGTGACGGTATGCACGTTTTGGTTCACCTCGTTGCTTGCCCGCTAAAGCAACCTTTTCGCTAACGGTAAATCCACCTGTATCATAAGATAATTCACTAAGAAATTTTGTTGTCTCGGCCCAAGATTGAATTTTATCATCAGAAAGTGATCTAGGTTTCGCAGATGGATGAATTCCTGATTGGTGGAGTATTTCACTTCTTAGATAATTTCCTATTCCTGCGATGAATGATTGATCTAACATCAGTGATGAGGCATTTCGATTGTAGAATTTCTTACTCTTCAAACGGTCATAAATCAAGGAAGGTGTGCACGAATCATCTAGAATATCAGGTCCAAGTTTTGCAATAAATGGATGACTCTCTTCTTTAGAGGTTGGAATAATTTCTACATCAGTTGCAGACCAAAGTCTAACTGCAAATTTATTGGTAAGAAATTCTACTCTAAGAGACCTGTTCCATTTCATTTCTGTAGAGCGGCGATTAACAGTCCAGCGACCATACAATTGATTGTGAGAATACATGCTTAATCCACAGTCAAATCGTGTCAACATGGCTTTACCTCTGGTGGTAATAGATTCAATTTGTGATTGTTGAAGAATCTCTTGGAATTCAACTATTGGAGGATAAATCAGGTTCACAGAATGAACTTCTTTACCAACAATTTTCTTTGATATCCGATCGGCTGCCCTTCGAATTTCCGGCCCTTCAGGCATGACACACTACGATTGATCATAGTACAAAACAACGTGTTCTAATGCAATCTAATGAATCATGATGGTTACGTAACAGTAAAAACTAGTGTATTTAAGGAATTGAATCTCACAGTTTGACATGAGCACCGAGTCTATTACTTCATTGAAATGGCTTAGTCGATTTCTTGATGAAACGCCAGGAGATAAGGTAATTGGAGGAAAACCCCGACAGGTACCAGGAGTATGCTGGTCCAGAGTTAATCCAACAGTTGTTCCCAAACCTACTCTCAGGCTATGGTCAGATGAAATGGCCAAGCAATTAGGGATTGATGCTGCTGGAGAAGATTTTCTCTCTGGAAATAAAATAACCAACGGAATGGATCCATATGCTCAAAGATATGGAGGCCACCAATTTGGTAACTGGGCAGGCCAATTAGGTGATGGTAGAGCCATTACATTGGGAGAAGTAGAGATAGGAGAGAACACATTTGAGTTACAACTCAAAGGATCCGGAGTCACTCCATATTCAAGATTTGCAGATGGAAAGGCTGTATTGCGTTCATCTGTTCGTGAATTCCTTTGTAGCGAAGCAATGTATCACCTAGGCATTCAGACAACGAGAGCACTATCTTTGGTCACAACTGGAGAAAATGTTGTTCGAGACATTATGTATAACGGGAATCCGGCTCCAGAGCCAGGAGCAATCGTTTGCAGAATTGCGCAGAGTTTTATTCGTTTTGGAACCTTTCAAATTCATACTATGACAGGTAATTATGATGCTCTTCGAAAATTAGTTGATTACACCGTGAAATATCATTTTCCTGAGCATTCTATTGAGAGTGATGACAAAATAATTGATTGGTTAAAAGAAATTGCAAATGAAACGGCATTAATGATTGCTCACTGGATGCGCGTAGGATTTGTTCATGGGGTGATGAATACCGATAATATGTCGATTCATGGCCTAACCATCGATTACGGACCTTATGGGTGGATAGAAGATTTCGATCTTAATTGGACTCCAAATACAACCGATTCAGGAAGGAAGAGATACAAATTTGGTAATCAAGCACATATTGGAGCATGGAATTATGCTCGTTTATTGGAATCAATTAGCCCGTTAATGGATAAACCAGAAAATCTACATGTAGCACTGGAATACTATTACGAAGTATATGAAAAACATAACAACATAATGTGGGAAAAAAAATTGGGATTAGAACAATTTAATTCTGGAGATGAAGAAATAATAACTCAACTAAGTAATATATTACAGAGTAGTGAGATAGACATGACAATATTTTTCAGATTGTTATCTTCAATAGAGAAACCGGATGTTAATATGCTTAAATTTGCATTTTACAATGAAGAAAATATTCTAGAAAGTGATTGGAATAATTGGTTGAATAAATGGTGGACNAGAGTTAATGCAAACCCTGATCGAGAAAAAATGAGACAAGCAAACCCAAANTATGTGTTAAGAAATTGGATGGCTCAGTTGGCCATTGATGCTGCAGAAAATCAAGACTATTCAGTTGCTAACGAGCTCTATGAACTTCTAAAACAACCCTATGAGGAACAGTTAGAGTATGAAGAAAAATGGTTTCAGAGACGTCCTGAATGGGCGAGACATAGAGTAGGTTGCTCAATGCTTTCTTGTTCGAGTTAATTTTCATATGAAATTATAAAATTATTATTCTGATTTGATCTCTATAATTGATGCAATATTGGATACCATCCAACAAGATGCAGCGGCTAATTGAAGCCAGTCANCTGTTGACATTTCACTGCCGTTTGTGTAAACAAATACNCTAACAATCCAACAAAGACTAGCAAGAGTTTGACCTAGCCAAGGAATACTCNTCATTTTATTGATTCGAGATTGAACGGGTTCCATGTTTAATCGCCTCAGACGTTATNTCATAACTATTTCCTGTCAACAGGTTAAGCACTCTTGTCCGCAGCATGACAAATCATCCAAGTACATCCCCCAGCTTTTGTAAGCATCAATGAATTCATCTGTGGGTATATCAAGTGATGAAGCAATAGCCTGAGCAACGATTCCAAAGCGTTGGCGATACTTGAAAATAAAACAGAATATGAGACTACCGTGGCGAACTGCAGGACCACAGAGGAACATTCCTGGGACAATGGTTGACTCATCATTATCACTAAGAAGTGGAAAACCATCATCTCGCATTTCGAATAGATGTGATACGAATTTATGGCTCCCTTCAAAACCACTCGCTAGAAGAGGTTGATGTTTACTATGGAAGGTTTGGCCATCTTGAGTGGTAATCTCATATATCCCGTCAGTTAATGATACTGAACTGATGAGAGTTTCAGGGAATAGTTCAACATTCTCCTCAAATTTTTGATCTCTCATACGTTCNAATGAGAAAGTGGACAAAGAAACACTTGGGTCAGAACTTGTTTCACTCCATGGACTATCTTTGTCAAACAATTTGACTTTTTTACCGCGTTTAGCAAGATGATATGCTGCATCAAAACCACTCTCATAACCGCCAATAATCAGGAATTCATCTCCTTCNAACCCAGCGTAATTTGGAATAGTAGATGTATGGCGGCAAAATTCGCTACCGGTAAATCTTCCAGCTCCTGGATATTGATATTCTCCAGCNGCCCAAATCACATTTGTAGCGAGCAGAGTGTTATCGCCGGTAACGAGATGAAATAAACCGTCTTTCTTTTCGATATTAATCACATCTGTATTTTCTTGAATGGGAAGTTCAAAGAAAGTAGAAAGATCTTGGAGATGCTTTGCAAACTCACTACCAGTAGGGTGTTCAACTCTCATACTGAATGCGGGGGAAACTCCAACAGCAATNGAATTCAAATCAAGCATACCAATCGAGTTACTCGGAAATGAAGGAGTAATGAAGCGAGTCTCGTCCGGCCACGAAGCGAACGATGAACCAATCTCATTTCGGTCCACTAGTAGGAAATTTTCTACCCCTGCATGNGCAAGAGCAATNGCAACTCCAACACCNGCTGCACCCCCTCCTACAACTATCACATCATACTGACTTACACCATCATCGGAACTGTCGATTTCATTTTGTATGGAGTCGTCTTGACTACGAAGCATAGCCTCGCATCGTTAATAACAATTTAAAAAAAACTAATAATTAGNGGAGAGATTATTATTATTATTTTCTAAAATGAATACCGTTTGATTAAAATCATCGGACATTTCCCGTTAGACGAGGGAGCAGGAGGGTTGCTGACAGTGCAAGACACTGAGGAAAGTCCCCTCTCCACGNCGCAAGTGGCTCGGTTTACGCCGAGGATCCGAGAGGGTCGGCCATGTAGAAGAAACGAACCGTTGCAGGTGTGTGCGATGAATCCGAAAGGACGAGGTCGCCTGCTTACGGATGGAACGAACAACCCCACTGGAGCAAGTCCAAACAGTCCNGTCGACGAGCGTCGCCGAGGGACGGGTCGGATGCTAAGTTGAATGCAACCAGCCTAATGGTGAACANAAAGGGGCTTACTCCCTGCACCCTCAACAATTAATTNGANTCCATAATTGTNGCATCTATTGGNNCTGAATCTTCGACNATNATTCTATCATCATCTACCCAAGATCCAGGTAATCCTNTGATTCGATGCATTGTTCGTTTNGTNGCAACTAACATNCTNGGAAGNAAAATTGATGATGTAAATAATGCTAGAATAATCAATAACATCATCAAAACNAAGAAATTNCTNAATCCTGGAATNGCAACAAATAATCCNGCAGCAAGTCCTGCNGANGTTGTNGCTGTAGTCTCAAAGATTGTTTGACCTGTCTTCTCAACTGCTTTTGAGACNCCNNTTGGAGTTTCTTTCTCATCCTTAATTCGATCAACAATATGTATTGAATCGTCAACTCCTATNCCAAATACAATCGTTCCAATCATAGCTGTAAATACATTCACATTCACGCCTCCACCTAATTTCATCAATAATGGCTGCCAAAGAACTACAGCCCCCACGGCTATCATGGTAAATGTGGCTAATCTTGGTGATGCGAATAAAATTGACATAACAAAGAGTAATACTATCATTGTAGCGATAGTTGTCTCAGATTGTGCTTCATGAATTCCTGAATTGATATCCAATGATACAGGTAACCCCCCTGTCAGCAATGTATTTTCTACTCCATTCATACCAACCGCAGTACATCTTTTTGCATCACCATCAACACAATTTTCTCCTGTTAGCCTCTGATCTATCGTTTGTCTCAACAATCCAGCATCTCCCAAAGAAATGTATGGTTGATTGACGTAAACGAGAGTTTTCGTTTCACCAAAACCAGAATCAGCATTCATAAGCATAGATCTAACTTCAGGAGACAATGTATCAAAGGCCACATTGACCATCGTATCTCTAGTAGTCAACTGAAAGAAGGGACATTCAGGACCAGCAGTCGGATTTTCCCAACATTCAGAATGAAGAATTCCCCACAATGTATCGGAGTAGATTTCATCAGTAGTTACAGGATTAGGTATTGATACTGGTATTGACTTAAGAATAGTAACTAGGGAAATCGAAGAAGTATTATCGACAGTATCAATATCTTCTACCTGAATCCTTTCAATTGCATCCAAAACGGGTAAATCACGAATAGGTGCAGTATCATTCATTCTCCCTCTATCTGTAGCATCAACAATGAACATATTAGTCTGACCACCTTCAAAAACTCGACTATATTCTGCCAACGCTTCATAGGTAACTAAACCAGGAGGAACTTCTGATGAAGCACCTGTAATATCTTTACCTAATTCTTCCTCAAGATAATACACACCGAATGCAGTAACTAACATTGAAACAACTAAGACTGTCCATGTCCATCTAAGAGGTATTTGACCAATTTTTGACCATAAATCATCAGTTGCTGAACTTCTTCCCTTCCTATAACGAAGAAGGTACGCCAATGCTGGAACCATGATGAGCGATAAAAGGAAAGTAATGAAAATTCCAAGAAGAAGAGTTGTTCCAACTGTTCTCATAGGCCGAATAGGGACCAGTTCAGTCCAAGTAAGAACACTGAAACCGATTATTGTAGTCAATGCAGAGAGCATAATTGCATGACCACTTGTTTCAGCAGCTGCAACTGTAGCTTTGAGATACAATTCTTCATCCCATGGATCTAACGATTCCATCTGCTTTCCTTCTCTTTCAGCATCCCACATTTTTTGTGAATATTCATCAAGAATATCATTCCTATTTTCTTCAATTCTATTTGTTAGGTGAAGAGCATAATCTACTCCTAGACCTACCAAAATAGGGCCAGCTGAGATGATCATTGGAGTCAATTCAATATCAAGCAAAACTGTAGCACCAAATGTGATTAATAAGCTAAAAAGAATAGGAGTTCCACAAATAATTACCACCTTTGGACTC
This sequence comes from Methanobacteriota archaeon, assembly GCA_002708015.1. GTDB lineage: Archaea > Thermoplasmatota > Poseidoniia > Poseidoniales > Thalassarchaeaceae > MGIIb-N2. The sequence goes on from PAOK01000040.1 coordinate 6,755, forward strand.
CGATGAAGAATAACCATTGTGATAATAACAAATAATGCACTTAATGGCAGCATCTTGGTCACCAGTTCTTCATAAACTGCATCAGACACATCATGTAGGACAGGTGTCAAACCAGTTACAGTAATAGCATCCCTTGGTAAAATAAGGTTCATTCTTGTTTCATTGATAGACGAAAGTGGTTGAGTGTATGTCTTTGTACACAATGGAAGACCACATTGTTCAAGTAACTCTTGAGTGTGCTCGATAAATGCTCGATGATCTTGAATTAATCCACTAGGATTTTCTTCAGTCTTACCTTTAGGATCGTTTCTTGGAGAAATATCCGTACCTTCCATATCAAATCTGATCCCAACTACTACAACAGCAGTGTCCCAAATATTATCTCCATTGGTATCGCGTACGAAATTAGACAATAGTGGACCAGCAGTATCAACAAAATCATCAATTATTCGCTGATCATCTGGGATGGAATATCCATCATAGGGTGTCTGTTCTGTAAGAGGACATTGAGAAGGATCTAAATTAGGAATCTGATATTTCTCCATAGCACAATTAAATCGTTTAGCAGAACTGTTTGCTTCCTTGATAATTTGAGCAGGAGAAAGAATCCAAACTACTCCATCTTCTACTCCTCTATCTGATTTATTTCTATCAAGACCATGCTTGTATCCCCCTGCATTGGAATTCATATCGTCTCCTTCAATCCAACTAATTTGAGTGAGAATGTTCACATCAGTAACATTTTCAGTTCCCCTCGAGGACTCATCGTCTATTGCATTATTCGTATGGATGTAAAGAAGAACAATATCAGTTGACCATTGTTCTCTAACTTCTAGAAGTAAATCAGTTGAGTTCGCCCCGTCTGGAAGATATACTTCTACATCTCCGTTAATTTGTTGTTGGAAATCTTTAGCGGAATTTCCCATCCAGCCGGCTGAAATCAAGAGTATAATCAAAATAAATGCTGGTGCCCGAATTATTCTACTATACAAGAAAATATAGAACAATTCACGCATAGATTTGATGCCTGAGGTAAGGCGGTGAATAGAATCACCAAATATTCGATTAAGAGCACTTTTTATTTGCTCTGAAATTTGAGATAAAAATGAAACAATCGATAACCAAAATGATGTCGTGCTCAACTTTTCAGCAATCTCTCCGATGGAAATACCATCGTCAGTGACCTCAGATTGCTCTTTCGACATATACCTACCACGAATAGAACGAACATCAAGCGTTCGGAAGAAAAACGGTCAAAGAGAACGAATACGTTGCAAAACCACTCTTCTCATTAAGGTCCTTGCACCATGCAAAACTAAACCTGAGAATACCAGTGATAATCCTAGCATAGATAACCATGCTCCTGTTAATCCTGGACCGACAGAAAGAGCAATCGTTCCATCCGTTAACTCTTCAACAGAATTTAGCATTCCTAGTCCTATCGTAGTACCTGAAACTAACAACCCAATTCCGGGTAAACCAAACACTAGCATGGGTTTCTTGTGGGACAAGGAAATAAGTGCGTAAGTTAGAACAGTAAAACCATGACCAAAAGCAGAATAGGTAGATGATTTAGGAACATCATATCTTACTTTAATAGGAACTTCTTCTACATTCAATCCTTTTTCCTTGCACTGGTCAAGAACTTCAAGAGTTGATTCCATTCCTTCATTCTCAAAAGCAAGTAAATTCAATGCCCTCTTACTGAATGCCCTAAATCCACTTTGAGTATCTTTTACTCCAAGATCACTAGTCAAATTTGAGGCAGTATTAATCATTGAAATACCCAATCTACGATACATAGGCATTGAACTTCGATCACTATTGTTAACAAAACGTGACCCAATTACCACATCAACATCCTCTTTGTCTAATCCTGCTAAAACAGCGGGAATATCTTCAGGTTGATGTTGTCCATCACTATCTAAAATCACTAACTTATCCACATTTTTTTCTCTTGCGATGCGGAAAATACTACGAATTGCAGCCCCATATCCTCTATTTGCACGATGATAATGAATTATTGCACCCGCTCTTGCAGCTAATCTAGAACATGAATCCGATGATCCATCATCAACACATACTACCTCATCAACATAAGGTAAGCAACGAATTACAACAGAGGCTACTGTTTCTTCTTCATTGAACATTGGCATCCCGACCATGGTTAATCCATGATGGGGTGCGTTGCCCTCCATGTAGTAAATTTGAACATGGATCATATATAGTCTATGTAGGGGAGATGTGAAAAAAAACATCTAATATTCTTATTATCTTATTATTCAATTATCCGATGGACTCAAGTTCAACACATGGATGGCACAACATGGTTACACTCGTAACAGGAGGCGCAGGTTTTGTCGGTTCTCACTTAGTAGACTGTCTAATTGAGAATGGACATAAAGTACGAATCTTCGACAATATGTCAAGTGGACGCAAATCATTTCTATCACATCACGGAGATTTGATCGATATTGTTGAAGCTGATCTATTAGACATTGATGCGGTAAAGAAAGCGATGGAAGGAGTAGATATCGTTTTTCACCTAGCAGCAAATCCCGATATTAGATTGGGTACAGAAATTACCGATACTGATCTTAAACAAGGTACAGTTGCTACTTACAATGTTCTGGAATCTATGAGAGTTAATGGTGTTTCAAAAATTGCATTCGCAAGTAGTAGTGTAGTTTACGGGGAAGCAAAACAAATGCCAACTCCTGAAAATTATGGACCATTATTTCCAATCTCATTGTATGGTGCTTCAAAATTGGGATCAGAAGCATTGATTACATCTTGGGTAGGAACTTTTAATCTTCAAGCATGGATTTTCAGATTTGCAAATATTGTTGGTGCAAGAGGAACTCATGGAGTCATATTTGATTTCATTCACAAACTTCATCGAGATAAATCCAGACTCGAAGTTTTAGGCAACGGACGGCAAGAAAAGTCATACATGGAGGTTGTTGATTGTGCTAAAGCAATGTTACATGTTGTAAACAATACCAATGAACCGATTAATTGCTATAATCTTGGAACTCGTGATACTTGTAGCGTGAGAAGAATTGCAGAAATTGTTCTAGAGGAAACAAAATGTGAGGATGCCAATATCGAATATACAGGAGGAGATAGAGGATGGGCAGGAGATGTGCCTAAGTCTATGCTTGATCCCCAACGACTATTTGATTTGGAATTTGCACCTAATTTTAGTTCTGAAGAAGCGATTAGGCATACTGCTCGATGCCTAGTTGATGAAATAGGACAACCATAATCAGGGATGGAATATACCCTCTTCCTCAAACATAGATTCACTATCAATTGAAGAAATAGTAGACATCCTAATGACAGTGACATCTATACGTCCAGCTTCAGGATAGAGACTAGTTAATTCTCTATGTAATTCATGTCGTACTTGATCAATATCTGTAGCATCAATTATGGTAACGGAACGAATTGGAGAAGATCCTCTAATCTCAAGAATATATTCTACCATCCATTCCACAGCAACTGTCATCTCATAACTATCTACAACCTCGTCCATATCATCCATCATGATTAATATCTACTTACANGCATATGAATGCATTGATTTATTGTTCATNNGAATANAATCTNANTATNGCAATTANAATTCCNGTNAAGANTANTGGAANCCATAATGAAGATGATTCNTTTTCAACTGATTGATCTAAAGTCCANNNTAANGCAGANANTGTNGTTCTTGNNCCANTTTCNGGAGNNGTAACTGATTTTTCATGAATNACAACAATNGTNNTNGAATTATAATCNAATCCNTTAGGCNAAGAAAAAGTAAAATTAGAAAATATTGANGNANNAGAATCNANTGTAGCCNNACCCCANTCTTGNGGNTAAACTATCAATTCATTTTCATTNACNGAAATNATATTTTTNANNACANAATTACTAGANAATTTACCATTNGTTGCATCTTCAGGNGAAATTGANGCTTCNTTTTCCAATAACATTAGTGTCATNGATGTNGAATTGATTTGTAATGGNTCATTNACAANNGCTTCNACNGANACAANCGATGANTCNAATGAAATNCTTACNTCCAAAACTTCGTGTTGGATTCTATCNGCTTCAGCATCCAAAAGTGATCTTTGAAGTTCNCCACTAGAAGACGANGGAGTAGATTCTCTCAANCCATCAAANGAGTAAGANGGAGTAGAATCTGCATCTGNTTGNCCTAACCAACCTTTNCGGTAATTCGANGCTTCATTACCAAGNGGATCATTTATTNCGCTATGTAAATTNACACGAATTATTCTATCTCCATTTGAATCNACCATATCNGGNATCCATTCTTCATGTTCAGCGCATATGTCACACCAAACAGCCGTNGACATTTCCATNACTACAGANCCTCCTCCNCGNANTTGATGCACATNGTTNTCCTGACCNTGAACTGAAAANGANANNGNNAGAACAAGGAAAANNANCANNAGTGACAATCTGCCCATAANNTATCNACCNNGTTNTATTGTTTCAAACCGNCGTAATNTTGATCNANAGTAGTATGTTTNANTAATCACANATTANNNTCNAANNNAAAAACATNANTTTTGNCTNAAANCNATCTAGAGATTNNGNNAACATCCGTCAGACTTGAAAGATAANNTANNTAGNNNAATNCATGAGTAANCGCTGGTTCTCNGAACATCGGAGNGANCCTTGGCGCAGAAAGGCCAGACAGGAAGGATATCGNGCACGCTCTGCTTTCAAATTAAAAGAAATNCAAGANAAATTTNCTCCTATAAGNCATGGAGATACNGTTCTNGATGTTGGNTGTGCNCCTGGNGGATGGAGNCAAGTNGCNTGNGAATTNGTAGGAANNGAAGGNNTAGTAGTNGGAGTNGATTTACAGACTACNTCTCCNATTGAGGGCGCNNNTTTCATTGTCGGNGANATTCAAGACAAAGTTACTCANGATNCTACNCNTGAAGCATTCCAAGGAAGAGTAATCAATACCATCATCTCNGATATNTCACCAGATATTAGNGGACGGTATGATATTGATCAAGCNATTTCAATNGATTTAGTTACNATGGTATGTGATTNTTCATTACCATTACTAAATCCAGGAGGTGCTTTCATCACCAAGGTTTTCCAAGGNCCAGGATTAGATGCTCTAGTNAGGGCNCTAAAGAGGAGATTTTCNAANGTTCANCGNTTTTCNCCNATTTCNTCAAGAAACGCATCNTCGGANATNTANNTNGTTTGNAAGAATCTAAAACCACATCANGGAGCNCTTGTTCAAACNGTNGNAGATGAGATATTGAACTCNTTAGCAAAAGATGGNATTGTAGATAATTCTGAAGANGANGAAATTATNNCNAAAACNGGATTTTCTGTCCATAGAAGAAATTGATTCGATGGTCAAGGCTAAAAGAGAAGGTGATTNCGACNGGNCGCTAAGGAGTCGATTANTTGAGTCACGCTACTACTTGTACATCNTCTGGAATCCCTTTGGAAGATAAGCGCAGCACATCATTTCCATGTCCTGGNCAAGATACNGANGGNAACCCTTGCAANANNATGATTGGNCGTAGTGAGATGTGTAGGAACCAAGGAGTTCGNTACATTTGTCCAGAATGTCGATTTNTAGGNCCTTGAGGTGATTCNATGGGTGAAGTAATTGTGAAGTATAAGGTAATGCTAGATTCNGAATCAATGANTAGAATTGATGAAGTATGCAACGAAATTGAAGGANTNNCNAATAGTATNGGAGCTATTCAATTAGTCGAAAAGAAACCATTAGCATTTGGACTAATGTTTGTNGAAGTCACTGCAATTATTCAAGACGGTGAAGAATTTGATAATCCTCTTGGTAAATTTGAAGATCAAGTAAAATCATTTGAAGGTGTTACAGAAATTGAAACACTCGAAATGGGTAGACTATAGTCAATTCATATTCCCTCAATACTGAGAGGATGTAGATTTCATAAATTCNCGCATCAATACTGTCGCATACGTACCAGGTGGCAAAGTGAATCGGAATTTGAGGCAAGCACCTTCAGGATGCCAGTTCTCACCATCTCTAGGTCCATTGGACCATCTTGAATCTAGAGAATCTTCGTCTAGAACTGGAGCATCAACGATACTAAATTCTTCAAAAATAGAAGCATAGGGNCGTCTTGTTCCATTAGTGGTCAGACGAGGGATGGCATGAACATTCCAATCTATGTCATTGAATTTTAGTTTCTTAAAAACNTCTGATTCAATTTCTCCAGGCTTACCNTCAGCAAGATTTCCTGTTACCCCTGGAAGAGGTCCGGTTACNGATAATCTTCTGAACATACAATTTCTAATACATCGAGCAAGGTTTGTCTCATCAACTATNGCTGATTTCCCTGCATCTATTTTTCCTTCTGTAGACAACGGAGCAACTACATCACCTACCATTGGTTCAGCAAGAGGCAATCCTAATTCAAGTCTAGAACCAAGTACGTGATTGAATGCCATTGATTGTAGGGAATGAACCATCATCAATTGGAGATTTCGAGGTAAGGTAGTAAATGATTTAACATGNTTATCAGGAGATTGAACATATGACTCCAACATTGATCTTTCATAACCTAGATGTTTTGGGATAATTTCCAAGCATGCTTCAGCATCTCCTGTATCTCTCCACATTTTTCTAAAGTCATGTGTTTCTTGATCTTCGAATAAACCTTCCATACCTAAATATGCAGACACNGCAGATTCATAGTCATCATCNAGGATAAATCTACCAACTACAGGAGTTACTGGACGTAAAGATCCAAATCGTTGTGGACCAACCCAATTAGGGAAAATCCCNTCACCAAGAGATTCTTCCATCATTTCACGAATTGCTAGAGCTCTAGACATTGCATCTCTCGCATCTAANGGAATCCCATTTTCGTCTACACATCCTCGTACAACAATAGTNAAACGATTGGCAGAATGAGCCCCCATTGCTACCTTTTGATGTGTTCTTCCAATGACATCAATATCAACGTCCTTAATGTCTACCTCTTCTACACGGGAAACCGGTGCATCGACAACCATCAACTGAGTAGTTACTGCTTTCTTGTCCTTNGTTCCAGAAAACCATATTCGATTTCGATTAATTTTTAATGCACTGGTAAATCTACGAATAAATCGATTTGTTTCCCAATCACGGAGAGTTACTTTAACCAAAGTAAACCGACCTTTGTGATCTAGAGCAGGGATTTTTCCAACTTCTTCAACACGAAAATCTTCTGCTCTCATCTTTAGAACGCCGAAAACTCCGGGCAGACTAGTCGCAAATCTATCTAGGCCAACGGATGAATCCATTTCATCTGGACCAGACACGCCCTCACCGGACCGTCATAGAGAAAGTGAAGAGAAATCCTTCGATGCTTCCTTAACTACAGATTTAAGAATCTTTACAGGGTCTTTTCCCTTATTTGCTCTAATGTATATCTCTGGGTCGTCAAGATCAGGATGACCACTAAAATAATTACAATATTCGATGTCTTTGTGAGCATTTAATCGGCTCCTAAAAAGATGCAAAGTAGTATGATCTTCGTCACTGATTCGGATCCTCAATTCTGTGCCTTCCTTTAGTAGAACCTTCATTGCCATGTATCTCGCGAGACATGCCCCCTTTTTGAGGGCTTCCACTTGGAACATATTCGATTTTAAACAACTTAAACAATATTAGACGAATATACCGCTGGAATTATCGCCTGTTCACCCACGGAGAGAGTCATGTCTCGTACGGTAGACCCTCGAGACTCCGCGTTAACTGGTATTCTTGAACGTGCATCTCTTCCGATTATTGTACTAGCATTAATGATGACTGGAATCTTTGCAATCGGTTTCAGTGACCCCCCCTCATTCAATACAGATCTAACAACATTTATGCCGCCCAGTGACGATGATTTGATCATTGATTCTGTCGAAGAACAATTATTTGAAACTGGGATTCCATTCTACGTACATGTGACATCAGATGACGGAGGAAATGCTCTTGAATGGAATGCAGTACTAGAGCAAGCAGAAATTCTTTCACAAATGGAACAAGAATCAGAATTAAGATCTTCGTTGATATTATCAAATATCTCTGCACCAGGAATTCTTCAACTAGCATTAGATGAAATAGAAAGTGATGCGATTTTATCTGATTTCGATGATTGGGCATCATATCTTAATGAAACTGTAGATGAAGAGACAACATGTGCAGATGGTGCTGATGAAGATCTTAGAAATGCAGCTTCATTGGGCAGAATGGCATTGGTTCACAAAGACTTAGATTATGATGCAATCTGTACATGGTTAGATGATAAAAATCAACCAGATCCTGTGCCATATGCAAATAGTACTCTTTGGATTCTAGAAATAAAAAATCAACAAGATACAACCTCTCAAGTAATGGCAGAAGTTCAACTAAGAAATTTCTTCAATGAAGCCGGAGAAAATAATAATTTGCGATTTCAATCATTATCTGATGGACTGATCAGTGATGAATTAAATCGAGAATCACTCAGTCAATTGGTAGTACTATTGGGAATATCAATACTTCTTGTTGTAATTATTTTAGCAGCTGCATTTAGATCAATTAGATTTGTCGGATTCCCCTTAGCAGCTCTAACAGCTTCCTTAATCTGGACCTATGGTTTACTAGATGTTTTAGAAATGGAATATACAATTTTGACTATTGCAGTAGCCCCAGTTGTGCTAGGCTTAGGAATAGATTATTCAATTCATCTTCAACGTACATATGAACGAAATCGTGCAAATGGACTTGGACCAGCAGAAGCATGGGTGGCTTCTTTTAGAGAACTGCGAATTGCTCTAACACTTGCAGTATTTACCACTGTATGCGCATTTATTGCCAATATTGCTTCACCTCTACCACCTGTTCAAGAATTTGGATTAGCACTGGCGGTTGGGGTGACTTCTGCATTCATAGCTTCAACTGTAGTTGTAGGTGCCCTTCATGTTGTCGTTTCTCGATGGAGTGAAGCACCAGCAAGTAATTCATCAAGACGACGATTGTTTGAAGGTGATGCAAAAAATATTACCGAATTTCAGAAGAAAACCGCTGCTCAAGTATTAGTTGCAGTATTATTGATTACAATTGGATCAGTAGGTTATTCATCAATAAAACTTGAAACTCAATTTGATCTCACTGATTTCTTATCAGAAGAAATGGATACTATGCAATCAAGAACAGCAATGTATGAATCATACGAATCATCAACTTGGAAAGAGGTCAGTATATTGATTGTAAATCAAACTGGTACTGGAATAATACTTGACGATTCAGAATTCTTAGATGGATTATGGATTCTTGATATGCAGATTCAATCTACTAGAGGAGTAGTTGTTCCTTCTTCATTCTTCGTAGATGCTAATCCCTCTTATGATGGACCTTACCCCATAGTAAGAGATGCTGTTCAAGCAGATTCCCTATTTGGAGAGAAATATAATCTTACTATTTACAGTGGAAGATTAACTGGTACTGAAAATTATGCAACTGGAGACTTTGCAAATGCCTTATCTGAATTAGCAACAAATACTTCTTCTTCTTCCTCATTTAGAGGGTTGAGTTATGAAGAGAGAGTAGGTAGATCAATTGTATTTACTCAAGACGGAGAAATTGCAGCAACAAAAATTAGAATTGATGTAGAGGCAGAATCTAGTACTGAAAGCAGAGAAATTATTCGTGATATTTCGAACGTAATCGATAAAGACGATATTAAGAATAACATTGATGCACAAATAATCTTGACAGGATACTTAGTCAAATTAGAATATGTTCTTGATTCATTAAGTACATCCCAAATTAGTTCTACAATAATTAGCCTCATTGTGTCATTCTTAGTTCTACTACTACTGACTAGAAGGTTAGCCCCTTCATTCATCGTAATTGTTCCTGTGACACTTGCGGCAGTATGGGTAGTCGGTTCAATGGCAGTTCTAGGTATTCACTGGAATGTTCTTACTGTAATGGTTACAGCTCTTACGATAGGATTAGGAATAGATTATACAATACACATGTGGAGGAAGTATGAATCATTGATCGAGAATGATGTTCAACCTTGGGAAGCATTGAGAAGAACGAACTCAACAACAGGAGCTGCACTTTGTCTTAGTGCAATGACAACTGCAATCGGCTTCTTGGTCTTATGGTTTTCACCTATGCCTGTAGTCAGGGATTTTGGAATAGTTACTGCATTAACTGTAATCTTTTCTTTGACAATGGCATTGATTCTCTTACCATTGTTACTTGTGTACCAGGCACAATCAAAAATTGAAGGAGACAATTTACAAGAATGATGAAATGTCAATCCTCTGTTCTCTTCCAACTAACAAAAGTGCCATCCATAGAGTCATTGGGATACATGCGTTTCTCTTTCTCTGGGCTCGACGTTGAATTTCACGTACCTCTAATCCAGATACTGTAGCGATATGAGTACGAATTTCAGATATTTTTTGAATCATAGGATCTACAAATCTATCATTTGGAATTGGCATTTTATCTTCTTCAAAAGTTGATACATTATTTGGTTCTAATTTTGTATTGGAAGCAATCAATTGTTTTTTGTCGATGGTATTTGTCTCAGAGGGAATGAAATCTACACCTTCTATCATTCTTCTAACCATCGGATTCCATCCGATAGGGATTTCGAGAGAATATAGCGATTCTATTGGCTTTACACGATTGTCTTCAATCTGAAGCCAACCTGTTTTTATCAAAGATTGAAGTAATTCCAGCGCATCTTTAGAATCAACCCATTGTAAATCTAGACTCCAGATTCGAATTAGTTTTTCACAAGAAATCCATTCATTTGGATAATCACTGAATGAGATATAAATCAGNCGACGAACCTCGACCTCGACATCACTCATGGATAAACGAGTAATCGACAGAACTTCAATTACCCCCCTGTAGCGAAAGACATGGAAGATGAAGNTGAGAAGACAAATCTGTTGAAAAAATATTTTTCTAAGCGTCGATTATTCATCACGATTTCGGCATTTNTTGTGATATTAATCATGCTAGCTTATACAATAATCAGCCCTTATTTCATGAGAATTGACCCTATNCCGTCAGAAGGATACTATGTTGATGAAATTGAAGGCGAAATAGGTCAAGTCACGTGTATGTTGTGGCTAGATGCCAATCACTTTCTGGTTTGTGAAATTGAAAAAGATGCAGTAATCCTGCATAAAATCGAATCATATATTTTGACAGATGAGCGGGTGTTGAAGGAAGGACTAAACAATCCTCATGGACTCTATTATGATGGTGAATTCTTATACATATCAGAAAGAGGAAAGTTAACAAAAAATGAATTCTTTGGAACAGGACCCTCGGATTGGTCTATTGGAAATTCCACAATCCTTGTCGACGGAATACCATCTGGAAATCATCAAACAAATTCCATTAACGAAGGTCCAGATGGAATGTTAATTTGGCACTCAGGGAGCACTTGTAACGTTTGTAACGAAGATGATGATAGAAATGCGGCAATTATCATGGTTGACCCATCAAATGGGAATCATAGTGTCATTGCTTCAGGAGTGAGAAATTCATTTGATGGGGCATGGGTCCCCGACATAGGTTATGTTTTCACTGATAATGGACGTGATTGGGAAGGAGATGATTATCCATTTGAAGAATTAAATCTCTTAGAAATTGGAAGTGATTATGGTTGGCCAAATGATGAGCCTGAGACACCAATTCCAAATGGAACCTTAGGTCCTATAGGAACCTTTGACCCACACAGTTCTGCAAATTCTATCGCATTGAAACATACAAATTCTACACTCCCAGGGAATAATCATTCTATTTTCGTGTCAGTTTTTGGTTCATGGAATTCGGTAACTCCTACCGGTGGAGAAATTATTCGTGTTGATATTGTTGAAGATGAAAATACAACCCAAGGTTGGAGGGGTGAAAATACCGTAATTGTAACAGATGTATTCGGCGCTCTATCAATTTCATTCAACCCTGAAGGAGAACTATTTTTTTCTAACCATATTTCTGGCAAATTGCATGTTATCAGATACTCGTAAGGGCCTTATTCATATCCCGTCGAGTCTTGAGTTCCCCCGATGTCAAGGGACTATGTGGCTCGTGACCCCCGCACAGGGGAGAAGATCAAACTAGGAAGAAAAAGACAATCAATGATCAANGCTGCATTCNGGGCACCTCAAGGNCCATGGAANTCGCTCTTACCAAATCAAATTCGAGATTTACTTGAAAAAAATGTCTCGACAATTGAAGTTCGATGGATGGATAAACGCGTATTGCTTGATCGTTTAGATGCNATNAGAGCAATTACTGCNCTACCTAGAACNGAAGATGAATATATACATTCGACAATNATTAACGGNTTATGCTCTCGATCNACNCAAGAACGAATTGCAANNCTAGATGTTTTCCTTGTNGGTGCTCTNCGTGATTCNGATGAAATGATGGAAATGTTAGATGCAATGATAGATGATCCNGATCAAAGCGTTCGTAAAAAGGCAAGACAAGTTCTAATCACCTGTGCTCCGATTTTCCCTTCTGCATTAGAAGAGACACTATATCGACTACTTCGTTCAGAAGAAAAACATATTCGAAATGATGCATTTAATGCACTGATTGAGGCATCAAAACAATGGCCAGAAGTAGGAGTATTACATCTTGATGACTTGATTCGTGAAGAAAATGTCGATCTTCGACGAAGGGCNGCAAGAGTACTCAGGACAATTGCNCAAAGGGCAGGAGCAGCAGGATGGGATCTGATTGGTTGGACACTAGATGATGAAGATTCAGAAGTAAGACGTATTGCTAGTAGAACACTGCCTGGATTAGCAGATTCTGCTCCAAGAATAGCACAAATAATGATTGAAGAAACATTATTTGACCAAGATGATGAAGTAAGAAATAATTCATTGAAAGCATTAGCTAAGATGGAGAAAGATGATTCAAGAACTCAAACATTGATTCTAGACGGAGCAAAGCATAAGGATCCAAGAATTCGACTAAACTGTGTTAAGATGCTACCAATAATCATGAGTGGCAATAATTTACGTCAAACTGCTTTGGATCTTATTTCAGATGAGAATGACGATGAAATAATCAAACATCTGAATAAGATGGCATTGGATATTTCAATGGAAGGTACTGAAGATGAAAAGAATCGATTCTTAGCTCCATTACCCAAAATTGAAACCGAAGAATTNTCAGATTTACCAGAACTNAAGTCAGGTAAACAGAAAAAAGAAGAAGAATAAANATGAAGAATTTCATTAACCNTCATCACCTCCTCTNACTATGCAACCAATACCTCCTGCAACTACTGTACAACATCAAGCACCTGTTGCTCAACAAATGCCAGTTTCTCAAAATCAACAGATGCAAGCAGCATATAATCAACAAATGGGATATCAAAATCCTCAACAAATGGGATACCAAACTCCTGTTCAATCTGCACCAGTTACTCCTGTAGCNAATACTGTCCAGCCTACTTGGAAAATAAAAATGGCTGATAAAGGATTATTCTTCACAAAGGTNGCTGCACTATTGATTACTNTTCTTACTCTAGGAATTGCAAAACCTTGGGGAGATACAATGATCATTCGTAAATGGGCATCAAATCTTAGCATTGANGGAAGATCAGTCACATACAATGGAACTGCGATAGAACTTTTTGGAATTTGGATAAAGGTACTCCTGTTAACGGTTATTACNNTAGGGATTTACTACCTATTCTGGGGAAGATATGCCATCGATCGCTACATTGATTCGCGTCTTTCATGGGCATGANTAATCCGTCACCGTCATATACAGGATATAAGTCGGCAGACTGACGAACATGAGTGAAGGACCCGATGATTTCAAGCTCGAACAGTTCGAGCGACTCTGGGATGGATGGACTCCTAAGGGTCAAAATATAGCTAAAGCCCACAAATTCCGCCATTACATGCGCCAGCATGTGTTACAAGCACTTCCCCCTCAAAGAAAGCGTGGCAATAAGCAGAGATTCCTTACCAAGGAGAACTGCCAGAAGTACTGGATGGGAGAACTGCAAGCAGAAATCCGAGATGCCGACTCATTCTGAAGGTCGGATATAAATGTCAAACATCAGTTTCTCAGATTGGAATTTACCAGAATACATTCTTGATGCTCTTGCCGTAGAAGGTTGGGAAAAGCCTACTGAAATTCAAAGAGAAGCAATCCCATCTGCAAGAGATGCTCGGGACATTATAGGACAAGCAAGAACTGGTTCTGGAAAAACAGCTGCATTTGGAATCCCCATTATAGAAAGATCCGAACCAACTGGCCACCCTCAATCAATTGTACTCTGTCCNACTAGAGAATTAGCTACACAGGTATGTAACGAATTACAGTGGATTCAAGGCGATAAGGGCCTAATCATTCTTCCAGTATATGGAGGGACTGATTTAGAAAAACAGGCTCAAAAATTAGATTCCGGCGTAGACATTATTGTTGGCACTCCTGGAAGAGTAATAGATATGACAAAACGTAAGCACCTCAATTTGCAATCTATTTCTTTGCTATGTTTAGATGAAGCAGATAGAATGCTAGATATGGGATTCTGGCCAGATATTTCATGGATTTTCTCAAATATGCCTGAACGTAATCAAACTCTTCTTTTTAGTGCAACATTTCCTCAGGAAATCATTGATTCAACTGACGAATTTCTGAATAATCCGGTAACGATAATGAGTGATGATCTCGAAGTAGAAGTCCCAGAAATTGATCAGAAGTGGATTCGAATTGGAAGAGCAAACAAACTTTGGGGAGTGGGTAGAATTCTTGCAAATATGGATAGTTCGGACCAATGTCTAATATTTTGNAACACTAAAAGAATGGTAGAATTATTGGAAGATAGATTGGGNAAACATCGATTTTCTTCTTCAACACTTCATGGAGATATGAGCCAAAATAAGCGAGAGAAGGTGATGTTAGGTTTCCGCGATAGTGAAATCAAGATATTAATTGCAACTGATGTTGCAGCTAGAGGTTTGGATGTAGATGGAGTAACAATAGTAATCAATTATGATCTACCAGATAACCCTGAAGATTACGTTCATCGAATTGGAAGAACAGGAAGAATGGGTAAGAAAGGAAANGCATGGAGTTTTGTAGGCAGAGAAGATTTACGTCAACTTGAACGTATTAGAACTACGTGGAATCTAAATATCGTTAAAGCAGAAGCACCTGAACTTCCAGATGGAGTAAATAGAGACCCTGTTCGACCTAGAAAAGACTGGGCTGAATCTTCCGACCCTTTTGGCATGGTTCAAATTTCTATCAATGCAGGCGTAAATCTAATTTCGAGTAAACTATCTCTATCTGAATGGATAATTTCACAAGCTAAAGTCAAAGAACTCGCTATCGGAGAAATTANTATCAACGAAAAATACACAACTGTTGATATCCATGCTGAATCTGCACAAAGAGTGTTAGAAATTTTGGAAAGAAGAGAATATAACGGAAATAAACTAATGGCAGAACTTGCAATTCGTTGACTATTCTTCCTCATCTAACCAATTTAATCTTGGTTGCATCCAAGCGAACATCAAGATTGTTAAACCAATCAAAAATAGTCGAAGATTAATCCCAATTGCATCTTCATATTCTGTAGTAATTCTATTACAAGTAGCAGAAATCGTATCAGCACAGGCGTCTACNGAAGATGTATCTTTCATTATTGTAGACAAATAGGANATTATTGATATTGCAACAAGAACNAATGAAGAATAAATTGAAGCAACTCTAGTTGGATTAGAATTCANACCTTCTAAACTTGAATGAAAAGATATACCTCGTAAATGAGGAAGACGATTCCAGAATTCACTCACACCTTTTCTTGCATCTGTAATATTGAACCAGATTGTCCAACCAATCACTAAAACGATGAGTGATCCATACCTAAGAACAAAATCATGGAATTCAAATAATGGAGATTCACAACCAAAAATACCTCCATTCATCCCATCACATCCACTAATTGCCAATGGATACAGAACTACAAGGCGAACNAGATTCAACANGAATATTATCAAAGATGCAATCCCGAGATGCTTGAATTTAGTCTTCAAATCAAAAGATGGAGTCAATAACATCATCATTCCAAGGAAGAATAATTCATGTAATCCAGTACATTCATCTGATACATAAAGCGGAACTACTCCTCCATAGAANGTAGGATGGAGGAGGTTAACTTGAGTCATGGGCCCGGTCTGATGAGCAACCAATTCTGCTGATCCTGGCCATATTAAATTGGAAATATTACTCCATAACCACGCTTCAATAAGTTGTATTGGAAGTAAAGTATTAGCAGGCTCAATAAACCACCTAAACAAAACCTCGCCGAATAATAAAACTGCTACGAGGACAAATACTGCGCCCAACATTCGTATAAATTCTGGAAACGGGATATCATCCGAGACCTTGCCAGATGACTCCCCCATGTCCCTACATCCCACGTAGACGGTTTGAATTTGACCCGATGAAGTCAAAGCAAACATGGAAAGTGAACGATTGAAGAATAGGAGACTATACGACAACACATGTCCAAGGTGCGACGTGTGGATGTGCTGGGATTTTATTGTCCAGTACCAGTTCATGAAGCTCGTAAGGCACTTAACGAAATGAAAGAAGGAGAAGTCTTAGAAGTAATTTCAGATGACCCTGAGACATTACATGATATCCCTGCGTTGGTAGCTAGATTGAATATTACATTAGAATCAGTAACTGAAAATGCGGGTGAATTTACTTTTAGATTAAAGAATTCGGAGGCGTAAAAATGACAATAAAAATTAGCATTGACGAAAATATTCCTGCTGATGCTCGGCTTCCAACATCTCATGGAGATTTCAGAATTCGAGTTTTTCATGAAGATAGTGGATTAGACCATGTTGCTTTGACACTAGGAGAAATGGAAGGTCCAGATCCAGTTTTAGTTCGAGTACATTCTGAATGCCTTACAGGTGATGCATTTGGAAGTTTGAGATGTGATTGCGGACCTCAACTTGATTCCGCTTTAAGACAAATTTCTGAGCGAGGGTGGGGTGCCCTAATTTATCTTAGACAAGAAGGAAGAGGAATTGGATTACATGCAAAAATCCAAGCATATCATCTTCAAGACCAAGGAGCAGATACATTAGATGCAAATCTAAAACTAGGTCTTCCAGGTGATGCTAGAAATTACGACATCGCAGCACAAATTCTCCAATCTATAGGAGTGACCAGAATTAGTTTGTTAAGTAACAATCCAGATAAAGTTCAGCAACTACAGAAACATGGAATAAATGTTGATGAAAGAATGCCGTTACTTGCAGGTATTGGAGATGACAATAGAGAATATCTGAAAACCAAACTTGAAAGAATGGGACATGAAATTGATAAGGACAAATTGGAATAGACATTTGATAGAATGGTGGTGGGTCCGCCCAGATTTGAACTGGGGTCTAATGGTCCCAAACCATCAAGTATAGGCCAAGCTAACCCACGGACCCGTAATCCGTTCGACCTAACATCTAGCAATGAATGTTACTAAAGAA
The DNA here is from genome assembly GCA_002708015.1 of Methanobacteriota archaeon. Lineage (GTDB taxonomy): Archaea > Thermoplasmatota > Poseidoniia > Poseidoniales > Thalassarchaeaceae > MGIIb-N2. The sequence goes on from PAOK01000040.1 coordinate 24,317, forward strand.
GCATCAGTTCTCCAGAAGGCAATCTGATGACCATGCCTTCGATTTCTGATTGTTGCATCCATTCACTAACCTGTTCTTTACTATCATTCTCTGATAATCCGGAAGATATCAATTCAACTATTATCCCAGCAACATCAATTATCCCTTGATCATTTGCAAATGATTGGATCATAGATACTGGGTTTGTAGGTTCAAAGGTTGAAATTTTTTTGGATTTTTGACTCAAGGCTTTCTCCAATTCTTTTCTAATTTCAGGCGGCGTATTTTCTAAAGAAATAGCTTGAGACAATGATGAGGAATTAGAAAATTCTTGAATTACAGATAAGCCCTCTCTAGAACCACAATGACCACAAACCATTGATTTCTGACCTTTACGAGCCCCACTGAATTTCTGACAGGAATTACATCGAAACATAACCCAAGTAGTACCTGACATGAACTTGTCATGTCTAGATAGTGCTTGATAAATTCGATTAGAATGAGAAATTTCCGCCACCAGAATTTCCCGAATCGGAGCGTATCCCACCTGAAATTGATGAGAAATCACGAGCACGTCCTACTGGACCCCCTATGCCTAAACTCTCAGGAAGGATCAATGCAGCAATAACTGCTCCATGGTGGCCTTCTCCAGAAGTTACCTCGTCAACAGCAATTTCATGTTCGATAATCTCTAAATCTCTACTTGCTAATCGCCGCTGCATCTGTCTCTTCAACGTTAATTCAGTTTCTTCATAATCCTCATTTGTAGAAACAGTCGTTACAATTGCTACTTCTTCACCTTCAGGAGTGGTGCACCTTGCCCAACCGGCTCCTGCACAAGCCGTAGATCCATTCCATGCTAAACTAACAGAATAATGACATTCAACTAAACTTCCCATAGGAAGAGCTCGTGGACTTTCAGGAGAGAAACCTAAGGGTAACATTGCACCTTGAACTTGTACCAGACGGCAATCCCCTAAACCCAGTTCTACAAGACATTGATCAAAAGCATCCTCTTCAGATTCACCCCAAGGGGCAACTGCAGTCATTAACCATCCTCCAGAAGGAAGACCCAAATTTTGAGTTTGACTCGGGGTATTCGCTCGACGCTCTGAACCTCCAATACTGAAATCCATAGTTGGCGGATAACCTCCGGGTTCATCAACGAGGGGGTCGGTAGACCGGCTATGACTACCATTTCCAACAGAGGAGGGGGGCCTTTCGTTGCTTTTCTGTTTATTTTGGGATGGATGTTCGCAATAATGGGCGGAATAAGTTACATTAGTGAAACAACTTCGCTACTTTTTGCTGCCTTATTTTGGTTAACTGCAGTAATAATTTTGATTTGGAATCGTGTTAAAAATTACCAAATTAAGCGATTATCTATGCAATCTGATTGGAATGAATTCGAAGGAGATGACGAAACTGAATTTTCAGCTCTCCCTAATCCTTCAGAATTTGAATTAGATGTGCCTCTATAGTAATCTAAGAGTCTCTAAATTTTGGGGGGCTGCTGCTCTAACTTTGAATGTCTCGCTTAGTGTCTTCCTAAATTCATTACAAACAGTATCGTCTCCATGATGACAAATTATTCTTCGTGGCTTAGGATTCAAGGCATTGACATAATCAAGCAATTGTCGTCTATCAGAATGGCCTGAAAATCCATCGATTGTCACAACATCACAATTAACATCGACAATGTACGTTTTCCCATCATTAGAAAGTTGAATCTCAGAATAGCCTTCTTGAAGACGTCTACCTAAGGTATTTGATGCTTGGTAACCAACAAATGCCAATGTGGCTCTATCATTTGGAGCCCAATGTTGCAAATAATGTAAAATTGGACCACCTGTCATCATTCCACTAGTTGCGAGAACAATACAAGGAGAGGGATCTAAAACAATCTGCTCACGTCTTTGTCTTGAATCAACAGTCTTGAACCATGGGGAATTAAATGGATTTTCATCTCCACCACGAAGTACTTGTTGCCTTAAATCTCGATTGAGGAAATTCGGATGAGATGCATGAATTGCAGTGGCTTCTGAAATCATTCCATCTAGCCAAACAGTACACGGATCACTAGTGAAATCTTCTGATTTGAATAACTGATCTATTGCGACCATAACCTCTTGCGATCTACCTACTGCAAAAACTGGACAGAAAATTTTCCCACCCTTGCCAAGAGTTCTTCGGATCAAATCTTGTAGTTCTTCAGTTGCTTCTTGACGAGTTGGTTGGAAAGAAGAGCGACCACCGTATGTCGATTCAATAACCAATGAATCAACTCGCGGAAATCGAACTGTAGCTGCATCAAACAGCCAAGATTTTTCATATTTGATATCTCCAGAGAATAAGAGACGATGTAGATTTTTATCTTCTCCAATTTCAAGATAAACAGATNNTGATCCAAGNATATGTCCTGCATTCTCCATTGTCATTTTCATATCGGGAGAAATGTCGATTTTCTGCCCGTATCCTACATCAATTACATGTTTTATGCAGGTCTCAATATCTGCCAAACTATACGGAGGCCCATCACCNGATTCCATCTTACTTACTTTGATGTAATCTTGCTGCAGCAATGTCATTAGGTCTCTCGTAGGAGGTGTGCAATATACTGGACCACGATATCCATAACGGAAAAGAACAGGCAACATCCCAATATGGTCAACATGAGCGTGAGTAATTACTACAGCATCTATATTTTCAAGAGGGAGTAATTCAGGAGCATCAAAAAACGGCTGAATCTCAGATCTATTTGTAGTAGGTTTAGCTCCACAATCTACCAAAATCTTACTTTCGTTAGTGGTGACCATGTGCATTGCTCTACCAACTTCACGATACGACCCCAGTGCAGTCAATCTCACCCAAGGAGTACTTGTGCGCTTTGGCCNGTAAATACGAGTGCCAAATTTACGCAACAATTCTCTCCTTTCATCAGCAGTTTCNTTTCTATATCTACGAATATTATTGAGGGTTTTAGATTCTATTGCAGGAGATCTATCTGCTCTGAATAACCAACCTAAACTATTTCTTAATTCCACTAAATTCGAACCTTTCTGACCTATTGCTTGAGCAGGATCATTGCATTCAATAGTAACTTCTGCAAGGGCAGGATCTAACCAAATATTTGTTATTCCGGCTTCTTCAGGGACTATTTCTCTAACTGTTTCCAATACCTCTTGCTCAGTAGAAAGAATCGATGGATCAGGCCGGATTACAATTCTTCTTCTAACTGCTTTAGCTAATTTTACTGTCAATGAATTACTTTGTTCTGCAAAGGCTTCAGGAGTAGGTGTAATTATTGAAATGGTTCCAGCTTCGAGGTCTACAGTGTAAGGAATCCCATCAGGGATTATGTCCTTTGCCTTATTCTTGATCTCTGCCAATGTCATTCTCATTTTTNTCTCTCCNAGANCCCNNAAAGCATCCGCACATTACCGAGGCGACGCGCGGGCGTCGGGGAAATTAATCAAATTCAAAGTGATTTGAATAAAGCTTCTAATTCATCATCACTAACTAATTGAAATCCATCTTTAGGGGTAATGACACATAGGTCCATTCCATTTCCAGATGCTGCATCACGTTGAGCAGATGCGAGAAGTGCTCTAGCAGCAACTTCTACCGCTTGATCTCTTGTCATGCCTTCTTTGAATTTATCTTCAAGAACACCATACATGTAAGGTGAACCTGAACCGGTAGCACAGTATGAATCAGGAATTGATCCACCTGCTGAATCAATTGAGTATACGTGAGCGCCATCTTCATCGACTCCTGCGATTAGCAATTGTACCCAATGAGGACGTCCACCCAATATATTTGCAGTTAGAGTTGCAGCACCCTTCACAGACATCTGATGACCTCGTTTAAGTTCGAAAAGTGCCATTTCTGCAGCTAATGAGCGGCTAAGAGCCTGTGCATGACCGACTAAACCAGCCGTAGTTAATGCCAAATTATCTGCGATCTTGAACAATTTCTGAACACTCTTGTTGGCAACAAAATGCCCCATAGTTGCTCGATGATCTGCTCCAACAACCACTCCGCCTTTGAAAGTGATTCCAACGGTACTCGTTCCAGTCTTTGCCTGCTCCATAATTCCGTCCATATTGATTCCTCCATCGGCGAATGCCTGCTGGTAGAATGCAATGAAACACGGCCCCTTATGAATTCGCCGTAAGAGATGCTCTTCCTGTGCGAAACACCCTCAGGTTCATGACTAGCCATCTCACACAGCATACCATGGTGGACTCGGGAGAGCCAAGATGGCTACCAATCTCTAACGAACCTCGTGCCCCTGAAGCCAGAGAAGGTGAAACATTTCATTTTCTAGATGCCAGATATCCTGACCCTCCTATCCCACGAACTCAAGATGGTGTCATACTACATCGTGCAGAGATTCTGGACATTACTGGATTGCCTCAATTATTAGATTGGGCATCAGAAGGAGATATTGTCATGCTAGATACAAGACGATTAATGGCTAGACAAACAGAGTTCAATGCTGTCATTGAGAGACTAGCTTCCTTCGTAGAGAGAGATTTGGGTGGAGAATTAGTACAAATGGGCGAAACAAGAATTCTAATTTTGCCTCCTAAAGTTAAAGCTACAGAACATACTGATCGTGGGGAGTGATTCCATAGACAGTATTATCGAACACCCGTGTCCTATCTGCTCGTCTAATGATGGTCTAAAAATGACCGTACATATTGATGAAATTCCTTATTTTGGCGAACATACACAGATTACTTTGGCTTGTGAATCATGTGGTTGGAGACGTACGGATTTTATTCCGGCTGAATCGAAAGGATCTATTGGAAATCGTATATCTATAGGACCTGAAACATTGAATGCTAGAGTAATTAGAGGATCTAATGGAACTATTCGCATACCAGAACTTGGATTGGAAGTTGAACCAGGAACCGCATCTTCAGGATATATTTCGAATATTGAAGGAGTTTTAACACGATTTCGAGACACAATTCAGATGCTCGATCGTTCTTTTGACGAATCGAAGGACCCTCCTGAAGAAAAAGAACGAATCGATTTTCTTCTTAACTCACTGGAATCATCATTATCTGGGGGAGATTCTAATTTTTCATTAGTAATTCTAGATCCAACGGGACATAGTGGAATTTTACATCCAGAAACAGAAGAATGGTCACTNTCAGATATTGAAATAGAACAACTTGCAGTNGGNCCTGAAATTCCTATAATGGAAGTNGAATCAGATCAACGAGATTAACGAGCATCATCAGAAAGAAAGAAATCAATCTGGTCTTCTANAGANTTTCGTTTATCAGCCAGATCATTTAACCATTCAGCAGCCTTATCGATACAAATTTTCTTAATCTCGGCCGCCAACATTCTTCCAGAGGAATATTCTCTGCGAATTTCCTCCAAAGCGGAATCATCAGATTCAAAGAATGTATGCAGATATTGGAATGCAACATCTTTCTCACAGTCACCACCCAAACGACGATGTTCTTCAACTGTAGCTTGACCTCCACTTAATGCTCGCTTAACCTTCTTCTCCATATCTTGAATAGAATCATCAAGGAAGATGGTTGTTTCAGGACGACTAGATGACATTTTATCACCAGTCATCCCTATGGCAAATCTGTGGTATGTGGAAGCAGGNGGAAGTAATCCTAATCCTCCAAGTTTTCTTTCTAAACGCAATAAAGAAAGGCGAATTTGACCTCTATCCTTTTTGATAGCACCAGGAATCTCAATCAATCCATGCTTTGGATTCGATATTANATCAGAATAACCAANGGTAGAAAGAGATTCATGAATAGATGAGAAAATCTGAGCTCGAACTTCACGATCTACCCTACCTCTTTCTCCAACACCGAATGTAGAAGAATTCTCTTCTTGGATGGATAATGCAATAGAAATACCTCCAGCTTTNCTAGGCTTAACATTAAACCAATTTGATCTTGATGCAAGATCGCGTGTTAATCTGATATGAGGATCTTGATCTACACCAACTGGAACTACTATTGGGCGTATACCTCCAAACTCNTCAAATTGAGGATGAAGGATATCTCCAACTTGAACCAATGGAGCTTGAATATGGGCCAAATTTGTTTCACCTTGAAATCCGTAAATNGATTCCATTTCAGAAAGAGTTGTTCTCTTTCCAAGAGTGAATCCAATTCGTTGAACTACAGGACGGCGACTCTGAAAATACACAGATGTTGAATCCGATTCAAGACCAAGCGCAGCATAATTTAGAACATATTCTTTCAAAGCAGTAGACCGGCAGTCATCCAATGACATGCCTCTAGTAGCATGAGCTTCCAAGTCTGCAACTGCAATAGTAACATCTGCACCTTGACTTTGAAACCATTTAACTTGCTCAATTACCATGCTATGTCCCAGATGCATTCTTCCAGATGGCATCAAACCAGTCANTACNCCAAATGGGTCTCTTCTCCTTGCTGAATCTAGCACTACNTCTAAATCCCTTTGAGCAAAAATAATTCCTCTACGATGAAGCATACTTGGATTTGGAATTGCCATTCCTTCAATCGAACCTAAACCAAATTCATCACGAATTCTAGAATAGTCTGTCGACTGCTGAGACGACCATGGATCGATACGGAGTCCCTCTCCCACAAATCTAGGGGCTACCATTGTGGCATCAAACCTTCTCTCAATTTTGAATNAAAAGGTTAGTTTAATCGACGGAATCAAGACCTTCGTAGAGACCGGAGAATCATGGATACTGTAGTCGTCTTAGGTACGGGATTGGTTGGTAATTGGATTGTAAGGTCACTTTCATCAGACGGTTACAAGGTAATAGCCATAGATGCTGACAAAAATGTACTATCCNCATTAAACGATGTTGCTAATACAATTCATGCAATTGTGGATGAAGATCTAATCAATTCATTGGATGCNGATGTTTTCGTAAATGCATTACCTGGTAGAGTGGGACANAGAATTAGGAAAATATTGGTAGAAAATGGCCATAAAGTTGCTGATTTAGCTTTCACTCCAGAGGACNCATCAGAAGTCAACCAACTAGCAATTGACAATGATTCAATATTGATTTATGATGTTGGAGTTGCGCCAGGATTNTCTAATCTTTTACTGAAGGAAGCGAATCGAAGACATGGACGATTAACNCTAGGTAGAATAAGAGTCGGAGGCAATCCTACAACTAAGGACAATGGTTGGAGTTACATGGCACCATTTTCTCCAGTAGATGTTATCGAAGAATATACTCGACCCGCACGAATAATTCGAAATGGACAAATCGTAACATTACCTGCNCTTTCTGAAAGAATTAGATTCGACGTTAGTGAAAGAGGAGAAATGGAAGCATTTCTCACCGATGGACTAAGATCGGTATTACGAACAATTGATGCTGATGAATTAGTTGAATCAACTGTCAGATGGCCAGGCCATATTGACATGTATATAGATAAAAGGGAAGAATTATCTGAAGAGGAATTAGTAAAGGCCTGGTCTTGGGATACAAGTAGGTCTGAATTTACATGGATGGAAGTGTATGCAGAAGGTAAAGGAAACACGACATGGATTCTAGATGATAGTGGAGATGAAAAAGGATCTTCAATGGCTAGAACTACTGGAGCAATTACTTGTGCAGTCGTAAAATTCTTACTAAAAAATCAAGGGATTAATGGAGTTCATCCGCCTGAAAATTTTGGACATGANCTTCTAGAAATATGCNTGCANGAGTACTCAAAAAATAAAATTAAAATTCATGAAATTNGAAACCAATTATTCTGATTCAAACATATCACTATAGAGTTCAGTAGAAGGGTTATCGCTAAGTATCAAACGTCTCATTTGAATAATAGTTACAATTCCAACAATTCCTGCAATAACAGGCAAAATCCAATCCATCTGAGTAACTGGTCTTGGTTCAATTAGCCATGTAAATCGAATTGAAGAATCCTTGAATCCTGATGACCATTCAAAGAGATCAACAACGTGAAGTCCGTAAACAATGAATGGAATCATACCATTGAATGTATCCGGTAACACCTGAACTGAATCAATAGACTCATTTGACTCATAATCGATTAACACAACTGTATTGGGTAATAATGAAAGATGTAATGAATCATTAACATAACGCCAGCCTTCTCTCAGATGGTTATCTGTAGAATTCAATTCGGTTAANTCACTCCCGTTAGCATACTTCACAGAAATCACAGGTAAACTATTTCCATTAATTCCCTTTGAGGTAATCAAAGAATTACCNGGAGTATCCCACAATCCTGATTCAGCAGAAGGCTGTCTTACTTCAACAACTGATGAAGTATTGTTGAATGATTCAACTTCTACAACTGTTTGGCTAGAGATAACTTCACCAGGAGTGGTAAACCAAAATGGTTGTTCGTCTATCCAGGCTACAACATCTCGATCTCTACGTACATTCAAATCCTCCATTTCAGCAATCCACGACATAATTACAATGCCATTTTCTTGAGAAGCAATTTGAATCGATTCGATACTAGCAATACTTTTTTCCAAAGAACCAGCATTTACCTCAAANGATGAGAAATCAGAAAAATTTTCAGAAAACTGTGAATTATCAACCGCCTTAATACCGGAGCTAAGTAAAGAATTTCTTAACTCCAAAGAATTAGAATGTTGAGAAGAATCAGTAGGTAATCCGAAGGTCATAGTATTATTTCCCCAACGAGATGCTGGAATCAAACTATTCACATAGGAAATACATGCATCAACACTATTTGNATCTTCTAAAATNCTTACATCNGGCATTCCATGACATCCAAATTCATCNCCTAANGCTAATCTTTCNGGACCTGCNAANCTAGTNAGCCAACCATCATCATCATGAGGNTAATCAGATAATTCNGCATTAACNANAGGAATTGAAAGAATCAAAGNNGCNGCCAAAGTGACAAGAATACCCCGGTTCATNATNGTCCGAAATATCGGTAATTCATGGACTCTCTGNTTGNTAAACGAGTAAGCATCAAGAACAAGAGNTNATNAAGTNANTTCATGGGAACCAANGCAGTNGACTCTTTACGNGTTCTCTCAGGNATTCAAGGTGATGCTAAACCACTTCCNNCNACNCCCATATATTCGTTACTCCTAAANATTGGNCCNGTAATTTTTAGGTCNATTTTCAGAATNAAGACAATCGGNATGGAAAGAATTCCTAAGAANGGACCAGTAATNATCGCNGGCAATCATNTGGCNCATGTNGANCCAATTTTAATGATNGTAGGNNCTAGAAGAACAGTTAGATTTCTTTCNAAAAAAGAACATTATGATCAATGNNTTCACAAGATTTGTCATGAANACAACTGGNCAAATTGANACTGATAGGGAANCAGGAGGNAAAGATGCANTAATCCAAGCAACTGAAGTTTTACGNACTGGTCANGCAATGGGAATATTTCCAGAAGGTACNCGTTCAAGNAGAACTGAAGCNCCATTTATGCAGAAAGGAAAAACTGGCGTNGCTCGACTNGCAGTTACATTTCCTGATGTTCCAATTCATCCTGTTGCGATATTAGATACTCATAANATGCTAAAACCNGGATCAAAAATGTTCAGAATNACTACTCCTCTAACNATGTCAGTNGGTAANGGNATAACATGGAGAGANTGGATTCANCACCCAAATGGGGGNNGCNTTATCTGAATCNGATTTACAANAAATAGTANATTCAGAGCNAGATAATCGTNATNAAAAAATGNCAGNNNTATTTCGNNGTTTTACAGATCAACTNATGNGTAGTCTTTCTGCTCTNGGAGCACCTTGAATNCATCCGCATCTTTCAAAGGCCTACCCTTCACAGCAGATACCCGGTCACATGGAAGAGTACCAACAACTGATGCGACGTATCCTCCTTGAGGGTATTGAAAAAGAAGACAGGACTGGGACTGGGACTCTCTCTGTTTTTGGCCATCAAATGCGATTTGATTTACGACGAAAATTCCCTGCAGTTACCACTAAAAAGGTACATTGGCCATCTATTATTCATGAACTTCTTTGGTTTATTAGCGGAGATACCAATGTAAAATATCTTCAAGAAAATAAAGTAAGAATATGGAATGAATGGGCAGACGAAAATGGAGACTTAGGTCCAGTTTATGGNAAACAATGGNGNAANTGGGAANCNAANGATGGNNGNATTATNGANCAANTNNAANATGCNATTNANATGATNAANANNAATCCANNNAGTNGAAGAATNATNGTCNNNGCNTGGAATGTTGGNGAATTNGATGAAATGGCNCTAATGCCTTGTCATGCATTTTTCCAATTNTATGTTGCNAATGGAGAATTATCTCTACANTTNTATCAGCGTTCAGCAGACGTATTCTTNGGNGTNCCATTCAACATTTCNTCATATGCACTNTTNTGTTGTATGATGGCNCAAATTACNGGANTGAAACCNGGTGATTTNGTNCACACNATTGGAGATGCTCATCTNTANCTNAATCATCTNGATCAAGCAAGAGAACAAATTTCACGNACNCCNTTAGAATGGCCTTCACTTCNTCTNAATCCAGAATGNAAAACAATTGATGATTTTCAATTTGAAGATATNATCATCGAAGATTATAANCATCATCCACATATTAAAGCCCCAATNAGTGTTTAATTCACTCATNTCTACATAGCGTTATTCAACNGTTGATTCCTAGACAGTTACATGCGAACATACCTTATTGCCGCTGTTAGTGAAAATGGATTCATCGGAGTGAATGGTGATTTACCATGGAGAATAAAAAGTGATATGATTCGATTCAAACACCTTACAGTAGGTGATGGAGGAGAAACAAATGCGGTGATAATGGGACGAAAGACTTGGGATTCGTTACCAGATAATCATCGACCTCTTTCTGATAGAGTAAATATCGTTTTAACAAAACAGATTGGATGGGAAAAAGAAGGAGCAGAAACAGCTTTTTATCCNGGTCAAGCAATGGAGATTGCTTTCGCAGAAGGATGTGACGAAGNTTGGNTTATTGGAGGGGCGGGGACTTATTCAGCGCTTTTCGATCGTGTCGATGAAATCCACCTTACTACCATTCACGCAAATGTCAAGGGGGATGTAAAAATGCCAGAATGGGATCAANCAACATGGATTGAAGAAGTTGTTGAGCNATTAGAAAGTTCAGATAATGATGAATATTCTTCTTCATACTCAATTTGGAGAAAAAAGTAAATTATTCTGGATCATAAATATTGAATGCATGAAGAGGAGGAGTNTAAACNTGCAAATTTATCAATTCTNCTTCTCCATCATTTGAGACTCTATGGATGTCTGGTTCATCAGCAGCACATACCTCACCTGGTCTATAGACCCGCTTACTCACAGGAAATGCNNGACCTTTTTCATTTAATTCATAAACAGTCTCAGTCGATTCTCCTTCAAGGATTAAAAATGCACAATCGGAACCCAAATGATCGTGAATAGGAGTATCTTGACCGGGTCTCCAAATTATAGCTACAATCTCAAAATAATCTGTACGAAGGAGNGTGTTTCTGCAATAGTCATTAGGATTAGATTGAATCGTATTTCTAAGNGATTCAACATCTACGTCTAATGTTTCTAATCTTTCTCCCAATTCATGAAGGCCTGGACGTCCATCAAATGATTCAAGCCACATTATCAAATCATGAATTTCTCCATCATTTGCTCTAATTTCTAAAAGAGCCTCGGGGGAAACCGTTCTAGACTCAACCATGATATCAGAGTAAATCTTGAAGTGGACACTAATGATGATTATCCATAATTCAGTATTTTCAAATGCAGAGTTAGTGATTTTGGAGTTCTGCTGCTCTAACAGTATTACTCATCAACATAGCGATAGTCATAGGGCCAACCCCTCCAGGAACTGGAGATATAGCGGAGGCAACTTCAGAAACTTCATGATGCACATCACCTGCTAATCTGTATCCTTTCTCTTTGGAATTATCTTCAACACGATTTACCCCCACATCAATAACCACTGCTCCGGGTTTGATCCAAGAAGCAGTTACCATTTCAGGTACTCCGACTGCTGCAACCAAAATATCTGCTTCTCTACAAATTTCTTCTGGATTTATAGTTCTAGAATGTACAATTGTCACTGTAGCATCTGCACCTTTCTGAGATAACAATAATGCTTGAGGCATTCCTACAATCCTGGACCTTCCTATCACTACTGCTCTTTTTCCAGATAATGATACATTAGCCCATTCTAACATTTTCATAACACCTGCTGGAGTNCATGGGAGTAAACCTGACGAATCTCCCTGTACTAATTTTCCGAGATTAGATGCATGGAATCCATCTACATCCTTTACTGGATTAATTAGATCTGTAATTGCNACTTCNTCCATCCCCTTAGGTAGTGGAGATTGTACAAGAATTCCATGAATAGTTGGATCGTTGTTTAATTCAATCACTTGGTTGATAACATTCTGGAAATCAATATCTCGTGAAAGTAGAACTTTTGTACTCTTAATCCCTAACCGTTCACAGGCTCTTTCTTTAGCACGAACATACACATGGCTAGCCGGATCATCACCTACAATAATTACTGCAAGATGAGGAATGAATCCCTTNGTAATNAGTTGATTTACCCTAGGTTTTAGAGATGCTTCAATTGATGCCGCGCATGCTTTACCATCAATGATATGTGCTCCCATGAAAGGCCCAGATATATCACTCGGATAATGTTGGTGATTGTTGGAGCCTGCGGAGGGATTCGAACCCCCGATCGCCTGATTACAAATCAGGTGCCTTACCACTTGGCCACGCAGGCGCGTGCCTCCGACTCATCAATCCCTCTTGAATTACTTGGAACCACATTCAAAAACCTAGTCGATATGTAGGTTCATGGTGGATGATTCAGATATAGCTCAGATCATTCTTCCCCCACATGCAATGGCAAAGGGGGGAAACGATGTAATCTACGCATGGTTGGCCCGTTATCAAGCCGCAAAGTCACGAGGTGAAGATGTAGTAAATGGTACAATCGGAGCATTGTTAGACGACGAAGGTGAATTAATTCTAAATTCAATAGTTGGTCAAGTGCTTAATGACCTCCCTGATTTAGACAAAGGCGCCTATTCCCCACTTCCTGGACTTCCCGAATTCCGAGAGACATCCCAAAGACTTGCAATTGGCCCTAAATTACAACAATTAAGAGATTCAGGTATGAAAACTGAGGCAGTTGCATCTCCTGGTGGATGTGGAGCACTGTACTTGAGTGCTAGAAATCTACTTTCTACATCTGACTCCATACTGGTTCGTAGTACTTACTGGGGCCCATACAAAACAATTGCAGATGAATGTGGCCTAGGATTAGTTGATTGGCCACTTGTTGCTCAAAATTCGGATAATAATTCTGCAGTAGATCAAAATATTCTTTCAGAAAAAATACAGGGCCTCATTTCTACTCAAGGTAGAATTCTTGCATGGTTAAATGACCCTGCTCACAATCCTACCGGAATGAGTTTGAATTCCAAAGAAAGAAAGGATGTACTTGCCTGTTTTATTGATGCAGCTAAAAACAACCCTGATTCAGGCATTACTCTGTTGCTGGATACAGCATATTCACTCTATGCAAATGAACCTCATGGGTGGACTGACACCATTATTGAATCAATGGAAAATTGGCCATCTAACCTTCTTTTATGTTGGGCTTTTTCGGCATCTAAAAGTCATACAATCTATGGATTAAGATGTGGGGCACTGATTATGGCTCATCCGAGTAAAGAATTTCTGGACAGAATGGTTCCTATGCTAGTTCATACAGGTAGAGGGACATGGTCAGGTTCACCTAGAATGCCTCAAGCCATGGTCTCAAGAATTCACAATTCAACTGAATTAGAATCTTCTTGGGATGCAGTAAGAGCGGGACTTTCTGAAATGTTAATTCAAAGAAGAAAATTACTTTTAGAAGCAGGTAAAGGACTACCATTTGACCCTAGTCATGACGGATATTTCGCACACATTTCTGATCCAAATCCTGTTGAATTATGTGAAGAAATCGCGGCTAGAGGAGTATACGTAGTACCTTTATCGAAAGGAGTNCGAATCGGAGTTTGTTCCCTACCTACAGACAAAGCAGCTCGTGCTGGAGAAGCCATAGCAGATGCATGGAGAAGCTTAGGTCGTTCGGAGGACTAATTGTGGTCCAGTTCGCAAAAACAAATTTCCTTCTAAGTGGATGGATTTGTATTGTTTTAGGTGCATCTATTTCGATTGCAGTTCCAGATGCAATAGGTTTGACAGTCTCATTCCCTCTAGGTATAGCAGGTATTATTTTACTAATTATTGGAATAAGAAAAAATCCCGAAGAACGTGTAAATATCGATGAGATGCGATCTTGGCAACCTGAAGAAGGACCTATGAGAGAAGCTGGTAGAGTAATGTACAGAGTAGATACACTTCTCGATCCTCCCATAAAAACCACAATAAAATGTGGTTCTTGCGGAAAAGTCGATTGGGTAGACGGAGGAAAACCAAAAAGTTGGAAATGCCCACATTGTGGAATCCAACTTTGGGAAGAAGAATAAATTCAATCGAAGGCGTCAAGAGATATACGATTGTCCGAGTANCAATGGCAGACCTTGGGAACAACGAGCGGCGCATGCTCAAAGTGATGTTGGAAGANCCTGAATCTGCTTGGACATTAGACGATTTATTGAATTCTTGTGGATGGAATGATCAAGCACATGTAGCAGGAGCAGGGTTAGGATTAGAAGAAATGGGATTTCTGGAGATAGAAGAAATACCATCTAGATTCATTTCCCTAGGTCCTGAAGGAATTAAAGCATCTGAAAATGGATTGTTAGAGTCTAGACTACTTAATTGGTTACTGGAAAAAGACCCCTCTGCAAGAACAATGGCAGCATTAAGTTCAGATTTTGAAAAATCAGAATCAGGACCAGGCATAGGATTATTGAAAAAGTTAGGTATCGAAATAGATAAAGGAACACTAGTAATTCCCGACGATATTAACTCAATTCAAACTATCATCAATGAAAGACAGACATTCATTTCTAAAATAGAAAATGAGGGAGTAGATTCTGAAAACCTTGATCCAGAAATGATTTCATCATTCAAGGTTCGAAAGGGGATTATCGAAATCACAGATAGTGTTTCTCGAACATGGAAACTAACTCTAAAGGGTAAAAATTCAGACATCTCTTCTCTAGATGAGACCCAATTAATTGTAGATCTTACTCCTGAAATGTTACAGACAGATGAATGGAAAAATGCAGAATTCAAACGTTATGACGTAAATCTACCTGCTCCCACACCTTCAGGGGGAAGACCCCATCCAATGCAATCACTAATTCAAAGAATTAGAGCCATTTTCCTAGAAATGGGATTCTCTGAAATAGAAGGTGATTTCGTACGAACCGCTGGATGGAATATGGATTCTCTATTTATTCCACAAACTCATCCTGCAAGAGCTATGCAAGATACATTCTATTTAGACAACCCTCAGAGTATTCCCATAGAAGAAAAATGGCTCAACCTATGGGCAGATGTTCACGAAAATGGGGGAGATACAGGAAGTACAGGATGGGGAGGGCAGTTTGATCAGGCAGAATCTAGAAAAGGACTTTTGAGAACTCATACAACTGTCAATACCGTTCACCACTTAGCAGAAAACCCAAATGAACCATGCAGAGTTTTTGGAATCGGACGTGTATTTCGGCAAGAAGCAATAGACAAATCACACCTTCCAGAATTTCACCAAATTGAAGGAATTATTCATGAGCCGGAGGCAAGTCTTCCAATGCTTGTAACTACATTGAAAACATTTTATGCAAAAATGGGATATCCTGACGTACGAGTTCGTCCAGCGTATTTCCCATATACTGAACCTTCTCTAGAAATTGAAGTAAAATGGAGAGGGATGTGGTTAGAACTTGGAGGTGCTGGAATTTTTAGACCAGAGGTAACTGAACCTCTAGGAACTGAATGGCCTGTTTGTGCCTGGGGAATGGGACTTGAACGGTTAGCGATGTTAGTATTAGGAATGGATGATATTAGAGAACTGTATCTCCCGGATCTACAAAAATTACGTTCGATGCCAATCATATGATTGAGAATAGAGTTCTAGTGCCGAACTATAACGAAGCCTTCATGACATGAACGTCATGGACAACATCTGTGAACAAGCAAGTTGACCCCGACATTGTTACTGTTCAAGAGGTTCGAGAGATATTCTCAGATAGACGTTGGACCATTATGGGTGCATTATTGGGTACATGTACTGCCATCTTATTGGTTCATAGTCTTGAAGCCAACAAAGTATATTCTTTTCAAAGAGAATTGGGTTTAGGAATTGTAGCATCAACCATGCCCTTCCAAATTGTATACTGTGCTTTACATTTATTTGCAAGAGAAAATGAAGAAAAATTATTGAAAATCGATTTAAGAAGAATCGGAAACTTGTCGGTTGTGTGCCAAATTATTTCATATGGTTCAATGATTGGAATTCTAATTATGTGGTATGGAATATCGAGTTTTGTAGGACCTCTTCTAGTTGCATCCTCAATTGTTGCATTCCTTACCGTTAGATTTGTGCTGTATTCTTCAGTAACTAATACAGAGAATGAGTTGGAATTAAACAATTCAAGTTCTAATGATGAGCGTGTCCAGAATGATCGTCACTATCCTGATTCGAACCATAGACCATGGTAACCAAATCCTCGAGGAACAAATCTGAATCCCAATCATATCCTGACCAAGCTACCTTCTTGTTTCCATCTTGATCGAGAATAAAGGTAACAGTGGAATGCCCTACACTGTATTCAGTATCAGGTTCAACTGTTTCATTTTGACCGGAATCACTCGAATGATCGTTATGATCTGAATGGTCGTCGTGGCCATCATCTGTTTCGTTCGTAGACTCGTTACCTTCATCATGAGAATCGTGGGAACCATGATTATGACTAGAATGATTTGCATAGACATGGTCATTATCTACAACAACATTCCAATCATTCCATACTTGTACTAAATCATCAGGATTTGAAGAGGTTAGATGAGGCCAATCAAACTCATTTTCATCTGTGTAATCTTTGAGATTCTCAACAGTATCTCTGGCTGGGTCGATGGTAATTGAAAGGAATTGAACATCATTTTCAATTCCATGATCTGGTAACTTATAGTCTACAAAATTTAGAGTGTGCTCTATAGCTGGACAAACATCTGGACAACTTGTAAAGATGAATGCTACAACTACTACCTTTCCTCGATAATCTGAAAGACTGACATTATTTCCCTCTTCATCTGTCAAATTAAAGTCTGGAACTGGTTCAGGGATTCGATATTCAGTTCCATTAAATTTCATTGTTGCTTCTTCTTCTGCNGTACATCCCGCCAATGAAAATGAAATAATAACNAGAACAGCTAGTATCTTNTTCATAGATTATACTAATGTTTCCAGCATATTAATCCATTGCCGTAACGTCATTCTGAAAGTAAAACATCTATGTCATCAATTACGAAATCCGGATTCCAATCAATATCTCCCCAAAATACTCTTTGTTGCATATCTCTATCAATCAAAATTGTTCCAGTCATGTGATCAACCCAATATCCAGGCAGAGCATGTCTACCAGAGGTGCTTGAACCAGCGGTAGAATTCTCTTGCTCTCCTCCTTGAGTATCTATTCCGCAACCATGATGGTCNAGAGGTTCATCTTTGGGAGTATCAGGACATGTATCAAATCCATCAACTACTCCGTCACCGTCAGCATCATCTGAATATGTTGTCAAACCAACACCAAATGCTGACCAAACTGGTTCCATTTGTTCCACTGGACCAGTTAGATGAGGCCAGGATAAATTCTGATCAATGACATATTGATTGAGAGTAGTGGAATCATCAGCCCATGGATCAACAGTAAGAGAAACAACCTCAACCTGATCTTTTCGATCTCCCAGATTCTCATATACATATGCTACATTTTGACTAGTTACTGGACAAATATCAGGGCACCGAGTATATACGAAAACAAAAATCACAACTTTTCCTTCCAAAGAACTACTATTGAACACAGACCCATCGTGAGATTCTAATTCGAAGATAGGAACAGATGCATCTGTCAATACCTCTCCATANAATTCAGGTCCAGATTCTGCCCACCCCAGACAACCACTTGAAACCATAGATATAGCAACTAAAAATATTGAAATCCTGTACATACTATCTCTCCTTCCGCATCCTTACAGACATCCAAAGACCAATCAAGGCAATGAATAGTANCCCGAGTAGGGATTGTAATGTAGACAATCCAGTATCTGCATCACAACCTTGGAAATCTTCACCTACAGGTAGAACTTCTACACCTGGTTCAGTATTAACACATCGATCTACATTATCCGGAATTCCGTCTTCATCAACATCTTGATTGCCAAATGAGTAACCAGCTGGACTAGTTACTGAAGAATTGGGGTCATGAGTGTCATTGATTAATGTAAGATTCAATGTAAAGGCTAGACTACCATTTTCTTCAAATATCTCAAANATATACAAATCTCCAGTATAATTTGTGACATTCATCTCTAGAGCACACATTCCTCCGCTTGGTAGACTGCAATTGAAATCGTAAGTATCATTGAAATCTCCATCTCCATTGAAATCCATATGTACCGTACGATTTGAATTATTTACACTCAAAAATTCTACAGTATCATTCTGTACCATTTGTACAGTATCAGGATCCATCCTAGTACCACGTACAATGATACTGAACTTGTCTGCTCCATGGGCAGAGACAGCCATCGGCGTAAGCACGATAAGGAAGATTAGAAAAAGCGCTACGCGCATGAGCGAATCACTCCTCTAGTGGAGTCCAAAGCGGAGGATACTCAAATCGAGGATCTTTATCCTCATCAAATTGAACAACATATACTCCACTAACCATCTCGGAAATGAACAAGAATCCTCGGGGGTCATACTGAAGACCCCAATCGAACGGAATCATACAAGAGGCCCAACAGTCAGCCATATCATAACCAAGTTCGCTGGTTGGATTCTCTATCCATTCAGGTCCAGCAGGTAGGTAATAGCCTAGAGTCTCTGTCTCTCCGAGAGTTTCGATCCCCTGCCAACCAAGATCAGGAGAAGGAGTACCATCCTTCCAAACGATACTATCCCAAATTCCACTGTGATCGGTCAACCAATTTCCTGCATGATAATGAGTCCAGTAGACGTGTCCATTCGTCCCAGTATCCCCATTATGAGGGCTGAAAATGTAACCACCAGGAATGTAGTGATTATCGTGAACAGTCCCATCAGGGAGAATACTCTGTCCAGGAAGTTTCCACTTACTAACAAGGAATGGTTGAGCAGGGTCAGTAGTATCTATAGTCCAAACAAAACCAGTATGATTAGTATTAGATCCATACTCAGGAGCTATGATTGTATAGTGACGCCAGTTTACACCATATACTGAATCATCAGGTCCAGTACCACACTCTTGAGGCCATAGAGATTGATCAACGTATTGAGAGACATCCTTGCAAATGAGATGATCATAAGGGACAGCATAGTGAATATTGTCGTTACCAAGGTTCTGATCAAGCCACTCATTCGCGCTCATTCCAGCATGACCTCCACCATCAGGACCATACCAGCCATCATCGGCTGTTGGGCAACCTAGCCATCGCCCCACTTCGTTGTCTTGAGGCCATGATACACCCTCAGGATCT
>PAOK01000041.1 GCA_002708015.1 Methanobacteriota archaeon
TGTCCAAATGTTGCTGTAATTCCTTCCATCAATCGCTACTACTCTTCCATCAAATGTCGGTGCGACAATATCGAGAATATCGTCATTTGTAATATCAACAATTACTGGAGGCGCCATTACTCCTTTTTCTACTCCTTCTTTAGGCTCAATTAGTCTGATTGAATTAGAAATATCTCCAGATTCTATAGATTCTATAGACGTTGACCATAGGCTGCCGTTGAAGGTTTCTCCACCAGTCCCATAGATGATTTCGACATCCATTTCTGGATGTGGTTGGTATACTATTGGTGACATATATGTCTCTCTGTTATCAGGAGTTGGGGCATAGGATAGAATTTGGCCAGTAGCTCCTGATATAATCATCATGAAACCATTGGAACGAGGCTCTCCTGGCCCTTTAGAGGGGTCTCCTCCATTTGATGTCAACCAGTCTTCAACTCCATCACCATTTCTGTCTGGAATAAATTGCCCAGTGTAGAACTGAAACCATTCGATTGAGTCATCATTTGTTACATTATTTGCATCATCAAATGTCCAGATTGTTTCACCCGAAATCCCATCAATCGCTAGTAGTTGATGGCTTCTACCTCCAAGAATAACATCATCTTGTCCGTCTTGATTTAGATCTTTGAATTGAGCGGTAGCAAACAATTCAGCACTTGCATCTGATTGCCATAACTGAGTACCATTTACTCCATTTAATGCTATTACTGCACCCACTTCTTGCTCTTCAATCCCCATTCCATTAGCGACATCTAGAATTCCATCATTGTTTAGATCAATAAGATTTGGAGAGGAAAAAATTCTGAATGATTCGTTAGTAATCCATTCTTGATTCAGAATTGGTGCAGTGTAAGGGATTGTCGGGTCACAAGTGCGGACCTGCGCACAATCTGATCCCTCTGGACAAGGTGGAGATGAGGGGACTGGTAAGTCAGGAACAGTTCTTTCTTCCGTATGCTGTTCGTCTATCTGTTGTTCTGTTACAGGTTCTGGAGCAACAGCAAGTATTAGAATCGCGATAATGAATACAGCAAACCATGCAGATGAACTTCTCATATCCACCAGTGAGAGTATATGGTTTATCGTTGTCTGTATTTTCTCATTAGCAATCATCCTAAACGGGCCATGAGTTGACCGAGNGTNAGATACAGCAGAATCCAAATTCCTAGAAGTAAAGACGTGGCNCCCCAAAGCCTAGGTCTTGCTCCAGTGCTAAAACGGCCTAAACTAATGGATATATTTCCTGCGATCCCGGCAATAGCTCTCAATATTAAGCCAATAATTCCTGCAATNAACAGATGGAAAAATAATGAACTTATTCCAATCAATATTCCAAATAATCCAGTCCAAATTGGTGCAGCAACTGTTTGTGGAATTAGTAGTGGATATACAATCCAAGAAATCCAAGCGAACCAGAATCCAATAGTTGCATCTTCGGAGAAGGTATCAANGTCTCTCCATTGTTGGTAATTNTCTGGTAATTTACTGTGTATTTTATNGACAATCCAGTTNACTTCTACGATACTNCCTTTTCGAAGCATCTGGATTGCACTTGAAATCATCCATAATGCCATTAAAATCTCAATATATGGCCACATACTTCCTCTTAGAATTAGTGCAAAAATAGACATAGGTATTGCTAGTATACCGAAACCAATAGAATTCGCCCCCATTGTCCCTAAAATTCCTGCCCCTGGAATCATTACAGTTTCAGGTGGTTCTACTCTATTTCTTGGAAGTGANAGAAGTACCAGGGGTAGTATCGCTCCNGCCCCAATGAATACTCCCAAGANAAGGTCAATTGCACTTCTTCCAGAACCGACTCCTGCTGATTCCACCATCTCAACTATTGAGTCACTTCCTACTGAACCCGGAACCCATTCTGATACGAATCCTGCTTTATCGATAATTAAGATCGAATCACTGGCTCCACTTGGGAATTGAGATGCAATTCCTGCTCCCTTTTCATCTAATAATATCGGCCAAGAACCATTTACTTTTGATGCATGTTCGTCGATATCTATNGCTCTAACATCTTCTCCAGTAGCAAGTTGTGCAAAAGCGATTGATTCAGTTGTTTCAATNGAATTGAGAAAATCTTTCCTTTGTTGTTCTGCATTNGGTGAATCTGTTTCAAAGATTCCTAGAACTAATGCGTCATTTCCTTCTAGAAGATCATTAATGCTATATGATGTTCCTGAGTGACTCAATAGATTAAATCCAGGCGCTGCGGATTCATCTCTTACTTCACCAATATCGATTTCTGGTAAGCTTGCAGCAGGAATCATTACTGCAAACCCCATTATCAATAGAACAACATATGCCGGTAGAGGCAACGGACCTATCCTTAAGGAAGAACCTAACCATACTAGTGTAGTAATTGGGACTAGAGCTACAAGATATCCTACTCTACCTATCGATGCTTCTGGTTCTTCAACCATGAATCGATGAACAATAACCATATGACAATCTTCATTTGGATCTAAATCCGATAAAGACATACAGATATCTATCATGTGAATTCCTGGTTCAAGTGTTCCATTTACTGACCATACCCATACAGTTTGATTCCCCTCACCAACACGTGTACTATGTGGTGATTCAAAATGACTTAATCGCTGTTCTTCTTGCCAATTTCCATGAACTGTTTCTGGCCATGAATTATATGTTCCAGCAACCTCAACAACTGTTTTTGTAATTGTTTCATCTCCCCAAACAGTTCCAGGGATGAATTCTACTCTAGCAGCTTTATTCTGGTCTACTTTAGCTTCTAATGAAGGAGAAAATANTACTCCATCTAATTCTATTCTTGAAGCGGTATCATATCTATCAAAATATAATCCTCCCCCAATTACACAGTTATGTTCTACTGAAATTTCCAAGGTAATTACATCTCCTTGGCTTAATGTGAAATTAAGATTCCATGCAGATGTTGTAAATTCAAACGGAGCAGTCCAATCAAATTCGAGAGCCTCTCTGTTTGTTTGATTTTGAAATACTTCTGCCCCTCCAGCTAATACACGAATTGTAAATTGTGTTTCGGCATCTGCTGGNGTTCCAGGAAGTGGATTTGTCAATCGACAAGTACTTCCTTCTACATCTAGTCCTGCAAAAATACGNACAGTAATGTTTCCTTCGAATCTAGTAGCATGGTCTACAGGAGGGGAATTTACAGTAACTAATTGGCTACTTAATCTGTTAAAATCAATTTGAGGAGGNTCTCCAGAATCAATTGGGTAAATTAGATCCAATGAACTTTCATTATTTAGGAAAAGATTGTGGGGAGTTGGGAANAAAATAGAGGTCCCTTCTCCTTCAGGAATCTCCTTTGTAGAAGGTTCTGCAAGGCTTGTTCCTGTGCAAAGAAATAGCAAAATGAGGCCAATTAAGATTGGACCCTTGACATGCCTCTGGCCCCGGTCCATGTATCGATGTGATGTCAGGGGTTGTTCAAACCGTCGATTATTAACTTAGATTAGGCCTAGAAGTAGGAAAGTAGCACCTGCTCCAAATGCAATAGATACTAGATTCACCTGTCCTTTAGTCATTAGTCCTCTATTTTCGAATAAAGCACCTAAGATTGAATCAACTTGACATCCAGTCCAACCCATTAGAGAAACAACACAGAAAACGCGCACAATGTCTGCATCAAATCCTACACTGAATGTCGTGAACAAAATACAACCCAAGAACGAGATTAGAAGAGATCCCGCGGCTGCTGCTAATTGACCAGTTGGAGAAGTCCCTCCATTTGTTCCTGCAGCAACATGCTTACCTGAAATTATCATTCGAACTCTAGGATCTAATACTCCAAATTCTGATGCCAATGTATCTGCTGATGCAACAGCAACCGCTGCTAGGAATGGTGCGGCCCAAATTATTGAATCAGAAGAAAGCCAAGCTATCATAGAAACTAATGCTGGGGCTCCACCGTTAGCGATTACATTCGTCCAATTCCTTGCGCCTTCTCGTGCTTCAGCCAATCCCATCGCATCTTTTTCGTCATATGACCATCGAGTAGCAAATGAACCTGTAACCAGAAACATCAGTAATATTGCAAGCCATGTCCAGTGGCCTCCTATGCCTACAATAATTCCAATTATTCCTGCAGCGAAAATCCCGCTGGTATCTAGAAAACGTTTGACTGTTGCTATTATTCCAAGAGCTAAAACTAAGCCAATGGTTATGGCGACATTAGGATCAGCTAGAGAATCTAACATGTTATACAACCCAATTCGGATATTAATGACCCATGAAGTCATCGCCTAATTTTACCTCAATTAGTTAGAAAATATGCTTTTCGTCCTCTTCGACAACGCCATTGAGTATCATATTTCCAATCCCTAAAACTGACACTACCATTACTATATTTGCGATTAATGAGGCAATAATCGATATCCCTTCACTTTGAGTTAATGTAATGGAAAACCATGCCACTCCAACCGCTGTTCCGTTCCACAATGCGTGACCAAAAATAGCGGTTAGTAGGGCTAATGATACATTGGAAGGTGGCCGAATACCTGCNCCCATATCTTGCATTTTAGGTACAAATTCATTATTNGGTAAAGTAAACCATTCATGAGGCTGNTCATCAATTGGGGTTAGTNTTGACCTATTTGTTGTAATTGAATTNTTGATAATTTCATTCCCTGTCTTTGGATCAAATAATTTCCAAACCTGATTTTGTTTTTCGTCATTAATCATTAATTTTTTATTATTTTTCGAGGCAAGTACTCCTATAGCAAATCCAGTAATACCTGTCCAAAGAGCGTGTCCGGGAATAGATCCAATACCTCGTATAAGGGAAGTAAGTGCAAATCCAGTAAATCCTCCTCCAAATGAAATCAGTATGTATTGTAAATTCTCTATAAGGGCAAACCCTAATCCGACAGTAAATCCAATTTGAAAACCTCGCTTTCCACTATTCATTGATCCATAAAAAACTGCTACTGCAATACCTTTGCAGATTTCTTCGCCCAATGGGGCACTAATGATTGCAGACCAACTCATTAGTGCTTCGTCCGTCATTTCTATTCCTAGACTTAGTATGATGCCAGGGAATAAGTATGAATTAATTAGAATAGCAGGGAATGCGGACATCATCCCTAGAAATAACCATGTTTCTGCATCTCGTTCTCTTGTTAACAAACCTAATCTTTCTCGAGATATTGCCCACCATCCCATTACCGGAATTGAAAACCCTAGAATAAAAAATGGGATTCCAATGCCTACTGCAACAATGAGCATTATTGCGCCTCCTATTTCTAACCAAAGTCCGATGGAAATCAGTATCGAAGTCGAAATAAGAGCAAAGAAGATACTCCAAAGTTTCCTAGATGNAGGGATGTCGAGTGCAGAAGAATCGCGGATTAGGTGCCTAGAAAATGAAGTCGGCATAGGAGTCCATAGGGTTTGATTTTCAGATATTACGTGATAATTACTTCCTTCTGGGTCGGGAGTTGCGATTCTAACATCCATTATTTTTGGGCGTTGAATAAATACAATAGTAGCTATGAAAGGAAGACCAAACAGGCCTCCAAAGAATGCCAACCATGGATCTCCTTCGAGTAATCCGATTACTCCTAGAACAAGAAATTGAACCATCATGAAAGAAAGAATAACAATACCTAGAGTTCTCCCATATACTTTCCATGGAGATGAAATTCGACCTATGGGTAATTCATCCTTGGGCCGAGTAACTTTTGTTTGAGGCATAGGTAAGTATGTTCGGCCATCTGGGCCAATTATGCTCTGCATGTAATCACTCTGGTGTCGCTCAGTTCGCCCATCAATCCTTCTGGCTGAGGACATTCATCATTGCGACATTCTAGCGTACATGAGGAGGATTAATTTCCCTTTGGTCTAAAATAGATTTTTTACATAAACTAACTTTTTAATCAATTGAACATAATTTATTGATATTATTGTGCAAATGAATAATTTTTAATATATATTTTGAATTTAATGTAAATGATGTTACGAATCATTGATAAACTTATTTTCCACCCGTATTTTTTATGAGCGAACATAGCAAACTTGAGTACATCTGGTTAGATGGATTTGAACCGACACAGAGCATGAGAAGTAAAACAATGATTAGAAGGAATTTTTCTGGTACTCTAGAAGAATGTCCAATGTGGTCTTTTGATGGTTCCTCAACCTTACAGGCTGAGGGTGGTGATTCTGACTGTTTGTTAAAGCCGGCTTTCATTTGTGACGATCCTGACAGAATCAACGGATATTTGGTAATGTGTGAAGTTTTGAATGCCGACGGAACACCTCATGCTACTAATGGAAGAGCAACGATTGAAGAAGATGATGATGATTTTTGGTTCGGTTATGAGCAAGAATATTTCTTGTGGGATCCTGAGAACAATTTGCCTCTAGGATTCCCTAGAGACCAGACTCCTCAGGGGCAATTCTACTGTTCTGTTGGAGCAAAGAACACATATGGTCGAGATATTATTGAAGCACATTTNGACATGTGTCTTGAAGCCGGTCTTAANGTTGAAGGAATAAATGCAGAAGTNGCNGTTGGTCAATGGGAATATCAGATTTTTGCGAAGGGTGCGAAGGAAGCTGGTGATCAGATTTGGGTNTCCAGGTATCTTGCTGAAAGAAATGCTGAGAAATATGGTATCTCNATTGAATGGCATCCTAAGCCTCTAGGTGCTACAGATTGGAATGGTTCTGGAATGCATGTTAACTTCAGTGATGGAAGGATGCGTGAAGAAGGCGGAGAAGCTCTAATGAGCCAAATTTGTGAAGCATTTGGTCAGAACATCAAGAAGCACATGGATGTCTATGGTGCCCATAATGAACAGAGGTTAACTGGTCTTCATGAGACTCAATCTATCCATGAATTCTCATATGGTGTTTCTGATAGAGGTGCTTCTATTCGGATTCCAATTGGTACAATTGAAGATGGATGGAAAGGCCGTCTTGAAGACAGGAGACCTTCATCCAATGGTGATCCTTACAAAATTGGTTCTGTAGTAATTAGCACTACCAAATCAGCATATTAATGGTGGACGTGCCGAGATTTGAACTCGGGGCCTCTTCCATGCCAAGGAAGCGCGCTTCCAAGCTGCGCCACACGCCCAATGAGTAGTCGAGTAGCGAACTCGATTTAAGGGTGCTCGGCACGACAGGCAAGTATGGAGGGGAGCGGTGGTCGTGACAAACCAGTGATCCGTCCTGTAAGCGTTGAAGTAGATCAAACATCCAACCAAGTTCCTGANCCTCTACCTTGGATTCAAAAAATTAGNGATATTGTAGATCCTTCCGAAGCTCCATTCTTGCAAGGTTTAGGAAGATGGTTGAGGGTAACTTGGTCATCTCCTAATTCTGATTTACTTGGNGTAACTAGGTTTGAATTGGACCCTAATGAACTGATGCGTAGAAGGAGAATGAAAGCTCCTTCTGGACCTGTTGAAATTCAGTTACATCCAATTTTAGTCGACGATCAAGCGCTACTTGAGCATACTTTTGTCCATGAGTTGTTGCATGCTGCAGGTCTGACCACTCATAATTTACGACATTCTGAATTGACAGATACATTAGCACCTGCACCCAGTTTGTCAAATTCTCCCGTTCTTCAAAGACTACGTTCTGCCGTTATTGATGGACAAGATGTCCAACAATGGAAATGCAATAGTTGTAATTATCTNTGGAAGAGAAGCACAGTTTCTCGCCCTAAACGTTGTCCAAAGTGTGCTAGAGCAGAAGTAGTTCCGTTCAATGAGTAGTTACAATCATCACCCTATGATTTTTGCATNGACTTGAAGGGAGTGAATTTGTGACGTCNACATCAGAAGATAGTACTGTAGTATCTTATTCACTGACAATTTCAATTTTGGTGATATCACTAGTTATTTACGCTCTGTTTTCCCGAACTGGACCCGATTTCGATTCCGTTCAAATACACGGGAATGGGGATTTTTTTACAATTATACTTACGCTTTTTAGGTTAGCGTGTGCTTATCTTGTAATACATACAACTATTTTCTGGATGGTGAAAAATCCAGTTCCAGGAATAATGACTCCCTTATTTCGTGAAGATTCCCAATCTCGTTCATATCGTTCGAAAGGTTTTGAAAGATTAGTCCCCTTTAGTTCATGGACAATGCTAATTTTTGGAATTGCAATGTTATGGAATGGAATATCTTCTGCTTGGGTATTATTTTACACTCCCCCACCTGGATTTATTTTGCATATTGGAACTGCAATTTATGCTACNGCATTTAGTAGCGCTGTATTGACTGCTACTATTATCCGTTATGTGATTCTNCCAGCTCAAATGAAAAGAGGGGAGGATATCTATCACATGTTTTTACCTCATGAACAAGTGATGCACAATTGGGCTTTGATTCTACTTTCTTGTGAACTTGTTCTAGGAACCATGTCTATTCGTTTACCTATGATCGTGTTAGGATTGACATATGGTGCATTGTACCTAATATTCGCAGAATATTGGGCACGATTTGGAGGAGGTTATTATGTGTACGAATTTATTGACCCTCGCCCAAAAGAAGGTCCCTATTTACTCGTAGGTTTGATGCTAGTTTGCTTAATTTCATTTTTTGTTGGATTATTTATTTCATACATTAAAGAATCAAGTACAGCACTAGCATTAGGACTAGTGATCATATTGATTTCCCTGTCTACTCGATTTGGTACACCTGCNGAATATGTNCCTACCATGNATAGAGTTGATTGAGTTCAGTTCAAATGCTGCCGCGCATCCGGNGAGTTAGGGCGATTGGTGTAGTCTGGATATCATGGTGGCCTTCTAAGCCGCTGACACGGGTTCGAATCCTGTATTGCCCACCACAAGCACTAGCGACGTTATTCTAATCGTCTATTGATATCAGAATTCAAATACCCTCGATTCTTAATGACGTTCATGGAGTCAGAATTTCTCTTCATCATTCTAGGTTTATCCTTAGGGATAGTAATTGGTTGGCTTGTAGCTAAGAATCGTTTTGGCACAGAATTAGTACAGATAAAGGCTATTTCCGCTGCTCAAGAACAGGTTTTTGAAGAAAGGTCGGAACACCTTTCTGCACAGATGAAGATTGTAGCTACTGAGATTTCTGAACAGAATAGTGAATCTTTTCTCAAATTAGCAACAGAGAGATTGGGTAAAGTCCAGTCTGAAGCAAGTGCTAATGCCGAGGCTAAGAAAAAAGAAGTTGAACTCTTAGTCTCCCCGATTAAAGATCACCTCGAAAAGTTGGAAAAAGCTACCACTGAAATGGAGAAGAATCGTGAAGGTGCGTATCAAGGCATCAAACGTATGGTAGAAGGTCTTCAGGAACAAACGACAAATCTTCGCGATACTAACGTCAAACTCTCAACTGCACTCCGAGGTTCGATCAAAGCGCGAGGAAATTGGGGCCAAGTCGCTCTCAAAAACATCGCCGAGGCCGCAGGCATGCTCGAACATTGTGATTTCGATGTTGAAGTCACATTGAAGTCGGGCGCTGGGGGTGCTCGAGTTGATCTTCTTGCCAAGATTCCTAACGGTGGTCACGTCCCTGTTGACTCAAAAGTACCACTAGCAGCTTATTGGGATGGGCTGGAACTTGACGATGGAGAGGCACGTTCACTCAAGATGAAGGAACATGCCAAAGATATCAAGAAGCACGTTGACGATCTAGCTACACGTGATTATCCTAGATTGCTTGAAGGAACTGATTTTACCGTGATGTTCATCCCTGCTGAGCCGATTCTTTCTACCGCGTTCGAGTACGAGCCTAGCCTCCAAGAGTATGCATTCAGTAAACATGTTCTCATCGTTACCCCTGTAACACTTCTTGCTCTGTTACGAACCGTTGGATTGTATTGGCAACAGCAATCTATGGCTGAAAATGCTCGCGAAATTCATGTCCAAGCAAAAGAATTCTATGAGCGTGCAACAAAATTCAGTCATGACCTTTCAAAACTCGGACGAAACCTCAACACAGTAGTCGGTGCATACAACGATGCTGTTGCAACCTACGATTCACGAATTGTCCCGGCTGGAAAAAGACTTGTTGCTCTTAAAGTCACAAAAGGTATGCAAAAAACAATGGCTGAATTGCCAGAAATTGGCTCAAGTATTCGTGAAGTCAAACACCTTTCGAAGAATAATGAAGATGAGTAGATGGTATTCGTTAGCGAATAGGAGCGCTGATATACGGGAGGCAAGTCGGGAAGTCGCATGAAGCGCGGATCACGAGCCTGGAAGAAGCGAGGCAATCAGCGCTGGAAGTGGCGTAAGAAGAAGCTCAGAAGGAGAAAGCGCGCCCGTCGACAAGCCCGTCAGTAACCGTTGAAATCAAATACGGCCAGTTCTTCGTAGGGTTGCCTTAACGGGGGTATAGTATAACCTGGCAGTACCGCGGGCTCCAAATGCCCATGCAATTTGTAATTGCACATAAGAAGCGGAAGACACCCGCTGATCTGGGTTCAAATCCCAGTGCCCCCACCATCTTACTGTTCTGATAAGATAATACACCATTCCTTCAACGACCGACTATGGTCAAGGAGATTCTCTACGTCGATATGGATGGTGTATTGGTAGATTTCCCTTCTTCAATGGATGATCTAGTTCCTTCTGTAAGAGATAAATGTAAATCATGGGTTGAAGAAGACCCAGTAAACAATGACTGGACAGATTTTGATGGATTGTTTGCATCATTACTTCCTAAAGAAGGGATTCAAGAAGCGATAGAACGTTTAGAAGTTAGATTTCAAGTATATCTCCTTTCAACAGCTCCATGGAAGAATCATTCTTCGCTTTCTGACAAACGACGATGGATAGCCCAATATCTTCCTAATTTGCCTAAAAAACGTTTGATTTTGAGTCATCGTAAAGATCTCAATAGAGGTAGATATCTAATTGATGATAGGCCCGCAAATGGAACCGTAATAGATTCTTCCAGAGGTATTGCAAAGGCATTTGGTGATTATGAAAATCAAGAATGGATTCATTTTGGATGTTCTGTATGTGAATATGGGGGAACTCCGAAACTAAATTGGGATGAAGTATTGGAATATCTGAATTGTTAAAATTTGTCGAGAGGTTCATCACCCTTGCCTCAATCGCGATAATATGAAGCGTTCATTCTACCCTGCACTTTGCATGGTTGTTTTGCTGTTATTTCCAATGATAGGGAGTCTTTCATGTCCTCCAAAATACTTGTTAGTAGAGGGTTCTAATGTTCAATTTACTCAATCAGATTGGACATCTGAAATTCCTATTCAAATGGAATCTGATTGGGTTGAATTACCTTGGTGGGAACGTACTTCTTTAGATTCTAATCAAAATAGTATCCACGATTCCCTCGAAGGTCAAATAGGAGTCATTTGGGTTGGTCTTTCATACAGTCGTGCAATTAATTCTGAAGATATTTCTTCGATAATATCGATGGGTATTGAGCCAAAAATTCAGATTCCTGCTGTTAATGCAGTTCTTTTGGGTGCAATTGATTCTAGTCATCTGATTGAGCTTTCTAATCTTGAAGGAGTAGTGATGGTAGAAGAATATGGTACACTCAGATTTTATGGAGATATTCAGACTCCTGCAGTAAAGGCAAGTTCTTCTGATGTGTATCCCGAAGGAGCTTGGAATCTGAGTGTTTCTGGTGCTGGAATAAATATTGCATTGACTGATACAGGCGTAGATAGTGAACATCCTGGATTAGTTGGGAAACATGTATCTGGTTATGATGCTGTATGTTTCGTCCACTCAGATCCCACTTGTATTCTTGCAGGAGGAAGGCAAACTGATGGTTCATTCGATCCCGATGATGGTAATCAACATGGAACTGCTTGTATGGGTATGGCAGCAGCCACTGGAATAGATGCAGATGGTTCACAATCAGAATTTTATGGTTCTGCTCCTAATTCAACCCTTGTTGATGTTAGGATTGGAACTGATGTGGGGGCAGGTCCCTTTGAAAACTATCTTCTTGAACAAGAATTCTATGAATCTGCAATGAATGGGATTCAGTGGATTATTGACAACAAGGATACTGCTTGGCCAGGGGTAAATGAGTCATTAAGTGGTATAGATATTATTTCTCTTTCTTGGGGAATTACCAGTCACGAAGGAGGAGGTAGTGATGGGGAAGATATGCACAGTAGGATTCTCAATGAAGCAACATTAGCGGGTGTGACTGTAAGTGTCGCTGCTGGCAATGATGGGCCCGATAATGAAGGACTTTCTGGAATGGGTTCGAGTAGTCTATCGATTACTGTTGGAGCAACAGATGATCAAAACACAATAGATAGAACTGATGATACTGTTGCTGGATACTCTAGTAGAGGACCTAGAAGTGATAACGGAGATGGCAACCCAATTAATGAATTGAAACCAGATATCTCCGCTCCTGGTTCTAACATTATTCAGGCAGAAGGGTGCGTATCTAGTGGAGGATGTAACAACAACATTCCGGGTCAAGATGCATCAGATAATACATACACAGGGAGAGGAAGTGGTACCTCATATGCTACTCCTGCAGTTACTGGTGTCATTGCATTAGTAATGGAAGCTAATCCTGATTTAGACCCATTACAGATACGTGAGGTCTTGAAACAAACTGCTGAACGTCGGGGTGAGCCCACTCAACCTGATGTAGATCCATATTGGAATCGTGATTTTGGTTGGGGAATGGTAGATGCAAGGGCAGCAGTAGAATTAGCGTTCCATTTAGCAGATACTAATCAGAGCAATGATATTGATTGGACTGTGCAAAATCATCTTCTCAATATTTCAGAAGAAGGTGAAATGACAATAATTATTGGCCATTCTTGGGGCATTGAAGGCTCGATTGATAGTGTACAATTTCGAGTTGATAATGGTGACTGGTTTGAGACAATGTACGAAGTATCTCCATCCGAATTAGGTGCTTTGACGCCATTTAATTGGACATTGGCTTTAGATCGTACTAGTCTTTCTTCCGGAGAACATTTAGTCGAAATTAGAGCACTATCTTCAACTGGAAATTCTTTACCAGTAACTGTTTCTATAGATGGAACAGGTTCTGGTAATTCTGCCGCTGGTCTATCTGCCTTCCTTTCTTCAATTGCTGTTGTTTTGTTTTTCGCAATTGCTGCAGGTTCTGTAATAATCTTCAGTAAGAGAGGTCAAGAGGGAGATAATGACATTCTAGATGCAGAAATAGTCCCCGTTCTTGATTTAGATTCTCTTACAGTTGCTGAATTGAAAGATATTTGTATTGAAGAAGGCCTTTCTCGTTCAGGAAATAAATCAGAATTGATCGAACGTCTTCAATCTCAACCTAAATCTCGCTAGTTGGGCTTCATAACCAATATCGGTATCCGCCACCATGGATGAGTTCTCTGAACGGGCTCTCGCCATTCAACCAACAGGCGTCCGAAAGATGTTTGATATGGCTGGCGATGACGTTATTTCATTTGGTTTAGGTGAGCCAGATTTCCAACCTCCTAAGGTTGCTATTGATGCTATGCATCAGGCAATGCTATCGGGCCATAACAAGTATACTACTACTGCTGGCCTACCTGTTCTAAGACAGAAAATAGCAGAATCGCTCGGTCATCTTGAACCAGATATGGGTGAAGAAAATGTGTGCATGACAATGAGTGGAACTAATGCATTACTCAACTGCTTTCTTACTCTTGTTAACCCCGGATCAAATGTTTTACTTCCTGAACCATACTTCCCTCTATATGGTCCAGATGTGTTAATCGCTGGTGGTGAAGCCAAGTATTATCCTTGTTTATTTGAAAATGAGTTTGTCCCTACTATTGAGTCACTTGAATCTCTAGTCGACGAAAAAACTGTAGCAATACTATACAATTTTCCTAGTAACCCTACTGGTGCGACATTAACTCCAGAGCAGAGGGACGATCTTCTTGACTTCGCTAGAAGACATCATTTATGGATAATTACTGATGAGGTATACGATCGCATTGTGTATGATGTGGAACATGTGTCATTCTTGGGAACAGGATATAATAGAACATTAATGATAAATTCATTTTCTAAGACATTCGCAATGACTGGGTGGAGAATAGGATATATTTGTTCACCAAATACTGAAGCGATGTCTCAGATCATTAAAATGCAATATTACATCACAGCATGTAGTAATGATGCAATGCAATATGCTGTATTGACTGCATTTGATGAGGCGTCTACGTATCCAGAAGAGATGGCAAAAGAATTCCAAGCTCGTCGAGATTTAATATGTTCTAGGTTGAATTCTATGCCTGGAGTTTCATGCCATATCCCAAAGGGTGCTTTCTATGTGTTTCCAAAGGTAGAAGTTCCCGGTTTGAATTCTCAAGAACTTGCTATTGAATTACTGAAAGGAGGAGTTCTAAGTTCTCCTGGTTCTGCTTTTGGAGAAAGTGGAGAGGGTCATCTAAGATTTGCTTATACTGTTTCAAGAGAAGACATTTCACTTGGGATGGATAAGGTTGAATCTGTTCTAAAACGACTTCGTGGCGATTGAAATGTCCTTATTTTCTGAAATCATTCGTCTCGTAGTTTCTATTCTAGTTGCTTGGTTGATTACTCGTTTGCCATTAGTAGTTCTACCTAGGATTTCAATTCGTCCACTTGAATTGATTGATCACCCCTATGATCCAGAAATTGATGAAAGTCTAATTTTACAGATTCTTAGAGTTAGAAGAGCTTACTGGGCTTCAATTCCTT
>PAOK01000011.1 GCA_002708015.1 Methanobacteriota archaeon
CCCTTCATAACCGCATCGGATGGAGTAATGTTCTCTCTTCACACAGAGGCATCATTCAAAGGCCTCTGTCGCCCGACACTAATCATGCCTGCTACAGTAGTCCTCGGAGCACAGTGGGGAGACGAAGGAAAAGGAAAATTGGTTGATCAATTAGCGTCAGAAGCGGATTGGGTAGTTCGTTTTCAAGGGGGATCGAACGCAGGACACACAATTGTGATTGGAGAACGTAAATTAGCGTTCCATCATCTTCCAAGTGGTATTACTTACAGCCATTGTAATTTGGTACTTGGCGATGGAATGGTAATTGACCCATGGAAGTTAGAACAAGAATTGGATTCATGGTTTGCTTTTGGGGGTGAAAGACCCGAAGGAGAACGCTTATTTATTTCTGAACGAGCTCACATTACGTTACCATATCATCGAATTTTAGATGGAGCAGACAAAGATATTGGGACCACAGGAAGAGGGATTGGCCCAACATATAGGGATGCTATCGATCGAATTGGAATTCGATTTGTTGATCT
Source organism: Methanobacteriota archaeon (assembly GCA_002708015.1). Lineage (GTDB taxonomy): Archaea > Thermoplasmatota > Poseidoniia > Poseidoniales > Thalassarchaeaceae > MGIIb-N2. Next base: position 525 of record PAOK01000011.1, read on the forward strand.
ACCTTCTGTTTTGAAAGATGATGCTAAAATCACTTCCATGGTTAATCGAATGAATAGCCAATTGACCGCCGCCGGTCTTGAATCAAGTATAGATAAGTTGACATTGACAAACGACCTTGAATGGATTCAGAATAGATTTGGTGCATCTGTTCGACCTACAGGTGTAATGGTTGATCATTCTTTGAAGCGCGGAGAATTTGTTTTGCTAGAAGGTGCTCAAGGAGCTTTACTAGATATTTCACAAGGAACATATCCGTATGTAACCAGTTCAGTTACTAGCAGGGCAAATGCAACTCATGGGGCAGGAGTTCATCCAGGTCATGTCAATAGATGTATAGGAGTAGTAAAGGCATATACTACAAGAGTAGGGCATGGGCCCTTTCCCGCTGAATTAGAAGATGATGTAGGAAAACACCTTGGAGAGGTAGGGCATGAATTCGGAACTACTACTGGTCGTCCTAGACGTTGCGGTTGGTTGGATATAGTCCCTCTTCGTCATGCAATGAGGGTGAATGGATTTGATGAAATAGTATTGACCAAATTAGACGTTTTAGGAGGAATAGAAGAAATTGAAATTGTGATTGGTTATGATATCGATGGTTCACAGGTACATGAGTTTCCTGCAGATATTGGGTTGTTAGAGAAGGCCACACCTGTAACCATGAAATTACCTGGTTTTTCACCACTATCTCTTGATGAATGGCTAAAATTATGTAGAGAAGCAAGGGCTACTGGTCAAGGATACTCCGTATTGCCCCAAGAAGCACAAGTGTATATTGAGACAATAGAGAAGTTACTAGGGGTTCCAGTTACTAGTGTAGGAGTAGGACCAGATCGAGAAGCTTCAATTGAGAAGTCTGAATAATCTAAACATTCATGAAGACTTGTTCTTGCGATAGTATATGGGATTCAAAAAGAGGGCACGAGCTAATCGGCCTCCTAAGCCTAAGAAATCTAAATCTTGCTTATGTAAAAGTCTCAAGAATACCAAGTCAAACCTTCAATGCTGTTCTCCTCTGAAGCCTGATGGTAAAGTTTCCATTGAGCAATCTGCTTAGAACCCAAGATTCATGTTCGACCTTTCACAGCGTTGTGTATGGGCTTCAAGAAGAAGGCACGGGCAAATCGTGCTCCGAAGGCTAAGAAAATCAAATCTGATGATGAAGAAGGGGAAGTCCCTTGTGATGTTGCTGGATGTGAAAAATGGGCAGATAAGCGATTTGGTGGCCGTTCTATTGCAATAGATAATGCAATTGACGTATGGGGCGATGATGGACTCAAGAGAGATGTCAGAAGGGTTCGAATTTGTCGTCCTTGCTACCGTGAATGGAAGAAAGCGAAAAAGGATGAACCTGATCAATACTGATTTAGCAGTTTATCTCCATTCAGGATTCGGAGACCACCACATACATGTAGAAGTTGGTTTAGGCCATTCATCTGGTAATTCACCTACATTTTCAATCAATGAAATAAAGAAATCTCGATGCTTCTGCAATACTCTTTGAACTTCTTTATTTCGAATTGTTTTCCCTCTTGAAGGAACAATTACTTCAGGATTAAGTGAAATAATCTTCTCTATTGATTGTAGCATTTCTGGAATATTCCCTGTGGGCAAATCCGTTCTCCCAGGATACTCTGGAGATGGTATTAAATCTCCTGCAAAAAGAATAGATAATTCTGGTATAAAAAATGAGGAATGACAGTTCGTATGGCCAGGAGTATGTATACATCGAATATTCCCTCCACCTAGATCCATTTCCCATCCGTCAGTAAGTTGTATTGTTTCAGTTACTGGCATATCTGAATCATATCTTGAAGCCCAAGTTGTGAGTTGATCGTTTGAAATCAAAGAATTTGCAGCAGCAGGGTGGATAAATACAGGAGCATTAAATTTCTCACTGAGAAAGTTTGCCGCTCCTGAGGTATCATAATGCCGATGGGTCAACAAAATAGCNACNATTTCAGGTAAATATTCAATTTTAGAATTGATACGTTCTTCGATATTTACTTGATGCCAAGAGGTTCCTGAATCTATCAAAANACTTTTTTCCGATCCTGCAACAATNGAGATGCTCGTGTCATGGTGGATGNCGGGTAAACGTATGACTTCCACATGCTTTGATTCATCCTNTCATGAATCAAGGTATTGCTTGTTGAACAAAACTTTCTACATAACCATAAAAAGATAATATTTATATACTCTGGAGTCGAACTATACAACCCAGAGTTGGTAAGAGAGTGATATAATGGAACCCAAGNAAAAAACAGAATTACAAAAGTCAAACGATAGCCGGAGAGGCGGAGAATTCGTTCCCTCTCCTCGACCAAGTCAGAGACAAAGAAGAACAGATGGGCAATCTGAACCTTGTAAATTATGTGGATCCAATGAATGGGATACTGACATTTCTAGGGGTGAAACGGTTTGTTCTGTTTGCGGTTTTGTAGTTGAACAGAATATGATTGATCCCGGAGCAGAATGGGTGAATCACTCTGATGGTGCAGATCGCTCTAGGGTTGGCGCACCTACTACAGTTAGTCTGTCTGATAAGGGTCTATCTACAGTTATTGACAAACGTGATTTGATTGGTGGAAATGCAAGATTAAATGGCATGTCTTCTAAACAAGTTAGAGATTGGAGAAGAAGAGCTACAATTGATCAACGTTCAAAAACTAGGGATAGTAGGTCAAGGAATTTAGCTAAAGCTATGCAATTTATTCGTGATAGAGGTGACCTCCCACCTCAATTAAGAGATCAGGCAAGTGGCTTATATCGTAAAGCAGTAGAGAAGGGATTAGTTACAGGTAGATCGATAAGAGGTGTTACTGCAGCATGTGTGTATATTGCTGCTCGTGAAGCTNGAATCCCGAGAAGAATTGAAGATGTTGCAGAAAGATTTGATATGATTTCAGAGGTCGAAGTAAAGGAATTAAAACGTACAATTCGTTTGGTTGCNCGTGAATTGGGGACTCATCATATTTCTGGTCCAACAGAATATCTTGATAAATTTCATTCTGATCTTCAATTGCCTCCAAGAGTATTAGGTAGAGCCAATGAAATTTGGGATCAAACCAAGGAAGACCTTGCTTGGCAAGGTAAGAAACCTTCAGGAATTGCAGGAGTTCTACTATATCGTGCNGCGGCAGATTGTGGTTCTAATCGAACTCAGAACGAAGTTTGTAGCGTTTGTGGAGTCAGTGAAGTTACACTAAGAGGATTATTGAAAATTTTGAATCAAAGAGTAGCAAAATTAGAAGATTCCTAACTCAAATTGAGCATCTTCTGAGGCATGTATTTTTGGATCCCACCTTGGAGACCAAACCAAATTGACATGTACTGAATCTACACCTTCTGTTTCAAGACCAGCACGGTGAACAGCGGCCATAATTTCGGGTGCAGCTGGACATCCTGGTGAGGTTAAAGTCAGATCAATTTCTGCATGAACACTCTTTCCCTGTTCCTCTATTCTAACATCATAAATTAGCCCTAGATCTACTACTCCAATTTTCATTTCAGGATCCTGTACTGGCCTGATTGAATCAATTACATCTTCTGGTAAGCCCANTGTTATGCCTCCTTTGACATGCTTGCTGCAGTATTTTTAATCATTTCAAACATATTCAGAAACCCNTTNGCTCTTGATGGAGTTAGTGATGCCTTGACATCCATCTCATCAACGAAATTTGGACTAAGGGATGCAACTTGTGAGGGAGGTAATCCATCAACACCAATTGCTAAAATCGCAATGAGTCCTTGTACTAGATTTGCATCTGCTGCTCCATGGATCTGAAAGCCCCCCTCTTCGTCAAGTTTACACTCCACGTGAGCTTCTGATTGACATCCTTTTACTCGATTCTGTTCTGTCCAATTTTCTGTCTGAAGTTCATGAGGAAGTTTATCTGCATATTCAAAAAGTAATTCATATCTTTCCATTCTGTCAAAGCATTCCTTGAATTCGTTAATGATATTTGTTAGAGGTGCAGGCCAATTAGTCATCTGTTTCACCTTATTCTAATCAACCAAATCGTTCTACAATACTTGTTAGATGNTCGACAAATGAATTTGCTTCCTCTTTAGTATTGTATAACCAGAATGAAATCCTAGCGGTACTAGATACTCCCAAGGCCTCCATTAGGGGTTGCGCACAATGATGTCCAGTTCTAACAGCAAAACCTCCTGAATCAAGTAAATGTGCAAGATCTTCCGCATGAATTNTTTCATGTAAAAACGATACAACACCTGAGCAAGATTCCAGATCATGGCGTCCATAGATTTGGATTCCAGGGATTGTTGACATCTTAGCTGCTGTTTCTCTAGCAAGATTCGAGATATGTTCGTGTACTTCTTCCATGTCAAATGAAGAAAGCCATTCAACAGCAGCATGCCATCCGAAGGCTTCTGCAATTCTAGGAGTCCCAGCCTCAAATTTTTGAGGTCCTTTCTGAAATGTTGAACCTTCCAGAGTTACAGTTTCAATCATATCTCCTCCTGTNATAAAAGGATCCATAGTTTCCATAATTTCTGGACGTACAAATAGGCCTCCAATTCCAGTGGGTCCTCCCATCTTATGCGAACTCAATGCCAAAAAATCACAGTTCATTTCAAGAAAATTAATTCTTTCATGAGGTGCTGCTTGAGCCGCATCAATCATTACAAATGCCCCTTTGCCGCCGTTGCCATTTGATTTAGAAAGTTGNATAATTGTTTCAATATCATTTCTGACACCCAATACGTTTGAAGTATGGACTACACATACTAGATTTGCATCTGAAACAGCAATCTCAAACGCATCCATGTCCAGAGTTAGAGTATCTCTCTCTAGGGGGATGTATCTAATCTCTACTCCTCTCTCTTTAGATAGAATCTGCCAAGGTACGATATCAGCATGATGTTCCATTTCCGTTGTTACAATAACGTCGCCTTTGCTAAGATTTGCTCTTGCCCAACCATAGGCAACTAAGTTTATCGCTTCAGTAGTTCCACTTGTAAAAATCAAATGATCTCTCGGCGCTCCAAAATATGCAGCAATTTCTGTTCTAGCATTTTCGTATCCTTCCGTTGCTTCTCCNGCTAATGTATGTACAGCTCTGTGAACATTGGAATTTGTATTTTCATAATATGAGTTCATTGCTTCAATCACTTGTCTAGGTTTTTGAGTAGTTGCTGCATTATCAAGATAGACCAAAGGACGACCTCCATCCATGGTTCTTGTTAAGATGGGGAAATCTGATCGGATCTCCTCCATTTTTGACTCATCCATAGNANCCCGAGGGGATAATTGGATTTCAACCCGTGTATCGCTCAAATCAAATTGAGGTGTTTCTCTATACGCTTAATTAGCCATCCATGAAGGTGGTCNGACCCCATGTCGGAAAGTGGAGTGTTGAGGAAGGCAGCAATTAGAGCAGCCCTTGCTTGTTCTTCANTAAATCCTCTAGTTGAAAGGTAGAATAATTGTTGTTCATCAATAGGACCATTTGCGGTTCCATGTCCACATCCCACGACCTCACTCTCAAGTACCTCTAATTCTGGAATTGAGTTCGCCTTAGCCTTTTCAGAAAGTANTAAATTATGGAAAAGTTGCCCTGCATCTGCACCTTTAGCGCCCGCATCAATTCTCAGCATTCCTGTTCCAGTAGTGTTACTTTTTCCNCCACAGGCAGAATGCCATTCCAATCTGCTATATGTTTGCCTTCCTGTATGTGTAATTTCAATATGCGAATCTAAATGGTTTTCATTAGACGAAAGGATAGATCCATTAACTTTGAGGGAAGATCCAGGTTCATTTAGCCAATGTCTAATATCAATTTTAGCTTGTGATGAAGAAGCATTAACCGTTCCAGCCTTAACTTGAGCGTCTCTACCTAAGGAAAGAGCATCACAACGGACTAATCTATTCCCAGTAATCTGAGTTACTACATCATTTATTATTGCATTNGATCCGTAATTCCCNTCTCTGAGGATTCCTGTCCATTTTGCATCTCCTTCAACTACAGTAATTATCTCTGCTTCAACTTGATTTCCAATATCAATCAGTAATCTAGAAGCACAAATATTTCCTGAAGTTGAAATTGTTACAATTAATGGAGATTCAATTTTTATTTTATTCTCTAACTTCAGAATCATAGTTTTTTGAGCTATAGCGGCAATAAATTTTGGAGCAGCAGTGCCTTGATCAAAATCTAATTCGTGCCCCAATCTTTCAATATCTGAATCAGTAGCCTGTTCAATTGAGATTCCCTCAGGAATTGAACTTCCATCTGCAAGAGACATTGTGATTTCAGGAGAATTGGATTGTGGNATATCATTTATTGNNCCAGTTGGATGTGCTTTTTTCCAAGGCGTATATCTCCAAATATGTGCTGCTTTGTCAATGTTTGTAAAATCGAGATAAGATGAACTCATACGGATTACTCACCCTATGCTTCCTTCCATTTCAAGAGACATCAATTGATTGAGTTCAACGGCATACTCCATTGGNAATTCACGAGTAAAAGGTTCAAAGAAACCATTCACAATCAGTGCCAATGCTTCCTCTTCTGAATGTCCTCGACTCATCAAGTAGAATAGTTGGTCGTCACTGACCTTACTTACTGAGGCTTCATGTTCACATCTGGCTCCAGAATTACCAACTTCCATTGTTGGATATGTATCTGAACGACTTGCTTCATCTAATAACAATGCGTCACAAACGACATTTACCTTGCAATTTTCTGCTTTTGGAGAAACCGTAACCATTCCTCGATAAGACCCTCTTCCTCCATCTTTACTAATACTCTTNGAGAGGATTTTACTTGTTGTNTTACTTGCNAAGTGATGGATTTTAGCACCTGCATCTTGATGCTGTCCTTTACCCGAATAAGCTACTGAAATGACTTCNGCATGTGATCCTTCACCCTTTAATATCACAGCAGGATACTTCATTGTGAGTTTTGATCCAATATTTCCATCAATCCATTCAATTGTTGCATTTTCATGAGCTACTCCTCGTTTGGTAACTAAATTATACACGTTAGCGGACCAGTTTTGTACTGTTGAATATCTAATATGTGCTCCAGGCATGGCGATTAATTCAACTACAGCAGAATGCAGAGAGTCAGTAGAATATGTTGGTGCGGTACAACCTTCGACATAGTGAATACTACTTCCTTCATCCGCAATGATTAGAGTTCTTTCNAATTGTCCCATATTCTTAGCATTGATTCTGAAGTATGCTTGTACTGGCATCTCTACATGTACTCCACTCGGGACATAAATGAAGGAACCACCTGACCAAACAGCAGTATTTAGTGCTGAAAATTTATTATCTGAAAANGGAACAACGGAGCAGAAATATTCTTTGACAATTGCTTCATATTCTCTCAATCCACTGTCCATATCAAGGAAAATCACTCCTTGTTCTTCTAAATCTTCCCTAATACTATGGTAGACTGCTTCTGATTCATACTGAGCAGTAACTCCAGAAAGCCANTTTTGTTCTGCTTCTGGAATTCCTAATCTGTCAAATGTATTGCGAATATCTTCTGGTACATCNTCCCANTTTTTCTCTGTAGCATCAGATGAACGCAGATAATAACATACTTTGTCAAAATCAATCTCTTCAAGCATGTGCATATTGCCCCAAGTTGGCATCGGTCTTTCCATGAAATGGTGATATGCNTTAACACGGATTTCCGTCATCCATTCAGGTTCATTTTTCAAAGCAGAAATATCTCTCACTACCTGTTCCGACAGTCCAAAGTCGAATCGAATAGTTGAGTTTTCAGGATCATGCCATCCTGCTTTATAGTCTCCAACGGCTTCTCTTGCATCTTCACTCATTATCCATCACTTCCTTTTCTATCCAATCATATCCCCTTTCTTCCAACTGATTTGCAAGTTCAGGTCCACCTGATTTCACAATCTTGCCGTCGATTAATACATGGATTTTATCTGGCTTGACATGTTCTAGAATTCTATTGTAATGTGTGATAATTAATGCTCCTGAGTTACTGCCTCTTATTGCAGCGTCAACACCTTGAGCTACNGTTCTTATGCCGTCGATATCTAAGCCTGAATCNGTTTCATCAAGGATTGCTAATTTTGGTTTGATTAACATCATTTGCAAAATCTCAAATCGTTTTTTCTCCCCACCGCTAAATCCATCGTTTACATATCTGGCCAAGAACGATCTGTCTAATCCTAATTGTTCCATTCCTTCCTTTAACAAATTTCGGAACTCAGGNCCTTTTGCTGCATCTTCTCCGTTAATTGCAGAAACGGAACGACGTAGAAAATTACCTACTTGCAATCCTGGCACAGAATGAGGATATTGAAATGAAAGAAAAACTCCAGCACGTGCTCTTTCATAAGCTTCCATTTCTAACAAATCTTCACCATCAAGTTTCACATTTCCNTTAGTTACTTCATAGTCTGGATGACCCATTAAAACATGGGCAGTAGTGGATTTTCCGCTTCCATTTCGTCCCATGACTGCATGGACTTCGCCAGGTAAAATTTCAAGGTCAATACCTTTCAGAATTACAGTTTCGTCGATAGAGGCTTCCAGCCCTTCGATTTTTAAAAGTGGAGTTGTGCTCATGCTGGTTCATGTTGTCGTGATAATGCTCGTTTATCAACTCGTGGTTTTGGCTGTGTGCTTTAGATTAAATGTATTGTCTAGTGTGGATCAATTGAGTGAACCCGATGTCTGATGATCTTGCCGATGAATATCGTAATCAAATACGTCTTCAAATGCATGAAGAAGCTAATCGCCGTCTTCAAGAAGTAATTGACCCTAGAGAAGATTCGAGAGTTCTAGCACTATCAATAATTGAATTAGTCAAAGATTCAGATTTTACGGACCAAGAAGAGGGTATCCATCCCGATCTTATTCCTTCTCTAATGGCTCGATTGGGTGACGTTCGAGCATCATTGACTGGGCATGGAGGGGCTTTGACGGTTAGAGAAGGAGAAATTGAGGAAAACGACTTGGTTAAACTTGTAGTAGGGTTAGATGGGGCTTGTGTTGCTTGTGGCGCAGCACCGAATACGTTAAGCCAAATTCAGACAGATCTACTCTCTGATGGAAGCATCAAAACAATTTTTTTTGATATTGGAATTTTAGATCATTACGACGGAATAGTTAGAGATTTTTTGCTAGAAAAGAGTGGAGTTAACTTTTGTTAATCAGTTGATTTTTCCAAATAGTTTGTAATTTGAGTAGTAAGTGTCATCATAGAATACTCAGGCGGAAGCATATGGGTGCAGGTTTCGAAACGTCTCCATGTCGCCCTCAGGATCTAGGTAAGTTTGAGATAAAAGAAAGAGATGGAGTTGCCAGAATAGGTCGTCTTTTTACAAATCATGGGATATTAGAAACTCCGATGTTACTTCCAGTAGTTAACCCGAATATTCGTACTATTGAACCTCGAGAGATGTGGGATGATTTTGGAGTTCAAGCTTTGATCACCAATTCCTATGTGATATGGAAACATGAAAAATTACGAATCCCAGCATTAGAAAATGGTGTACATGAATTACTTGATTTCCCAGGTATCATTGTAACTGATTCGGGTACTTTCCAGTCATATGTCTATGGAGATATTGATGTTGGTGTGAAGGAAATAGTCGCTTTCCAACGAGATATTGGAGTAGATATAGGAACAATGCTAGATGTTTTCGGACGTCCTGATCAATCGATAGAAGAATTGACAGAAGCGGTTTCTAAAACCATAGAAAGAGCACCTTCTTCGCTTGATGAAGCTGGACCAAATCTCTTGTTAAATGGTCCAATTCAAGGAGGTCTCCACGATTTTCTTCGTTCAGAGAGTGCGGAAAAAATGGGGTCAGTTTCAGGCGAATTTAGAGGTTTTACAGTCCATCCAATTGGTGGAATAGTTCCGATAATGGAGCGTCATAGATATCTCGACCTTGCAAAAATAATAATTGCAGTAAGGGAGACAATTCCTGCTAACAGGCCAATTCATTTGTTTGGATGCGGTCATCCAATGTTATTTCCGATGAGTATTGCATTGGGTGTAGATATGTTTGATAGTGCAGCATATGCCCTTTTCGCTAGAGACGGACGTCTTTTGACTCCTGATGGTACTGTAAGGATTGAAAATTTGAAAGAATGGCCATTTGCGTCAAGGATATTAAACGGAATTTCTCCTTCAGAAGTTAGAGAAATGGAAGACACTGAAAGAACTGATTTACTTGCAAGATATAACTTAGAAATTACTCAGGCAGAATTAGCAAGATGTAGAGAAGCAGTCCGATCAGGAAAGATTTGGGCACTAGTTGAACAACGCAGTCATTCTAGTCCTGAATTACGAGAGGCGTTTTTGTTCCTCAAGGATAGATTGATTCAAAATAATGATTTTTCATCATCTGAAATTATTCGTTCATCATCTCCTATACGTTCAGGCTCAGAACGTTGGACATCTGATTCTTCTTCTCGTCCTCATTTACTTCATGCAAATTCTTTGATTCGTGAACGATGGACTCCACCTTTGAAGAATTGGAAAGGAGAATCGATGGATGAAGCTAATATTTTATTGATAAAATCAGGAAGGTCTCCTTGGCGTGATTCAGTTAAGTCTGATATTATTCGTGCGTTATCAAAAAATCCTAACCAGATACCTATAATTCAAACTCCAAATGGTTTGTTACCATTCGATTTAGAGGATTGGGCACCTCTTTGTCATATTCAAGCATTTGATTCAATTTGGTCGTCAATTCCTTCTCCTTCTGATGAAAGTTTGAGTGATTTGGGATTAAATCCGTCATCACTTTCTATTCTTCAAAGTACTGGAGAGGCAACGGATAAAGAAGTTAGATCTCAAATTCATGATTGGTTGGAACATAGCCAAATTTCCGCAAAATGCTCTGTATTCTTGGGGGCTAATAGAAAATCAACTGCTGATTGGTTAGAGGGAATGGATGTAGATAGATCTTCGACTGGAAGAATTAGAAATGTCTTCTTGTCTGACGGGCGACATGTTCTTTCTCCTCGTTTACATGATGGAGGTATTTCCTTAACCAACGAAGGAGCCAAGGATTTGCATTCTTTGGGGGTAGGCCCTCCAAGATTGGTATTACAAGATGATGCGATTCCATTTGTTAGAGATGGTAGAAATGTCATTCATGGATTTATAGAAGGAGTGGATGATNGTTTAGTCCCCGGATTAGCATGCTTGATAGTTGATTCAAATGGTGATTTAGTTGCACATGGTGTTTCAAGATGTACTTCTAATGAAATTTTGAAATTTACTAAAGGAATCGCAATTCGTACTAGAGGAGGGATTAAGATTCATGATTCTAAATGAATCATTCCGTCGGTTGATTGAAGTGTCTCTTCGAACAATATCACNTCAGGTGGAGCAGGTTGACCTCTCTTAACAGCGATTGGCTGATAGAGGCTAAGAGCTTAACAAAGAATTACGGTCCTCATGTTGCTTTAGATAATGTAGACATACAATTACCTCATGGATCAATTGGTTTACTTGGTCCCAATGGAGCGGGCAAATCCACTTTAATCAAGACNTTACTTGGGCTAATTCAGATTACTTCTGGAGAAGGTACTGTGTTAGGGCATGACATTAGAACTGAAGGTGACGCAATACGTAGTAAAATTGGATACATGGCAGAATATGATACGTTAAATCCAGACTTAAATGCAGTCGATCAGGTACGTTATTCAGGGGAACTTCTAGGAATGTCGCCTGTAGTTGCTAATCAAAGAACTCACGAAGTAATGGAATATGTTGGTTTGAGAGATCAAAGATATCGNAAGATAGGAACATTTTCTACAGGAATGCAACAATCTACTAAACTTGCTTGCTCNATTATTCACGATCCTGAATTACTGATAGTAGATGAACCATCGAATGGTCTGGATCAGGAGCATAGAGGATTTATGCTAGATACTCTATTCAATATTGTCAAAGATGGCGGCCGTTCTATTTTGATGAGTAGTCATTTGATGGATGATGTTCAAATCGTATGTGATCGAGTGATCATGATTCACAAGGGTAGAGTTGTAGTTCATCGNCGTATTGAGGACTTGGCTCGACAAATCGATAGAGAGATTGAGATTTCTGTTTGGGGTGGCGCGAGTAAGATGGAACAGGAACTGAAAGATTCTGGACTTACAGTGCGTAGATTAGGTAGGATTATGAGAGTTTTAAGAGAGGATGAATCAACTGTTGATCAAATTCTTAGTTGTGCTGCTAAAGCGTCTGTACAAATCAGACAGATGGAAGAATATGAGCCAAGTCTGGAAGATTTATTCTTGCTAATTATGGATAAATTAGGATATGGAACCCGTAGTGCTTCTGAATTATTGAATTCTACTCCTTCCTCTGAAGTACTAGGAGATGGATCTATTGGAGGCTCCTCATTATGACCGAATTACCCTCTGAAGTGTCTTCAGATATTATTCCTTCAGAACAAGATTCTGAAAATTCCCTTGGAGTAACTCGAATGGAAGCTGCATTTGGTTCAGGGGATGGTGATGAAAATGCATTTGCTGCAGTATCTCAAGGACAAGCAGAGGTTGGCACAATTTTCAACAGAGTATATCGGCCATGGAGGGGTACTCTTGGGCCTAGATGGACACGAAATTATGCAATTTACAGGCATCATGTTTACGGAATGATTACTTCTAAAGGTCATCGATATTATCATCCATTTATTCGTTTAGCAGTTCTTTTCATACTTATCTCATCGATGAGTACTCTAGGTTTTTTGATACTGGGTTCCTTAATTGGGGAACCTGAAATAATGAGGCCCTTTGGTTTGAATCGAAACAACATTTATGCAAAAATCCTCGGCTTCTTTCCTCGAAATGCATTGTGGTGGCCACTATTAACAGCTCTAGTAATTGGTGGAATGATTTCTGAGGATAGAGCACATGGGACCTCTGCTATTTATTTCTCAAGGCCCATTAATCGACTTGATTATGCAGTAATGAAATATCTCTCAGTAGCAAGTATCCTAGGAGGAGTTATTCTACTAACTTATGTTTCATATTATTCATTGGCCATAGTTGTAGAAGGCCATGGTTGGGCATATTTGTTTGATTCATTCCCTCTGTTTGTTTCTGGATTGGGGATCAGTATTCTATTGATTATTACGTACTCTTCAATTGGCATGGCTCTTTCTGCAATTTCAAAGGGAAAATTCTTTCCTGCTGTTGGATTCTTGTCAATAATTTTAGGCACAAAACTAGTTGCATTTCTGATTGACAGTTTGTTCGATCGTAGTATTGTATACATTCTTAGCCCATATGACAATCTAGCACACATCGGCCAACTAGTAATGGGTATTAATCCAGGATATGATCATCCAGTAGCCTTTTCTGCGGTATCTCTTCTTGCAATGAATATCATTTCGTTATACATCATCTCTGTTAGAGTAAATAGTTTGGAGGTGACCAGAGAATGATTCCCGATCCGGAACAAGTTGGTAACCATACTCCCACTAGTTTCCAAGTAGATCAGTCTGTTCCTGCAGTAATGTTAGATCATGTATCAAAATGGTATGGTCAGGTAATCGGATTGAATGATGTTAGTTTAGCTATTGGTGGAGGAGTAACTGGAATCCTAGGTCCCAACGGTGCTGGAAAAAGCACTCTTTTTAAGATTCTAGTTGGACGTTTGAAGCCTAGTCAGGGTACAGTTAGGTTGTTTGGAATAGACCCTTGGCGCAACCCTGCTCCATATTCTCGAGTAGGATATGTTTCTGAAGGAGAGAAACTCTATGATTGGATGACTGGCCATGATTTTGTTTCAACATTAGCCCGACTCTATGGTTTCACTAGAGAACAAGCATCCGCTAGAGCCGACCATGTTTTAGAATTCGTAAATCTTTCTGATGTTGCTCACAAGCAGATTGGGAAATATAGCAAAGGCATGCGTCAAAGAGTTAAGATTGCTCATGCATTAGTCAATGATCCTGATTTAATCATTCTTGACGAACCTCTCCAAGGTTGTGACCCTGTTGCACGAACCACAATAATGAATGTTATTCGAGAAATTGGTTCAATGGGAAAAACGGTGATTGTTTCCAGTCATATTCTTTCTGAAATAGAACGTATTACTGAGCAGATTGTTATTCTTCATAATGGCCGTTTATTGGCATTAGGAAATTTGCATGCAATACGTGGAATGTTGGATAAACATCCTCACCGAATTCTATTGACAACAGATAGCCCACGCGAACTTGCAGCTCGAACTCTTGTCGTGGAAGAAGTACACGGGGTCAGATTTCCATTTCCTCAACAACTCGAAATTCAGACAAACGATCTTAATGCAGTTCATTCTGTTCTCCCATCTTTGATTACTTCTTCTGGACTTCGTGTTTCTTCTATCCAGAATCCTGATGATAATCTNGAGAGTCTTTTGGCNTATCTAATGGAGGGNAGAGCATGACTGAGAAAANNAGNGATCAAGATTTCCTNCAANACTTCTNATCAACATCTTNCCGTTTCTTCTNAAGTTNCTNCTANTCCNNNTGTTAAACCNCTNCCTGANAGGATTATTCTNAACAGTGTTTGGAGTGGNTTAGATAGAAAAGCAGGNGCNATAATTGAGTTTACTGCNCGGCAGCTAAGAGTGNGGGCATCTACATGGGTGATTGGTACAGTTGGGTTAATGCTCATGTTGCTATTGTTGGCAACTTATGCTGAAGCAATGGTTGAAGGAATTGAACCTGTAGATGATGATGGTGATTCCGAAGATTGGGATGAAGATGGGTACCCTCTTGGCCAAGAACGAAAGTGGGGTACATCCGATTGGAATAGCGCAGAATTCCCAGGTTCTGGAGTGTTTGTTAGTGATGAATGGCTTAATTGGAATCAAGCGGATCATACTGGGAATCATACATATCGAGGTAATGCAGTAATCACTTCATACACTTGGATTGGAGATCCTCCTAATTCACAAAATAAAGGATGGGCACAAGTAGGTAATTTCAGTGATTGTACTGAATACGAAGAAGAATATGATTTACAAATAGGCCGTTCTTGCTTAACTTCTGGCGGAGATATACGTTTCAATGGATTAATTCAGTTGAATGGCACTGTTGGTGTCGAATCAGAAAAATGGTATCAGTATCTTGAATGGGGGGAATTTGTGGGCGCTTCTGATACCCCTATTCCACAGGATCCTCGTTCAATGTACATCGATGAAGATGGATTCGATATTGACGTTGCTTCTGGAGATACAAGCCAAGGATTTGATGATGACGGTGATTGCATTAGAGATTGGGATATTATTCCCAGTAGGACTTCAAATCCAGAATTTATTTGGGAAGATTATTTCATGTCAGACTCCAATAGAAATGGAATTGATTGCGACGTAGAACTTGTTTTTGATGAAGAAGGGAATCTTATTTCTATTGAAGCAGATAATATGGTAGATGAAGATCCGTCTGAAGATGAATTTGTTTTAGAATCATTGCATCGAGGATTCGTTTTAGCCGTCGGGAAAGTTGCCTTTTTGTTTTTGCTGGGAATTTTCATTCCATTATTTTTAGCAACTGGATTAATCAGGGATGAAATGGCATCTGGAACGATGTATTATCTAATTGGTAAGCCAATTCATCGTGCTGAATTTTTCATCTATCGTATTCTTGGTTTCATGTCAATTTCAGCACCTTATATGGTAGTCTTGGCGTTATTAGTTGGGTTAGTTACGAGTTTTATTGGACCTGGCGATTCTTTATTCCGTTTCCAAGATCTAACAGTTTGGTTGATTATTGGTATTACAGCGGCTCTAGTATTATTGGCGTATTCTACTACTTTTTCTGCATTAGGAGTGATTTCAAAGAAGTTCGGAATTTACATTGCTATGGTTATGGGGGTATGGGAATTTATCATGGCTTTCTTTTCATTACTTACATCCGGTCAGAGCAAGGTAGCTTGGCTTTCAGTTTCCCATTGGGGATTGGAAATGGTCAATTCTGCTGCATTAATTGCTTGGCCTGATTCTGGTTACTACGATGTTATCGGAACAGGATTATTCAATTCATCCGTTGTTTTCTCAATATTTTGGAATGAACCAGTAATTGTTCCCGGTTCCCCGATTGGTTCCTTGTTAGTGTCATCCCTTTTCTTGATTTTTTACATAGGTGTCTGGGTATTAATCGGCCAGTCATTCTTGGGTAGAAGAGAGATTGATTAGAGTATTAAATTCATCAGCCGTGTTGCACCTCGCTGTCCATGGATCGTTTCGAGGGGGACATAGATACCCTCTGGCGCCTCGATTTCTTGCCCCCATTACATCGCTTGACTTGGCAATGGTGGTGGTGGCTAGTTGTACTACCTTGTGAAGATCATCCTGAGCGTTCTAAGCAGTTGATGGTTCTTTGGTCAACAAAAGATACTGCTTCAATTGATGTTAATGGAGTTCCTTGGGAGGGTCAGCGTTTCGATACTGACAAACAGGGTGGACATACATTAGGTGGGATGGTATGTGCATGGTGGTATGATGGAGAGAAAATGTTTGAGCCCTTAGTGCTAAGGAAGTGTAGAATGCTTGCTCTTGATAAAAGACATGATCTATGGCCATCAGATAGTGCAGGTGGAGCCATAGTCCCATTGACTGAAGACGATTTATCTATGGGACTTCGGCCCGATAACAGCGCATTTTGGTTGCGATTAATGTCTGATCCAGAAATGATTGATCAAGGTGCTCCTTCAAGTTTCAATTTTGAGATGACCCCCTGGAACCCTCCACTTTCAGCAGCAACTAGATCTCACAATTTATTCACTGGTTCGATGGGATACGATATTCTTCGTTTACATGGCACAAAAACATCAGGAATAATTGATGGTGAGAATGTAGAAGGAACAGCCTATTTTCAGAAGGTTGTTGTTCAAGCCCCTTCAGTACCTTGGTTTTGGGGCTTCTTACATTTTGATGATGGTTCTTATTTTGATTGGTTTATGCCTCACCTTTCCCTCTCAGTTACTGCAAATGACTCTACTCCTTGGAAACGAAGGGATAAGCATAGATTGCCACTTCGAACTGCAGGTTTATTCCATGATGCACGTAGAGGTAGAACTGAACGATTTGAACGATGTGAAGTTGAGTTAATTCAATCTTCTTCTGAATCATTATTAGATACAGATGGTAATCCGTTGCCTTCATTTAAGATTCGAGTATGGAACGGTAGAACTCAGTTAAGTATGATTTTAGATGCTACAAGTCGAGCACATTGGACATTTGATCAACCCACTAGAATGGGTTTAGAGTCACATTTTACCTATAACGAATATCCATTGAAGGTTCAGAAATTAGTTATTATGGACGAGGTTGAAATTCGCTCAGCTTCCGATTATGATTGGATTAGAGGGAATGCTGAGCATTCTTGGGGTATTTTGCATTGAT
>PAOK01000042.1 GCA_002708015.1 Methanobacteriota archaeon
TCTGCCCCGTGAAGAGATTCAAGCCCAACTCTATATTCTACATCTCCAGTAGTTGCGGGAGTTTGTATATCGAATCGAGCGGTACCATTTGAGAAAGAAGAGGTATTTGCAATTTCCTGATTATTAAGATACAAATGTACCTTCGCATCATCAGAACGTGGGGCTAGATTAGAATCTGTTCCAGGGAATCCTAATTCAACTAATACTGAAATATAGGCTTCTGATTTTAGATATGATTCTGATATTGGGATGGCGACATTAAGGTCGTTTAAGATACTCCAAGTCCTAATCATTATATCGTTTTCAACTCCTTCACGTAGACCGATTCCAACCAATTGAATTTTTGGAATACTTCTTCTTCCATCATCAAGAATTATTCTTGATTTCAATCGTACTTCTGGTTCATCATCCCAACTGGCATTTATTCTAAATCTGAGTGTGGAATTTATGTTGTCTCCATCTATTGAATGAGTATATGGATCTGTTGGATGAAGGATAAGTAAGTCTCCCATGAATTCCCCTGTCTGAGAAATTGAATGAGTATTTTGAGTTAGATCCATTACCACAGTTGCTGAGTTATAAATTCCTGAGATATCTACCTGAACCTCGGCTGGAAATCCACTCGTTACAGTATGTGTAGAATGGATTTCCATCCACTGGTATGATGGAGCTATTGTTGTAGATATATTTCCAAATGACATTGAATTAGTGGTAAACGATGAACTTGATTCTAAATCATCAATTGTTACAAAAATGGCACCAGGTAAGTCAAATTGAATTGGAATAGGAACTAGTCTAGTAGTTCCAGACAATGGTGAATCAGGAATTGCATCATTTATGGCCAAAACAATGGCATTTCCTGGATCGAAATTCAGACTGATACTTGGATTACTTCGTGCCTTGAGAGCAGATATGGAAAATGCTCCTTGGTCACTTTCAATCACTAAGTAGACTTGAGTATGNGGATGTTCAGAAGGTCCTGCAGTTCTTACACCATTAATCAATTCTGAATTTAGTGNTGTAATTTCTGTNGGTTCAAGATTAATCATAGACACTTCCATAGGTGAAAGAGAAGATGATCCTTCTGCTACTGTTGTTCCTCCTGCAAGTATGCTCCAATTAAATCCTGATGGGGGTATATCTCCCGGAACTGCTGAGAAACCCATAGATTCGATTCCAGAAATGGGTAATTGAATCGGAATAGAGAGAGANGTGGATGCTGCAAAATTTATTGGTACTGACATGGCTCCATTTCCAAATCGATTTTGCCACCCTAATGGACCAATTGTCGAATCTTCTAAACTCCATTCAGATTGTCCATCATTGTTGATATCGATACGTATTTCATCTCCAATTCTACCTTGAATTAAATCTGCTTGAAATGATGTTAAATCATAATTTGAACCAGAGAATTTGAATTGTACTGATTCAGACCAAGATGAGAGAATAGTATTCCCAGAGTTTGTGAAAGAGTTCCAAGGTCCACCATCCGTGCTAATCTCGGTAGTAGCAGAACCAGAAATGACAAAATTAGAATAAATTTGTGAAATTGGTCTAGCAGATGTAAACAATGGAGTAGTAATTGTACCGCCTGTGATTGAATCTCCATCCCAATTTGCACCTGAAAGATTCCATCCCATATCAGTTGGTGAACTATCGAATGAAGTTGAAATTCTACCATTTAGATGAATTCCATGAACTAATGGTGTTTGAGCACCGTTTGGAGTAGCAAAATAAAGCTTGACTCTAAGTTCAGGATATACTTCCGAATCAATTGTACCAAGATCCATATGAAGATCTTCTCTATTGATGAATCCTGGAATTGGAGTATTTGTTCTTCCATCGAGAATAGAAGTAAGTAAAATAGCATTATTCGGAATTTCTGCGTCAATACTCATCATACCGTATGAACCGGGAGTCATAGAATTACTACCAGATATAGCTGGCCCAAATGGTGCACTAGTCCAGTTTGCAAAATCTGCTCCTCCNCCTCCTCCGGCTGGTTCGATAGATACGTCGTCAATATTCCAACCTGTGTAGGTTACTGAACCATCAGTTGTACCTAGTCCAAATCTTACTTGAAATGCAGGATTGTTTTGCACATGAGTTCCTACATTGTATGTGACTTGTTGATANGATCCGTCGTTAATTGTCCCTGAACTAGAATAAATTTGAACCCAATTTCCTTGAGCATTTTTCACCGAAACGTATGCATGATCATAGTAATGATATTCTACACCCAAACGTTTCCAGAATTTTAAGTTCCAAGTTCCGGAGCAACCTGAGCAATCTACGACTGGACTAGTTGCCCAGTAAGTACTTGACATTCCGTTTGGGTAATTCCCATTGTATGTGTAAATAGCCTTAGTTCCACCATGAACTCCAGCACTTTGTCCCAATGAAGTATCGTATCCCCAAGACCATCCTCCGGCAGATTGTAATGTCCATCCTTGAGGTGAAGTACTGGGGCCGGTTTCAAAATCCCATTCCCACTTCTTAGGTAACATTTGCAAATCTGATTGATTTACATTNATCCTATCTAATGTAGCTCCAGTAGCATTCCAATCATTTGAACCAGACCACGAAATAATCTCATTNCTATGAAGAACTGAGGGGGAAATAGTAAGATCTAATCCAGTCACTGCTTCGTTTTCAGGGACCTCCAGAGTAAGAGCAGTTGAAGTAGCATTTGGAAATGCAGAAACAGAAATTTTTGTGGGAGTTCCTACTGATGTAAAATTTGGTTGAGATNCTATTTCAGATGTGAATACCGGTGAGGCATAAGAAGCAACTGAGAATGCATAAATGAGGATAAGCAGCCAGACTACCCTTGCCCTCGGCTGCGTCATGCAATGCAGATATCATGGGCGATATGTAATTCCTTTGCCCATAAATCAGTAATTTTTCTTCCCAAATGCACATGGACTGTTCCCTCTTCCGATGGTCATGGATATTGATGATGCCAAACGTATCGCAGGTGTCGAGGCAGCAAANTTTGTCTTCAGTGGCATGAAAGTTGGATTAGGCACTGGTTCNACTGTAAAACATACTGTAGTTGAATTAGGTAGGCGAATTAAGGATGAAGGATTAGAGATTGTAGGTGTTCCAACAAGTTTAGCAACTGAAAGATTGGCATTGGAAGTTGGGATACCGTTGATTGAACTTTCTGATGTTGATTCATTGGATATCGTAATTGATGGAGCAGACGAATATGATCCTAATTTCCAGTTAATCAAAGGAGGTGGAGCCGCTTTATTGAGAGAAAAAATTGTCGCTCAACAAAGTTCAGCAATGGTAGTTGTTGCAGATGATAGAAAACAAGTAGATGTTTTAGGAGCCTTTCCTTTGCCTATTGAAGTGACTCCATTTGCTTATTTAACAACGGTTAGAGAATTGAGTAGTCTAATGAAATGTCATGTGAGCATTAGAATGGAAGAANATAAACCATTAGTTACAGATAATGGTAATTATATTGCTGATGCTCAGACTGGTCCCTCAATTTCTAATCCTNTTAATTTAGAAAATCAGATTTTGCAAATTGCTGGAGTAGTTCAAGTAGGGTTATTCAATAATATGTGTGATGCAGTAGTTTTAGCAGGAGAAAATGGTATTTCAACACATTTTAGAACNAATGGTAGACTTTCCCAATAACCGGTCCGATTAAAGAGTGGCGCACTTACGGAAGGCTGGGTCTGTAGCTTAGTCAGGTAGAGCACCCGGCTCTTAACCGGGCGGTCGCGGGTTCGAACCCCGTCAGACCCGCTTCATAGGTATTCATACGTTTGAACCGCTTCGATACGTTCGGTGATGGTATGAAGACAGACTGGATTGGGAATNTTCTATCCGGAGAGAGAGACCATCAATCTGTTGAATTGAAAGGTTGGGTTCATCGTTCTCGAGGTTCCAATAAAATGCGGTTCGTAGTACTGAGAGACTCTACAGGTACAATACAATGTGTTGTGAAAAGAGATATTGTAGGGGACGAAATGTTTGAAGCAGTCAAATCAGCATTAATTGAATCTAGTTTAGTGTTCAAGGGAACAGTACTTCCTACCGANCGTGAGCATGGTCATGAAATTCAAGTNGAGAATGTAGAGATTGTAGGTCCAGTAAATCCAGATAGACCATATCCAATTACTGAATCAGTAATGGATGTNGAAAATTTAAGTGAAAATGCTTTNCTCCTTGACAATCGTCATCTTTACTTGCGAACAGAAAGAATGACTAGAATGCTTAAGATTCGATCATCAGTATTCGGAGCAATTCACCAGTATTTNCGTAATCATGATTTCATAGAATACCAAGCTCCTAATTTTGTAGCTGGTGCAGTTGAAGGTGGTAGTACTTTATTCGAAGTACCTTATTTTCCTACTGAAGAAAATCCTGATAGGAAGGCATATCTCACTCAATCTTGGCAATTATACGCTGAAGCGGCCATGCCTGCTTTGGAAAGATTATACACAATAGCTCCTTCTTTTCGTGCTGAAAAAAGCCGTACTACTCGTCATCTTTCTGAATTCTGGCATGCTGAAATGGAAATTGCTTGGGCCGGAAATGATGATGTAATGGAACATGGTGAAGCTGTAGTTAGGAATATTGCTCAAACTGTTCTTGATGAGAGAGAAAATGAATTGACTGCTCTAGGACGTGACCTTGAATTAATTTCCAGATATGCGGATAATGCATATCCTCGAATTAGGTATGATGAAGCTGTAGAGACTCTCCAGAAAATGGGTGTTGAAATTGAATGGGGCCAAGACTTAGACTATTCNAAAGAGAAAATTCTTACTCAAGATTTTGAAGTTCCACACTTCTTAACTCATTATCCTAAGATTGCAAAACCATTCTATCATAGAGTAGATCCTGATGATAGTAACTACGTTCTTTGTCATGATTTACTTGCTCCTGAAGGATATGGTGAAATCATTGGTGGAGGAGAAAGGACTTGGTCCGAAGATGAGATTTTGAAACGTATTGATGAAGAGGGAACTCCGAGAGAGCCATATCAATTCTATATTGATGTTCGAACATATGGAGGAGTCCCTCATGGTGGTTTTGGTTTAGGTGTAGATCGAGTTTGTGCTTGGTTAGCAGGGGCAGATCATATCCGTGAAGTTATTCCATTCCCTCGAGATTCTCGACGGGTAACTCCTTGATTACGTTTCAATAGTTGCAGAAAACTCTGCTTGAATTCTCTCTACTTGTTTTGAGAGAACAAATAGAATCATACTTGCAGTAATTGCAAACACTCCAACCAAAGTTGCTGCAAATGCTGCTAAAGCTACGCCTACCCCTACTGTATCATGTGGGCCTCCGATGTTAACCAACTGATCTGCCATTTGGAAACCAACCCAGAATAATATTACTCCAGGTATTCCAAACAGAATCAAAGGATGTTTTGATTCTAGCATCCAATAAAGTAACTTAGAAAATCCAGATATTGTAGTTAATGATTGTTGATTATTAGTTTTAGCAGATGATTTTACTTCGATAACTAAGACTCTCAAATTTGCAGGTAAATCGCCAGGAGTATCGTTTCTATCTTGTTTAGAAATCTCTTCTAATCCTTCTTTTGAGCAAATAGCATGTTGAATTGTTACCTCTGAATATGCATGTGAGTCTGCTTCTAAGATAGTTTGTTCACTAGAATGTCTTCTATCAGTAGGGTCCATTTTCAATGCCAGAAGAATATCTGGTGCAGTGCGGGCTGATGTGAATAAAAGAGGAAGATTCGATAGTCTCCAATCATTGTCAAGAGAGATTACAATTATCTGTTCTGAATGTATTAGATCTTTCAGAGAGTTCGCTATTTCAGGAGCAGTTGACCAATTTGAATGATGGAATACATTCGCTCCGCATTCAATTGCAATTTTTCTTTCTGTTTCATCGTCTTCTAATTGTATAACGTGTACATGTTCTGTAAATTCTAGGGCTCGAATTACAGCAGAACCAATTCGTAGTGACTGATTTCTTGTAACAAAACAGATGTCCACAGCGGTTCGTTCAATCCAACATCCATCAATCCATCGCTTAGAATTGATGAAAATTTGTTATTTGTGAATTGTTGAGTAAGAGCCATCATCTTCTTGTCAATCCGGAACCATGCATGTTGCCGTGGTCATGCCTGCTCGAAACGAGGAGGAATTGATCGCATTTTCCATTAATTCAGTTCCTGACATTGTTGAATGTCTAATTGTTGTAGATGATTCTTCTACTGATTTTACAGCAAAAATTGCTGCGAATTCATTGGATCAGTTGACCTCATCACGTTCATTGATTACGAAGTTAGTATCTGGAAATGGAGATGGAGTCGGTTCTGCAATACTACTCGGGATTTCAGAATTAGCTAAAATTGTCGAAAATCATGATGATTGGGCGGTAGTTATCATGGCTGGAGACGGTCAAATGGATCCATATGACTTAGAAAATTTAATTTCTGGATTAGAGTTTGCAGATCATGTAAAGGGTAATCGTTTTCTTCATGATTTAGGAACAAAAAATATGCCATTAATTCGTAGATTCGCAAGTAAAACAATTGGTTTTCTTACATCATTGGCCACAGGCTGGAATTGGGGTGATCCCCAATGTGGATACACTGCTACTCGACTTTCTTTGATTTTACGACATCCAAGATTGAGTGAATGGCAAGGTTATGGTTATCCGAATTGGTGGGCATTATGTTTCTCAGAATCCTCAGAATCTGTTAAAGAAGTACCAGTCAAGTCGGTATATGGTTCGGAAAAATCTGGAATCAGAATAGTTAGTTTTCTTCCTAAAGTTTCCATGATGTTGTTTTTGGGAATTTGGAGAAGGGGGTGGTCATGGTATATTCTTGGTAAAGGTAAGAGAAGTGCAAATTTTATCATTAGATTAATTGTTTCTTTTCTATGGTTTATCTCATGGGGGATGTTGTTTTTCTCAATTACAGATTACAGATTATTATTTATCCCATTCTCATTCTTTGCAATTCTTAGGTTTGTTGACAAGAAAGAACAGAACGAAAGGTCTCGATTTTCAACAGAGTTTGAAATGTAATGTGTCATTCGGAATAACATGGTAGAGGAAACTGAATCTAGTTCAAGAAGCCTTTTTGCCATAATCGGATTACCTGCATTACTTGCGTCCATGTGTTGTCTTCCAAGTGTTGTAATGGTGTTACTTGGCCTTTCAACAGTAACAGCAGCAGCATCGTTGTCAGATCAACTATACTGGGGATTAGACGGCTGGGCTTGGTTCAGACCGACATTGCTAGGGGTTTCAGTCATATTGCTCATTTCTGGTCTTGTGATGTATTTTCGAAATAGAGGTATTTGTACTCTTGATGATGCTGTTCGAGATCGGAGAAAAGTAATCAATACTGTATTGCTAGTTTCTGTTTCTTCATACCTTCTTTACTTACTATTCAACTATGTAATTCTAACAGAGATAGGAATTTTACTAGGTTTACCATGGGAATCTTCCAGATTCTGGAATAAGTGGTAATCCACCAGCAGTAACATGAACCGATTTTTATTATTCAGATTATGGCCGGTGCCCTTCAAGACCTACGCGTACTTGATTTAAGTCGAATTTTAGCGGGTCCTTTTGCCACACAGAATTTAGCAGATTTAGGTGCAGACGTCGTAAAAGTAGAGGCCCCATGGGGTGATGATACTAGAAAATGGGGTCCACCATTTGAAGAAATAAATGGCGAACAAACAGCAGCATATTTTCAATCGTGTAATAGGGGAAAGAGATCTATTTCTATCGATTTTAAATCATCAGAAGGGATTACATTACTAAGAGAACTAATTCACAATGCAGATGTTCTTGTAGAGAATATGAAAGTTGGAACATTAAGCAGTTTAGGGCTTGATCCTAATGAATTAATTCTAGAACATCCCAAATTAATTATTTGCCAAATTACTGGTTTCGGTCAAACAGGAGTTAGAGCAAATGAACCCGGATACGATGTGGCATTACAGGGTATGTCTGGCATAATGTCAGTAACTGGGGAGTCTGGAGGTTCTCCAGTTAAAGTGGGTGTTGCTTGGATTGATGTTTTGACTGGCTTTGCTGCTACTTCAGCTATTCTTGCAGCATTACATCATAGAGAACGAACAGGAGAAGGACAAATAATTGATCTTAGTTTGTTTGATGTTGCATTAATGTCAATGGTAAATCAAGCTCAAAATTGGATATCTTCTGGCGTATCTCCTACCAGAATGGGCCACGCGCATCCAAATATTGTACCTTATCAAGCATTTGAGGCTAATGATGGATGGTTCATTCTCGCTACAGGAAATGACTCTCAGTACGTTGAAGTCTGTAAAACAATTGATAGAAATGATCTTTGTTCACCTCCAAATGATACAAATTCAGGAAGGCTTTCGAATAGAGATTATTTAATCAATGAATTACAATCTATTTTCATCAAGAATTCAATCCAATATTGGTTGAATAAATTTACAGAAATTGGTGTGCCATGTAGCCCAATTCTCAATATTGGGGATGCTTTTAGTGATAATCAAAGCAAAGAAAGAGGAGCAATTTGGACATTAGATGACGGCTCATCATCTGTTGCAAGTGCTTTTCGTTTTCTATCTTCAACCCCAGCATCCCCAGGTAGAGCACCACCTAGCTTAGACGAACATCGTTCTGAAATTCTAAGAGATTGGCTTTCATAATACACCAAATTTTGTACTCGAGCCTCTCGCACATTAACATGGCTGCGCCCTCTGTTCCTAAGGTCGCACCAATTTATCGCCTTAGTAAAGCAATGTCTGGACATTCTCGTACCGTTAGATTAGCGGCTTGGTGTTCTATTTTGAACAAGCTTTGGGACCTTGCACCCCCACTTCTTATTGGAGTAGCAGTAGATGTTGTTGTAGAACGCGAAGAATCCCTCTTGTCGGGATTAGGTATTGTAGATCCTTGGCATCAGTTGGTAGCCCTTTCTATTGCTACATTTTTGATTTGGGGTTTAGAATCGATATTTGAATATCTATATGGTATTCTCTGGAGAAATTTAGCACAAACAGTTCAACATGAGTTTAGATTGATGACTTTCGCTCATGTACAGAAACAAGGAATGTCTTGGTTTGACGAACGTCAGAAAGGAGACCTTATGGCAATAATGAATGATGATATCAACCAACTAGAAAGATTTCTAGATAAAGGTGCAAATGATCTACTACAAGTATCCACGACAGTCCTAGTTGTAGGGGCAGTATTTATCGCAATTTCTTGGCAAGTAGCACTATTTGCTGTTTTGCCAATCCCTATCATTATTTGGGGTTCATTCAGATATCAGAGATCACTTGAACCTAGATATTCAGAGGTAAGATCAGCTGCTGGAAGAATGAATGCATTACTAGAAAATGACCTGTCTGGCATGCCAACAATTCAATCATTCACAGCAGAGGAAAGGGAACTAGTTCGTGTAGAATCTCTTTCTAACGAATATAGAGACGCCAATCGTCGTGCTATTCGATTGTCTGCTGCATTCGTCCCTCTAATTCGAATGGCTATTTTGGTTGGATTCACTGCTACATTATTGCTAGGGGGTTGGTTAACTCTCCAAGATACAATGGCAGTAGGTGCCTATTCAGTATTGGTCTTCATGACTCAAAGACTTCTTTGGCCATTGACCAGGTTAGGTGAAACATTTGACCTTTACCAAAGAGCGATGGCTTCTACAACACGCGTATTAGATCTTCTAGAAACTCCGATATCTATCAAAGATGGAGATAGTGAATTATCGTCAACTATTGCATACNCTAGCGACATAGAGATTAATGATTTGAATTTCTCTTATCCAAATAGAGAAACATTGTTTTCAAATTTGAATCTTACAATTTCTGCAAATAAGATACTCGGAGTTGTAGGTCCTACTGGTAGTGGAAAAACAACTCTTGTTCGATTGTTACTTCGCTTTGCTTCTGCTTCTAGCGGAGATATAATCTGGGGTGGAAAAAGAATAGAAGAATTNACTCTAGACAGCTTAAGGGGNAATATTTCCCTAGTTTCTCANCANGTCATTCTTTTTCCTACAACAATTGAAGAGAATATTCGTTATGGGAAGCCAAATGCTACTCAGGAAGAAGTTCGAGACGCTGCAAAAATTGCTGAAGCNGTAGAATTCATTGAAAATTTACCAAATAGTTGGTCAACACTTGTTGGCGAAGGTGGCCATAGATTATCTGGTGGCCAGAGACAACGAGTAGCTATTGCAAGAGCCGTTCTCAAAAATGCACCATTATTGATACTAGATGAAGCCACATCAGCAGTAGATAATGAGACNGAAGCAGCATTACAACGTTCGATTCGTAGAATTAGTAAAGATAGATCGACATTGATAATAGCGCACCGTCTCTCTACTGTTCGTAATGCAGATTCAATTGTCGTTTTAGATGATGGAAAAATTGTTGAATCAGGCACTCATGATGAATTAGTTAGTGTAAATGGTTTGTATTCTCGGCTATGGAATGTTCAAACTGGTGAAACTTCAGAATGAATCACAATGCGAATGCCTCATAGGGTACTAACGTCTGCTTTGGTATGGTGATGACTTGGACGACTGGCAGAGTTTTGACATTGGTAATCCGACAGAAGAGCATGCAATGTTACGTGAAATGATTCGTGATTTTGTTCAGGAAGAGGTTGAACCTCAGGCTCATGAACACGATAAGCATGAAAAATTCAATGTCGAATTATTTCGACAATTAGGAGATTATGGTCTACTTGGAATTACAGTTCCTGAAGAATATGGCGGTTCTGGCTTAGATGCTACAGCAGCAGTAATTGCAAATGAAGAAATTTCTGCCAGTGATCCTGGATTTGGATTAGCTTATCTAGCACATTCAATGTTATTTGTCAATAATTTAGCGCAAAATGGATCTGAAGAACAAAAATCTAGAATTTTACCTAAGGTTTGTTCTGGTGAATGGATTGGTGCAATGGCTATGTCTGAGCCGAATTATGGGACAGATGTTCTTGGTATGGAAACAACAGCAGAGAAAAACTCCGATGGTAACTGGGTTATTAATGGAAATAAAATGTGGATAACGAATGGATCTATTGATGATGAAAGAACTCCTGCTGATGTTGTTTGGGTTTACGCTCGCACTGGAAGTGATGATCGTGGAAGACCTGAATTATCCACCTTCATTATTGAAAACGGAACACCTGGATATTCAGTTGGTCAGAAAATTTACGACAAGACTGGAATGCGTGCATCCAATACTGCTGAACTGGTTTTTGCTGATTGTACTGTTGGTCCTGAATCATTAGTAGGAGAACCTGGATCGTCTATGCACCATATGATGAAGAATCTTGAGATAGAACGTCTTACACTTGCTGCAATGTCACTAGGAATTGCACGAAGATCATTGGATATCATGAATCGTTATGCTTCAGATAGAGTAGCATTTGGAAAGCCAATTCGTTCATTTGGCCAGATGCAGAGATACATTGGAGAATCATATGCAGAATATAGAGCAATGAGAGCGTATGTTTACGACACTGCTAGATTGCTTGATATCAATGAAGGTGGTCAAAGATTAGATAGCGATGGTGTCAAGTTGTATGCTACTACCAAGGCTAAGGAAATTGCAGATAGAGCCATCCAAGTTCTCGGTGGATATGGGTACGTAGCAGAATACGTTGTTGAACGATTATGGCGTGATGCTAAACTAATGGAAATAGGTGGAGGTACAATAGAGAGCCACCAAAAGAATATCACTAGAGATCTTGCTAAAGATCCTGATGCGGTGAATCGTTGATGCCACGTGAAACTTTCATCCAAATTTTAGGTTTGAAAGATTTAGATCGAGCTGGATGGTTAAGATCTGGCTTAA
>PAOK01000043.1 GCA_002708015.1 Methanobacteriota archaeon
CTTAATAAATTAGAATTGGTTTCTGACGTAAAGGCCGAATGGCAGAGTAAGGTTTGTGAATTAATCAATCTAGGAAATACTACAATCCGAATACGACTAGATAACGATGCTGCAATTCTATGTATCAAAGGAAAATCAAATGGAATTTCTAGAATAGAATTTGAATGGAAGTTGCAAAATTATCGGTTGGTTGAGGAATTACTTGTAGAATCAAATTGGCCTATGGTGGAAAAACGGCGATGGAAAATTATGGCAGAAGATGGGTATTTGTGGGAATTAGATCAATTTCTGGGATTGAATGAGGGGTTGTGGCTCACAGAAATTGAACTTGGTGATGAAAATGATGTATTCTTATGTCCTAGTTGGGTTGGAGAAGAAGTTTCTCACGATAGAAGATTTTCATCAAAACGGTTAGCTAAAACGCCGTATATTGAATTCAAAGAGGGTCAGTTAAGACCACTTAGAAAATGTTAATTTTGGAGGGTTTAAATATCCTCGATGCTAAGTTACATTCCTGTCGTGTACTAATTGATTTTTAGAGAAATTGTGAGAAATTAGATTAGAATATAGGATTCAAGGGAAAAGTTCAAGCACCTTACTCATCTGAATCCAATTTCCCGGCGGATAAAAAGGAGTGAGCATATGGAGATAGAAGAAGATTGTAGAGAATGTGGCAACAACGAATTTGAACACGATGATGTAAGAGCAGAGTATCATTGCACTGTTTGTGGATGTATTGTCGAAGACCAATTAGATGTTAATGTGACCCAATTCATGAATAGTGAGGGGCAGATAGAGAGAGAAATGAATTCTAACAGACTTGGGGGAGATGAAACCAAAACATGGGCTTCCACAAGAGATGCTTCGGGCAGACCTGTTGTATACAATAGACAAGAGAGGTTGAGAAATAGTAGATTCGACAGGAATTCTAGAGCCGAAAGAACTTGGTTGAAAACTGATGTTGAGCGTTTTATCGACTCACCTAATATGCCAGGTTCTAGAGCAATGAAGACTTTAGCAAAGAAGATATTGGCTCAAACTCACTCTACAGATGAACACGAGAAAAGAAAGAGTAATTCTGTAATGTGGAATGCAATGAAAGAAGTGAATAATGGAGAAGATGTTCCTCTACCACTTAATCAAACTAGACATGCTCAGAAAACTAGCAACGATGATACTAGAAACGGAAATTATTCTACAAGAATGGTTGCAATAGCTGTCATGAATATAGCCGCCAGAATAATGGGAATCGCTTTGCCAACAAAGCAATTGGCCACCGCATTAGATGTTCATCATGATCATCTAATTAGAGAGTCGACGAATATCAAGAAGTATCTTACAATTATTTGGAAAGCGGAGGATTTGATTATTGAACAAGGAAATCAAAGTCAATCATTACCTAGAATGGGAATTTCGCCAGGAAGGCTCAGTGAAGGAAGAACATGGAGTGAAGCCGACATTCGTACTGCTATTGATGAATTGAGACCATCATTAGAAGATAGATTTGGAACAATGACTGCCAGATTAATGATTACAGAGATTTGGGCAATGCTTGAAGAAGCCAGAGGTCACGCTTATCTCTCAGGACAGAATATCAGATTGGTTGCTGCAGGTCTAACTGTACGTTCAACAAAAGCAAGAGGACAATCAAGACTTAAACAAAGAATTGCAGACTGGTTGGGAATTACTACAAATAGGCTGAAAAGACTTGAAAAAGATTACAGTATAGTCATTGATGGGATTTTCAATAATCACTACGTACCATCTGATGCATAATATCTTGATTGATATACTCTGGAGAGGCTATACAGTTGTCTTAGGACGTTAAACGAACGATTTCGAACGCTAAACAAAGGAGGAATAATCAATGAGCAATATTACATTGCGCATCGTTAACGAATCTGGTGATACAATAATGAATTCTCTGAGTGAAGCACAGCTTCGCCAAGAGATTTCTACACTCGACAATGAGAAGTGGATTTTTGTGGATGGTCGTATGGTCAACCGCACTGAATTGGCTAATGTCGAAGTAGCAGACAATGCTACAGTAATTGTAACGCCGAAGATTGTTGCCGGGCGCGTCTGAACATCAATCTAAGCCCCTTAGGGCACATGGGCATGTCCCAGTCCTCGATCAAGAAATCGATCTTTCCTTTTCTTTGATCGAACCTTTTCCTTATTTTCGAAGAAGATATCTGTAATAACCTAAATCACCTTTGATAAATGCATCATATACAGGAGTGTTGCGAACTCCAGCAAACGTCTCAAAACTGCGTCTAATTATTACGTTAGTTCCATTTTTGATTTTGGATTGTTTATCATCACTAATTTGATCTAGTGCTGCAATTACTTCTTCAGTTATATCAGATTGTGACTCAATCTCAAATCCTGTAGAAAGGAATAATTGGTGTATGTATTCCATTGTTTTCTTATCTCTAAAGTCAGTCCAAGCAAAATGGCCTCCTGCTTTTAAAACTCGATATACTTCTAAAATAAATTGGGACATGTTGCTGTAACAATGGCTAGATTCGACATTGTAAATTATGTCATATGATTCATCTTCAAAAGAAAGGGACATTGCATTTCCTTCAACGAATTGTAAATTTTCTTGACGACCATACATTTGATTACATAATTTAACTGCAGCTCCTGAATAATCTAAAGCTGTCAGAGATTGAGGAGAATAAGTTCTTGCAATCCAATTCGCACCGCCTCCTCTACCTGAACCTATTTCTAATACTTCTTTACCATTCAATTCAATATCTCGTATATTCATATGATATAATTGAATGAATAATCTATCTGATTCATCTTCTGAATCTAATACAGGTTGATTATCATCAATAAATCCATAATTCATGAAACCAAACTCTCCCCATGCTTTGGCTTTAGCGAGGCGTTGGTACCACCAACGCCACATACTATCTCCAATCTTACTTGGGAATACCTTCAACAATGTTGCAAAAATTCGAGCAGGGAGCCCTAAACGCATCCTTATTCCTTCCACTTTACTGAACAACCTATAGGATCTGTTCGATTAACTTCGATAGGACTGTTAGAAAGTGTTGAGTTAATTGCATCGACTAATTCACTAGTTGTTGCTTTAGTTGGATCTCTAGGCGAATCATCTAAACGTCCTCTGTAAACAATGATTCCTTTTCCATCAATTAGATAAAATTCGGGAGTTCGTTCTGCCCCATATGCACGGGCAATTGTTTGATCGTAATCATGCAAATATGGATATGACATATCTCCAGCTCGGATAATCATACTATCCCAGTTATCACTAGAATAAACGACCGGATCGTTTGAATTTATACCTACAAAACCTAATCCATTATCATGACACAAAGATGCTATCGATTCTATTCTTTCTTCACTGGCAACAACATATGGGCAATGATTGCAAGTGAACATAATCACTCCACCAGTTTCACCAATTGTTTGTTCAAGTGTCATATGAACAGGTTTGAATGAATTTTTTAATGGGTCTGAATGTTTTTCTTCAATTACAAATGAACGGGCATTTCTCAATTTAAAATCAGCAGCAGTGTCGCCTGGCTCTAATCCTCTGGCAGAAGGCATGTTTGTCGCACCATAGAGAACGAATTCAACCTAACGGATTAAACGACTTTCTTACTCAATAATTCTTCCAATCTAGTTCTTGCTATGTTATTAGTTGGATCTAGATTCAAAACTCTTCTCCAACACGATTCTGCTCTGTCTAAAGGTCCAATTTCATGAGCAATTGCTGCTGCATGTAACAATGATTCCATATGTGATGGTTCAGCACGTATGGCTGATTCAAAATCTGCTAATGCTGCCGGTAATGCTCCTTGTTCGATATAGAATTGGGCCCTCATATGCCAAGCATCTGGATTGTCTGATTCTAGTCGAATTGCCTCATCTAATGGAGGTAATGCTTCTTCTGCTCTATCTAAGGCACAGAGTGTGGCGCCCATAGAAATTAATGCAGGAACATGCCCCGGTTTTCTCTCAATAATCTCTCTTAATGCAACTTCTGCCCATTCCCATTTACCTAAACCCATTAGTGATTCTGCTCGTCTTAATCTTGCTAAATCGAGATTGGGATATTGTTTGAGTAATAATTCTGAATCTTCTAAGGCCAAAGAATGATCATTCATCAAAACTGCTACTGTTGCTCGATTTAAACGAGCACGGACATGTTTTGGATCTTGGACTAAGACTGTATCAAAACGTCGTCTTGCTTCTGGATAATTACCTAATTCTGCTGCAATTAAACCCCTAATATAATGCAGAACATCCTTGTCAGAAAGTGATGTCTCTGCCTCATGAACTAGTCTTTCTGCTTCAGAAATCTCTCCTTGATCTATTCTCAAAAGAGCATATTCAGCCAATATCATTGGATCTTCATTATCTAGACGTGATGCTCTAACAATGGATACTTCTGCTTCATCAAATTCTCCAAGTTGGCGTAGTGTTCTAGCACGTCCTACCCATGCTAAAGCGGATTCTCTGTCATAGGAAAGTGCAGTATCAAAAAATGTCAATGCACCTTTAACTAAGCCTCGATCGTGAAGTCCTGTACCATCTCTAGCAACATCTGCCTCTCCAAGTACCAATCTACCTTTTTGAATATGCATTTCTGAACATTCCCAGGCCTTAGAAGATGATTCAACAAGAATTTTTCTTGCGACTTGGTTATTGTCATCTAACATATGTAATAGAGATAAGTGAGCTCTCACTAATCCATTATC
Organism: Methanobacteriota archaeon; assembly: GCA_002708015.1. Taxonomy (GTDB): domain Archaea; phylum Thermoplasmatota; class Poseidoniia; order Poseidoniales; family Thalassarchaeaceae; genus MGIIb-N2. The sequence continues at coordinate 4,740 of PAOK01000043.1, forward strand.
TGGATCTATTTCTAATACAGATTGGAGCGAAGATATAGCCTCATCAAATCTATCTAGTTGCATCAATAAATCTGCTTTTAATATCCATTCAGGTTCACCTAATGCAACAGCATGAATAGCTGCCTTCAATGCATCACCTAATCGATTAGGTTCCTTAGATAACAATTTAGATTGTAATGTCCATGAGGGGCCATGTTGTCTATCAAGGCTAAACAATTGATCCAATGCATTTAGAGCTCTTCCTGGTTCATTTCTAACATAATGCAATCTGGCTTTAAGATGCCAAGAATCTGAATCTTCTGGATTTTCTTGAAGGGCTTCGTTTACCTCTTCAAGTGCTGTGGCTGGATCCCCGGCCCTCTCTCTTAATCCAGCCAATAAGGCTCTATCAGCAGCATTTTGTAATCCTAAAGCTTCCAACCGTCTAGAATCTAATTCTGCATCTGGATCTCCTATCCTGAACAATAAATGGGCTCTTTCTCTCAACAATTCAGCATCATCTGGGTACAATTGAAGNAATCGATCTAAACGATTTTTCAAGAATAAATCATCGCCACTTTCTCTAGCAATTGCTGCTAACCGTCGGAGAGTGACTTCGTGTCTNGGAGCAATTTTCTCAGACTCAAGGAGGCTGGAAAGAGCAAGGTCTCGGAATCCCATATNATTGCAGATAAAAGAAAAATTCCTACATTGGACGTCATTCCTTCCGAATAGAGATTTCATTTCAACATTATTTTNTTGAATAATTTGTATATGATTAGCCAAAAGTTCTCGACGNATTGANTCCAATCTCTTCATGTCTTCTTCTAATGTGGATTCTTGAAATAAAGAAAGAAGATTCCTTAATGAAATGTTAAACTTAGATAATTCAAATTTAGAACCACTAATTAAGGATTCAATTAGTTGTTGAGACTTCAACAATGTATCTGATCCTGATAAGCGTCTACTTGCGTCGGCTTCATCGATTAAATCGTTTAATGCATTACTCAAAACCGTCATATCATCTTCAATTAATGCATCATGTGAAGAAGAAGAAAATTGTAGTTGATTTATGCGTTCATTCATTTGTTGTAATGCATAGACTGAACCACCAATTACAATCGCAAGTAAAGCAATCAATCCACTAGTTAGAGGATCCATTGGTCCAGTTCGTACTTCACTACACTTAGCCGCTTCCCTTTGAATAGGTAGTATAAGCCGATTTTTATCAACTCGGGCGATTGCCCAAACCCTTCTTCAAGGGATATATGACAATGAACAACACCATCCTTCAAATGTCGCGTATATGATTCGGAGATAAGGTGGATGCGTGACTGACTGGGTGGGATATCTACGACACTTCACCGAAGAAGGGTTTAGTGAAGAAGGAATTACAATCTTGTTAGGAGAAAATCCAGATAGTGATTCGGTATTATTCGTTCAAGAAACATTAGAAGATGCAAAAAAATTGATCTTAATGTTAGATACTGTTCCTAAATCACTTAGTGAAGCAGCAGAGGGTATGAAGAGAAGATTATTACAACATCCTTCCGAATTAGAAGATATTCGAACTAGATACAATGTAATGGTTGTAGCAACTACCCCATGGATTGCTTCTGCTCAAAAAATGAGAGATAAGTGGTCAATGGAAGGGAGGTCGATTGAATTAGCTGCATGGCTTAGACGATTGGAATCTATTGATCATAACCCACCTAAAGAAACAAGAGAAGTGATTCAAGCAATTGAAAATATTGCACCTAGAGATGAAGTAAGAAGAGCAATTGAAAATTTAGAAGTCAAACATAGAGAAAGANGNGNAATCCTTCAAGATATGATGAATATTCTAGAACGAAAGGGATGGAACTTAGAATTCTCAAAACATGCAAATCTTTCACAACGGTTTGAGGAAGTTTCTGAATGGTTAGAATTAGAAGATAGAATTGAATCATTAGAAAGAGATATTCTCCAATTTGAAGAGAGAAGACCAAATGAAGCCANTATGGGTTTGAAAATTATCGAAGGTGCAAGACTTAATGGCGATAGGAACGCAATAAAACAATTAGAATTAGATGTTAAAGATGAGATNCTGGATATTCTAGAAAGTAATGAAGAAATTAAAAAACGGTTGAATTATTGGTCTAAAAATGGTCTAATAATTACTGATTCTGAAAATCTAAAAGANAGCCAATTATGGAAATTTGAAGAAAATTTTGAAGNTTTAGAAGAACATTGGAATTTGGTTAATGAGAAATGTATAATTTTACGTAACCTTCTTGATAAGTCAGGCCAAAAATATCCAGACTGGATAGGGCGTGTTGATTCCTATGAAAAAATTCTCACTACAATTGACGAATTAACAGATATTCAAAAACAAATGAGTGACAATTTACAAATAGAAATNAAAAAATGGAGAGATAATGGATTAAATTTAGAATTNGTTGATACAATCTCTGAAGAAAATAATGTATGGGAATTAGAGGAACATATTAACGGATTACGATCGTTCGCTGAAATGGGAATNTCAATTCTCAATTCAATCGATTATCTAGATCAATCAATAGACAGTGAAAGAATTCGCGAAATTCGCGAAAGCGTAATTCAAGACTGGCATCTCCATAGTACTCTTCAATTTGAAATGGAAGAAATTGACAAGATTTCTCGAAGGCAAGAACATCATTTAGTGATGCTTTACGAACGTGCAGAAGCTCTTTCTATGGACATCACAGAATCGAATGATTGGACAATTGCAGAGTTNGAAAATAAAATATTTGATGCTGAATTAACAAGAAATCGTGATGTTGAAAAAAGAAAGAAAAGGGATGTAGAATTTAATAAAAAAATCATAGAAGTGCCTGAAAATTTTAACCAAAAACAAAGTATTGAAAATTCATCTAATAATTTGACAATCGATCTAAGTAATTGGACTGAGAAGAAAGCAGCAGATGGNAAATTATTCTATTACAATCAGGAAACTAAACAATCAACTTGGTCAAGACCTGATGGAATAATTCTATCAACAAATGAACAAGTAAAAACTCCCATCAAAGAAGANATTCAATTAATAATTACAGAAATCGAAAATATTGATGAAGAAAATGATCNAGAAGCTATTGAAGATGAAATATCCAAAATTCCAGAGATTGAAACTATTGTCCATGAAAAAGAACCTCTCGCAGAAACGGTCTCATTACCCAATGGAAAAAGAAATCTTAATCATATTTTAAGACAAAAATTAGGNATCAAAAATGATGATCCATTAACTGTAGAATCTTCACGAAATAGAGATCTAAGAATTCAACGTATTCTAAGGTTGCTTCCGTTAATTGAAGCAAAGNTCAATGTAGATGATCANAAAAAGATAGTTGATGATTTACTACCTGTCCTCGATAATATAGAACAATGGATTCGTGTAAGAAGTGAGCATCGACGATGTTGGGATGATAAAGGAGGAATTGTCCAAAAAATCGATCGATTACAAATGGTGTTAGATGATGTTCCAGGGCCTGGAATTCAATTACCAATTGGGTTTGATAAGGTGCCTTTGCCATCTAAAACAGAAGATCTTATTGCAGAAATTAAGAATTTTTCAACTAATGCACTAGTTTCCACTTCTGGTGGAATCATCGCATTATAATCAAAGGTCACTTAATACAAAGACATCGATTCCATCTAATGTATCTTCATTGACTGATGATGCTAAAATCTGAGTGATTTTAGCAGTTTGAGCAATTTCAAGTGTTCTAGATGTTACCTTTCCATTAAACAACATTCCTAATGCTCCAGATGTGTTTTCAGCTTCTGTAGCAAGTTTACTTGCACCCACAGGCTCTGAAAGTTCTCCATTCTCTAAAACAAAACAAGCCTTGTTCTTAGCTAGGCCTTCAAAATTTTCTTTCCAATCTCGAACGTTATCTGGAACTTCGACTGGAGACAAGTCTTCTTTTTTACCTAAAACTTCTGTATCTTGCTTATCCAAATCTGCCTTAAGCTTTGAAATTATCTTGGATGCTGTCTCTTTTTGATTCAAACATTTTGTAATCACCTTACCCTCAAGATGTTCNACTTCCCTACTTGTTGGNGCTAATGCAACATGAGTCAATGATTTNCCCAATGCACCTTCTANTTCTACNAGTAGTAATGTTCCACCCCTATCTCCATCCATAAATGCTGTAACATTCTTTTTCTTTTTAGCCAATTCAACTAACTCTTTGGTAATACCTGCACCCATAGTTGCAATGGAATTCTTAATTCCATGCTTTAACAAATTTCGAACATCATTACGACCTTCNACAATAATGAGAGANGTGCTTTCAACAGCATTTGGACCGCAAGTCATTCCATTAAAATCAGTCTCAGTNCCTAATGTCAAGACTGAACGTACTTCGTCGAGAATGTTTGAAGATTCGGCCGAACCTGCATTCACGATTTGTATCAAAAGATCTTTCGCACGATCTACAACTTGAGTTCGCTTTGCAGAACGTACATTCTCAATTTTTTTGACTTTGATAACTGCTTGACAAGGACCTATTCTATCTATTGTTTCCAATGATGCACCAATAACAGCCGTTGTCACTTGATCAATCATGGTGGGTAATCTAATGATACCTTGGACCTTTCCTCTTTGATTTTCTAATTCGACATCTACGTGCCCTATTCTTCCCTTTCGTTGCATCTGACGTAATTGAAGACTTTCACCTAGTAAGCCTTCAGTTTGTCCGAAAATTGCCCCAACGACATCTTTTCNTTGAACTGTACCATCTGTCTTAATACTCGCTTCAATCACATACTTTGGTTCTGCTGCCATATTGATTNCTCCTTACCAACNCACACAGACTGTCTNAGACAAATCCCCGCCNTCCGGCGGGCACGAGACCGAAAATCGGTCATGAGTGTGACTTGGATGTCTTCAACGGATGGAACATCATGGATTAACCCACCGGCATTTCTTCGAGTAAATTGTTCAAATTTTCATTGATAGCCTTCAAGGAGGATAGATGGTTACGATATTCATGACCGGAGCACCAGAGACACTCAATGTCTTCTCAGCGGTGATACGGGTAGTTCTTGCTGATGGAGTCCTTACTCAAGAAGAAAAACGATTGATTATTGCTATTGGGAGAGAATTAGAACTAGATGACGGTGATCCACTAAAGGTATACGAAGCCGTGCTTCGCGGTGAAGAAATTGATGGAGGTAGAGAAATGACTCGAAAAGAGCGTGTCGACCTTTATCGCAAATCATGGTTGACTGTGCATTTTAATGAAGATGAATCTGATGATGAAGCTGCTGTGATGAAATGTCTCAGAGAGGAATTGCATTTTTCAAAAGATGAGGCGAATGCAATTATTGAACCAATGAGAGAAAAACAAAGGAGAGAAGATACAGATACTTCATCTACATTTGTAGATAAAATAAAGAAAAAATTACGGAAGTGATTCGGTGGAAGATCCGTTGGATGACTATCTTTCATCTATTGATAAACGTTCATTGAAAAAACCAAAATTAGTTCTAAACCATATTCGAGATGCATATCCGATTGGAATTCCTGCACTTTCNATAAAATCTACTACGGATAGAATTGGACTTGATGCAGGCTATTCTTTTCATCTAGGTACTGCAGAACCCGAATTACGTAGAATCGCATCTTGGATTTTTACTAATATTTCACATCCAGAAAAAATAGAAAATATCATTGGAAGATTGTGGAAAAGATTTGGAAGAGAAGACTTGGTATTATCTTCAATTTTATTGGCTAATCTACCTGACAAAGAAATAGACATCAACTGGAAATGGATCACTCTAGCAGAATTAATTACACATATAGAAAAAAAAGGTGGTAGAATTCCATTGGAAGTAATGCTTCTACATATTGAAGAAATGGGTAGAGCAAACTGTTCAATGATAGATGAAAACTTGGGTTCTAAATTACTAGAAGGGACTATCGCTGAACAATACTTGGGAATTTTAGGAATGCATCAATTTTCAAAAAAGAATAATATTTCAAATTCCATCAAAGAAAAATTAGTTAATATCGAACTACCAGATGGTGATAGTCTAATTCGACGAATTCGAAACAAAACTGTGGAATAAATTCGTAACTGTCAAAGACGAACTAGATTTGCATTAACTATGAGTAACTCAGTAGTTCCAGCAAATGAACCAATTGTTGAGAGTGTTTTAGAATGGACAATTGCAAGAGATGCTGAAGATATCGGAATTTTGATGCATTGGATTTCTAAGGCAAACAAGAAAAGAGAACGTGAAACATTGATTGAACGAACAAGAGAATTATTAGCTGAAATTGAGCATGCTGCCCGTAGATTAGATGACTTGCGGTAGGTGATTTAATTCAAGGACTAATTTTGGCTGGTGGCCGATCTACTCGAATGGGATCTGATAAGGCTAGTCTCCTTCTAGATGGGAAGATGTTGATTGAGATTGTTGCTAATAATCTCAAAGATGGGGGGGTTTCTCAAATTGTTGTGTCTGTAAGAGATTCTAAACAATCAGAATTGATAAAAAATATCTTTGAAAATAATGTAGAGACGATAATTGATTCAGATGATTCAAAGGGGATTTGGGATGTGTTAAAATTTTCACTTCCTAACAATGAAATTGTACAAATTATCTCTGTTGATTCTCCTTGGTTTGACGGCAAATCTATACGACAATTAACTAACATTTTGAAGAAAAATCAAGAAAAAATAGGTGTTGTTCCTTGGAGTAAAAACGGTCCAGAACCTCTGTTAATGCAAGTTAACTCTTCGAATTTATTAGAAATAATGTCAAATTCAAAACCAATGGCATTGAGAAAATTTGTAAATTCTGATAATTTTAAAAAATTAAACTGGAAAGAATTGATGAATCCGAATGCTCTGAAAAACCTCAATTATCCACATGATTTTCCAAACTAATTATTTCTCCATTTATCAATCGGATTTTGCCCTTCGAGAAGTCATCAATTACTTTTGGATATAATTTGTGTTCTACAATCTTCACTCTTTCTTGTAATGATTCTATTGTATCATCGGGGAAAACTGGCACGGTTGATTGTTCAATAATTGCACCTGTATCCATGCCTGAATCAACAAAATGAACTGTACATCCAGATTCTGTTTCTTGTGAAGAAAGAACATCTTGATGAGCATGAGCTCCAGGGAATTTAGGCAATAATGAGGGGTGAATATTCAATATTTTACCTTCCCATTTTGAAACAAAATTAGGAGTTAAAATTCTCATATATCCCGAGAGTATAATCGCCTCGACATTATTTTCAATAAGTCTTGAATGAACAGATTCCTCATGTATTAATCGTCTAGAAATGAGGTCATGATCTCCTTTAGGTAAAGGAATGTCAAGAGAAAAAATACCATAATCTTCAGCAATTGAAAGTCCTTTGGCATCAGAACGGTCACTAAGAACAATGACTGTTCGATGGCAGCATGCGGTTTTGTGTTCTGTGTGTTCTAATAATGCCTTCATTCCGGAGCCGCTTCCTGAAATCATTACTGCTAATCTCAACGGATCTGTAGGTGTACCAACCCTAAGAGACATGTACATAGGATAGGGGGGTAGCGCTTGAGCATATTCACACATCAATACGATTATACATATCATTAAACCCAAAAAAAAATAGGGATCTTTGATGCAGCGCTTAGAAACAATCGATGCGGTTGTTGAGCGTTATTCGGTTACAAGTAGTAAAATGAAGAGTCGAATCTATGTTACATTAGGAGTAATCTTCCTTGTTTTTGCTATTATTGGAATCTGGGTTCCAGGGTGGCCTTCAGTTTCATGGGCTGTACCTGCAGCATTTCTATTCTCATTATCCAATGAACGTTTATTCAGATGGACTCTATCAAATCGATTTTTTGGACCTACTTTGTTCGAATATTATGCAACNGGAAAAACCCTTCCTTCTCATGTAAAATTCATTATTGTAGGGATGATTGGGCTAATGTCTATAATTTCTGCATTCTTTGTTTGGAGTGTNTCTACCAANGGAGACAATGGGAATTTACTGAGTCCTTCAACATGGACTGGTGCAGATGAATTTGCAGCAGGTTCAATCACCATCCTAATCGTTGGCTTGATCGGAATTATTTATGTTCTTAGATGGGTAAAAACGAGGATTAATTGAAATTATTCACTTTCTNCGTAAGATTTTGGTCCCCGAAAATAGTTCCAAGCAGCAAATGGAAGACTCCAGAAAGCGCCCCCTACTGCTGCTATTGGAATCAATACTAGCCACTCAGGTCCCATGTCTGGTCCACCAAAGACTGCTCCGAAGACTGGAATGATGAATGTTAGAAATGCCACAGGAATCAGGTGCACTAAACTGACCTCGTTCGGCTTGACTTGCTTAAGAATAAAGGGTGGGACTAGNATCACTGCAAGGAATGAAAGCATTGCTAATACGAAATCAACANCATCAGTCAAACCNNTGATAACNTTGAGAATCATCAGGATTGCCATCAATCCACCATTCAAGGAACCANACAATAGAATATTTTTCCAACTCATNTCTATCATTAATGCCTGAATAGTCGTGTACCTGTGAANAACATAGTCATTTTGTGTTCATCCGCAGCATCTATGACCTCTTGATCACGAATACTTCCACCTGGTTGTACTACGGCTGTAATGCCTATCTCAAAACTCGTATCAATTCCATCTCTGAAGGGGAAGAATGCATCAGATACCATCATCGCTCCCTTAGCACGTTCGCCTGCACGTCGAGCTGCTATTCTGACTGCTTCCACTCGACTAGTTTGACCTGGTCCTATTCCTACTGTTGCAAAACCGGTTTCAGTTGGTTGAATAAATATGACACAATTACTCTTGACTTGAGCACAAACAGCAACACCAAATCTTGCCAAATCAAGTTGGTTAGGATCTGCTTGTTCCTTAGTTACGCATTTAACTTGAGACCAATCGATAACAGGAGCACCTTCTGTTTGCGCCAACCATCCACCGTCAATTTCTCGGAAATGTGTTTGCATTTTCAATGGGGTCATATTTTCTAGAGTAAGCATCCTTCTATTTTTTTTCTTAGACAGTACCTCTAACGCTCCATCTTCATACTGAGGAGCAATAATACACTCAACAAAATGATCTCCGATCCTTTCTGCTGTCTCTTTAGTTACTGGTGTATTGAAAGCAATAACACAGCCAAAAGCTGATTCAGGATCGCTTGCTAATGCATCATCCCAGGCAGAAACCTGATTGTTAGAAACTGCAACACCACACGCATTAGTATGTTTTATTATAACACAACAATGAGGCCATTCAGACCACTCTGTACCTACATGAGAGCGGCAAAAACGTAGTGCTGCATCTAAATCTAAATAATTATTGAAAGAAAGATCTTTTCCACCATGTTGTTTAGCGGATGCTAATCCATGTAACGAATCACCAACAGCGTTTGCTGGATAAAATGCTGCAGGTTGGTGTGGATTTTCTCCATACCTTAGATTTTTTTTCATTCCACCTGAAATGAGGAGTTTCTCAGGTAAGACCTCAGAGGTAGTCCGTTCAAGGGTTTCTAATCGAGTTGCCAGTGTATTAGCAAGCGCCACATCATATGCGGCTGTTCGTTGGTATGCAGTTAATGCTAATCTTTGCCTAATTGACAAGTTTATTCCACTTGGGCTGCCATCTGCTTCCTCTAATAATTGCAAAATATCATTATAATCATCTGGATTTGTAATAATAAGTACGTCTTGATGTGATTTGGCTGAAGCTCTAACAAGAGTCGGTCCCCCTATATCGATCATTTCAATCAATTCTTCTTCACTTACTGGTGGATCTCTTGCTGCTACTTCCTCAAAAGGATACAGATTAACTGCAACTAAGTCTATCCTCGGATATCCTAACTCATCAAGTGTGGTCATGTCTTCCGAATTGTTTCCTCGGGCAAGGATTGCTGCATGTATTGCCGGATGAAGTGTTTTGACTCTCCCATTGAATACCTCTGGATGCCCGGTAACATCAGTAACATCAGTAACATCTACTCCTTTTTCCCTCAATAATCTAGCAGTCCCTCCCGTAGAGAGAATTTCCCAACCTAAATCTGTTAATTTTTGAGCGAAATCAGATATTCCGTCCTTGTCAAATACGCTAATCAATGCCCGAGGAGATTCGACCTTCACGATGTATCCCCATATGTCGGTTGAGACTCAAGACCATGAAGATTCGTAAGTCAATCACCGCGTGCAGAAATAACTTGATCTATACGAAGAAGGCCACACGCAGCCTCAGTTGCTCCAATTATTCCATTAAGAATAGTTTCAGTTGGATGGACTACTGAAGTATCAATAATTTCCACNTTTCCATTCTCATTTATTCCCCAATTATCTTCCCCATTAGTTGCTGCACGAAGAGATAATAGTGTATCTAAAACATCTACNCCAGCATTTTCAATAAGAGTAGATGGNATTACTTCCAATGCTCGAGAAAATGCTTCCATAGCTAAACGAGCACGATTTGAATGTTGTTCAGAGGCTGTTCTAATGCTTGATGATAACGTGGCATATACGGATCCTCCACCTGAGACTATTTCGCCTGAATTAACAACAAGAGTTGTACTACGAATTGCATCATATAATCCTCTAATCACTTCTTCTCCTGCAGTTCCTTCAACNCCTCCAACTACAATTGTGGCTACATTAGATGAATTTCCTCCAAGTATGGTAATCTCGTCTTCGACTCTATCAGTTGATGATTTTCTAAGGCAATTTATTTCTTTAGCAAAACCAATATCGCTATTATCTAACTGATGAATGCTTGAAGCAATTGTAGAACCAGTTGAAGAGGCTAAATTCCTCAATTCAGAATCGTCAAATTCACCCGCTACAAATATTCCTTGATCCACCAAATGATGAAGGACATCTCTATCTATTTCTCCGCCGGCGATAATTGCTTGAATTTCCAAATCTAGTAATTTTTCAACCAATGAAGTGCGAAGTTTTTCTTGTTCTTCAATAAAATGAGATAGNTGATCGGGNTTTTCAACTTCAATTTCAGCATCTCTAGTCAAACTGCGAGGGGACAAGTCGCCACTGATCACTGCNATGCGAGAATTTTCATATTTCCCTTCTAATCTATCGAGTAAAACTCGACGACGAACAATAATTCCTTGAATGACACAACTATCATTTAATCCTCCAGTTCCTTGAAGATACATGGAAATATCTTCAGAATTTGCATGGATTTTACCATCCATTAAACGAGATATTTGAATTGTTGCAACTGAAGCTAAAGAAGAAAATAATCTGATATTTTGATCTGCTGACTTTCCTCTAAGAGCAGTGTTGGCAATTGATTCTAGGATTTTCTGATCCTCAGAATTTATCGAGGTGCTACAATTAGAAATTTCTTTTTCGACAATCTCTAATGCAGCTAAAAAACCATCAACGATAGTCAAGGGATGTAATCCCATTCGAATCAAACGGTCGGCTTCTGCAAGTAATTCTCCACAAAATAGGAGACTACGGGTCACTCCATCCCCACAAGCATTCTCTTGCGATTCAGCCAAACTAACAAATGCCTTAGCAGCTGGATGTTTTACCATCAATTCAGCAACGATTTTTGCACCATCATTTGTTACTGCAGTCGTACCGTCGGTTTTGTATAGCATTTTATCTAATCCTCTAGGACCAAAAGTAGGTTTCAGTATATCAGCAAAAGCGCGTGCTGCTGCTATCATTTTCTCCTGGACTGCTGTTCCACCAGAGATAGTAGTCTCTGGACGAACAATAACTACAGGAGGGGTCCCTTCACCTTCGGACATAGAAATACCATTTCCTCCGACTAAGACTTGTTTCAAGAAGTCACCGAAAAAGCACTTTGAAAAAAATCTCTAATGATGTCTTTGATTTCACAATCATTGTTTTCGACTTTTTTTATTTATCAAAAATATTTTTGTTACATAAACGTGGTACTGAAGGCTTAGGGGGTTTTAATGAAAAAATGAAAGATGTATGTAAAAATCTCAGACTGGACTAAGTTAGTTAGTAGTTGAAAGCAAAAGCAATTTTCCTAACGCCGACGCCGTCTTCCTTTTCCTTTACCTTTTTTTGATCTTTTGGAATTACCACTTGATTCCCAAGAACGTAAAGCGGTTGATGGGTCAAATCCGTGATCGCGTAGATGGTTTTGTTGATCTAAAATTCGACGTACGGAATGGGATAATTCCTTGTATCCCTTCACCTTTAGTCGAACCCCTCCAACTTCTTCCTCTAAAGCACGGATTGAGTCCCCTCCAGATCCAACAATAGCTCCAATCGCACCTTCATCGACATAAATTTCAGCGGCAGACTCTCCAGTAAATATCACATGATGAACATGAACTCCTGTGAAAGATCTTGCCAATCGCTTTAATTCTTCAGCGGCTAATTGGCGGATGGGACTTGACTTAGTTGGATCATCNGAGCCTGAAACAGGTACTACNGCAATTTCTGANCCNAATGCAAACATTTCGTGAGTTAATTCTCCCGAAGGGAATTTACGAATTTCAATCACTGGTCGTGAGAGATCGGATTCCATTCCTGTAGGGGCTCGAACCACCATCTGTAACTCTAGAACTTGGAACACTTTGCCCTTCTCAATATGGATTACTGTATCAAGAACCTGAGAGATTAAACCAAGTTCTACTTTTCCAACNAATCTTTGAATCGCTTCAAGTCCACTATTNGCNTGAGTTACNCCAAGTAAACCNACTCCNGCCAACCTTACATCNGAAAANATTCTGAAATCNTTTGCTCTTCTNACTTCATCATAAATTACAAAATCAGGACGAACTAAAAAGATAATTTCGGCAGTNTTCTCTAAATCTCCNTCCAAAGGAGCATACTGAGTAATTCTCTGAGCTACTTGTAAATCTCGAGGGGCCTCCATGGTCTTAACCATGGCTCCAATTTCTAGATCCAAGTGATCTGCAATAGCAGTTGCAAAGGTNCTCTTCCCTGAGCCTGGTTTTCCAACAACAAAAACACCTCTGTGGTGATCTGAAAGTCTATCGATCAAATCTTGGTTCAGATCATAATCTTCTAAACTGAGACGAGCAACTGGACGGACGACAGTAATTTCCCAGGCATCTGAAAACGGTGGTGATGCACAAGTCACTCGCAAGTCACCAATTTGGAGAATTGTACATCCAACTCGCTCAATTTCTACAAAACAATCAGATCTATCTTGATTGTCAGTTACAATCTCTTTAAGATCAGATGCCAATGATTCAACCTGTCCTTTACTCCAAAGGCCATCTTCTAACTCCATCAGACGGATTTCACTGATATGTCCACATTTGACTCTAGGGGGGCAGTCTGCTTTGAGAAATACTGTACTGGTGGTATCATCTGAAAGTAATGATTCGAGCTCGTCCGGTAACAAAGGGTGATCACCAAACGATGCCATATGCAATAGCGGGGATCGAAGGTGTTTGAATCCGACGTACGTAATATCGTTTAAACATCGGTTGGAGTAAGAATATCAAATGTCCATTTCCACAATAATGTTGATGTTACTGCAGTAATTATTGCTCCAGAAACTGGGAATGAAAATGCAATAAAAATTTGATATTGAATAATAGTTGCAATACTGTATCCAATAAAATTTGTAATTTTAGCAGATGAAATATCAAAGTTTTTTGTTAACAGAGAGGTTTTTCTCATTGATTGAATTAGAATACCCGCCATACCTAATATGATTAAATGTCCAAAAATCCATCCAAATGTTGAACCGAAGGCCACATCTAATTGAGTGCTGAAATCGCCAAGTAGAGGTGTCGCGAGGTCAACTGTTGCCATAACCTACTCCACTTACTAGCGATTCTTGAAGACTCGCATTGAATGATGATGTAAACCACAAGAAATTATACGCTTACAATTTTTTTACTATTTATGAGACGAGGTTTGGTTGTCCTCTCAATTTTAATTGGATTGTTATTGATTTCTTTGCCTGTCCAAGCACAAGATCTGGCTGAAAAAGAAGGGAATGTGATAATCGATATTGTCTTACCAATAGCATTAGCATTCATTATGTTTTCACTCGGATTAGGGCTAACTCGAGCTGACTTTTTCTTAGTTTTCAATGAACCTAAAGCATTTGCAATTGGAGTCTTCAATCAAATGATTGTGCTTCCAATAATTGGATTTAGTGTTGTGATTTTATCTGGACTGGATGGCGAATTAGCAGTTGGATTAATGATTTTAGCATGTTGTCCAGGGGGAGTTACCTCAAATATTCTAACAAAATTAGCAAAAGGAGATACTGCTCTTTCTATATCATATACTGCAGTAATTTCTGTAATTGCAGTATTCACTTTACCCCTAATTGTTGGTCTCTCAATGAGTTATTTTATGGGCGAGGTTGCTCCTGATATTGATATTCTTGGGCTTGGAATAACTATGTTTCTTCTAACAACATTACCTGTATTGATTGGTATGACAATTAGGCATCAAGCATCAGAGATGGCAAAATCAATTGAGAAGAGTGTTAATTTTATTGCTACAATTCTGTTTGTAATTATTGTAATTGCTGCAATTGCTAGTGAATGGGATACATTAATCGAAAATATTGGGACGTTAGGACCATCAGTAATCATGTTGAATGTTCTTATGCTTGGAATAGGATATCAGAGTGCTAAATTTTTCAATATTGAGACTGCAAAGGCAACAACTGTTTCGATCGAAAGTGGAATTCAAAATGCCACTGTAGGAATTACGATTGGTGGACTAATATTAGCCTCGCCTGATGGTGGCCTTTCTACTCTCAGCTTGCCTTCGGGAGTATATGGAGTGTTGATGTATCTGATTATTTCTCCATTCATATATTGGAGAATATCAAAAACAAACATTGAGGAAAATGGAGTTAAAGAATAATCAATTGTTATGATTTGTTAGATTCTATGGGTTTCTGATCTAATTCTACAATTAAATTTCCAATTAATAATGCAATTGCACCTACTGGTAACCAGAATGTAATGTTGCCCTCAAGGCCCAAAAATAGAGATGCTGACATTGCCCATACTGGTTCTAATGCATACAATATTGCTGCTCTTACTGGAGAAACTTGTTTTTGAAAAATATTCAGGACCAATAATGCCACTAAGCTACCAAGAATTGCACAAAGCATCAAAGGAAAAACGAAGTCAAAATTCTTCATTAAAATTGTAAAATCGTTGAGATTCTGTCTTGATGATAATAAAAATACGATAATTGATAATAGTGCTACTGTAATCAACATCGTTGCTGTAACTTGGATTGGATCAACAATTTTGGTTACCCTGTCTGTAGCAATAATATGTGCCCCAAATAACAAGGCACAACCAACTGTCAACCATTCGCCTAAACCAAAGTTCAATTGGGGTGGCCCACTAATCCATCCTGCACCAAATGTAGCCAGAATGACGCCTACAATAGCAAAACGAGTTAATTTTTGCATTCCTGTAAACACACCAATTAATGCAGTGAAAACTACGTATAAACTTGTCAAAAAAGCAGAGACAGCTGGAGTTATTTCTGTCAATCCTAGCATTTGAAGAATAAATCCCCCCCATACAATAACTCCCAGAAGAAGGCCTCCTTTCCAGACTTCGATGTTTCCTAACCCCGCCCAAGTTTTAGGAACAAGCAACAAGAGAAAAAATCCTGCGATCACAAACCGCATCATAACAAAAAATATTGCAACATGATTTTCTGATAATGTTGGAATAAGATTTGATGCAGCGTCTAATGATTGTTGCATCCAAATAAACGTGCCACCCCATAGAAGCGTTACTCCAAATAGAGAAAAAAGAGCAATCGTACGATTGTTTTCCATATATTCACTCAGCCACAATTCTTAGGTCTTCTAAGAATAATTCAATCATTAAATCGGGATTATCCCATAAAACACGTACATCTCCATTATGGTCGATAATGTATGTAGGTTGAGTGTGATTGAAACCATATCCTTCTTCTGATTGATCTTCAAAACTAATCGGAGCTACTCCAAATTCATTCAACACAGGGACTACTGCCTCTGGAGAACCTGTCAAATGTGTCCAAGAAAAATTATTGTTTTCGGTCCATTCTTGTAATACCATTGGAGAATCATGCCAGGGGTCAATAGTTACTGATACAAAAGTAATATTTTCTTTTTCTTCAGATGATAATTGAGAATAAATAGCCGAAAGTGAATGAGAAATAATTGGACAGGTTGAGTAACATCTGGTATATGTAAAGGCCAATACTACTGTTTTTCCTCTTTCTTCCTCCAATGACCACAAACTACCATTCATTGATTCTAACGTAAATAATGGGGCAGGATTGGCGCCTGTCCATTCGTTTCCGTTGTACGGATTTGTAGGTTCAGAATCAGTTTCTGTACCAATACATCCAACAAGCAATAATATGCAAGTAAGTAAAATGACTTTCAAATCTACTTGTTGCATCTTGTTAACCCACTTCCTTCATTGTATTTGTACTGGTCACCTGTTTTTTTACAGAATAAATTTGAATCAAGTGGTTCCCCATATTCACCAACCCAACCAACTCTACGAGCAGGATTACCTACCATCAAAGCATATGGTTCTACAGAAGAAGTAACAACAGACCCTGCTCCAATTAACGCATATTTTCCAATCTCTATACCGCAGAGAATTGTTGCATTTGCTCCGATGGATACACCTCTGCGGACTAACGTTTCTTTGAATTCATCTCTTCTATCAATTTCAGCACGAGGATATAGGACATTGGTAAAAACAGAGGATGGCCCACAAAATACATTCTCTTCTAATATGACACCTGAAAATATTGAAACATTGTTCTGAATTTTACAACCTGAACCGATTGTTACCCCACTTCCTATCATGATATTTTGGCCAAGTGTACAATTTTGACCAATAGAAACATTATCCATAATATGTGAAAAATGCCAGATCTTGGTACCATTTCCAATGAGCGAACCATCATCAATTATCGATGAAGCATGAATCCATGGTTCAGGCCCCTCCATACCTCTCGCATGGGATATTGTTGTTTGAGCCGTTGGGTCAACTGGGAGTGTCTAAATCCAAGGACTTCTTCGTCTATTTTGAATTCAGATGGAAATACAATATGTGTGGGAATCTTCAGTCAATGATGCTCATTTAGATCTCAGATGGAAAGTTCTTCGAATAGGAAAGCCAAGACATACAGCACATTATGATGGAATAGATACTGATGAAAGGACTCGTTTTCTTGTGGCATATCATGAAAATAAAATGGTAGGTTGTTCAACTTTACAAACAGATCCGCGCGACGGAGCCATATTTAGAATCAGGGGCATGGCAGTTGATTTTGATTTTCAAAACAATGGGATTGGGAGTAAAATTGTTGAAAAGTTACAAAATTATGCTAGTGAAAATAATACAGGTATTTGGTGTAATGCAAGAATCCGTGCAGTTCCGATGTATGAAAGAAGGGGTTTTGTTATCGTTTCAGATATTTTTGAAATCGAAGGTATCGGCCCACATCATGACATGCAATGGAATTTTAATAATTAAGCAAGGCATGTAACCAAGACGCACATTACTAACATAAGAGATGCTGGAGTTGCTCTACTCAAAGGGTCACCTCGAGTTTTTAGATGACAAATAATTGCTCCAGCCATCAAAATACCCATTCCTATCGCAGCATATTGAACAACAGAAGAATACCAAATTCCAGCAATCAATAATATTGCTAGACCGAGCTTTGTACCTCCGATTAAATATACAGACCAGTTTGGCAACCCATATACTTCAAATTCTTCAAAAATATTTGTTGCATTACCCGCACGGTAATTTGTTTCTAGTTTTGGCCTAACTAACCAAACGGCAAAAATGACAACAGCAATAGTCAACTGAAGAAGGGGTACCAATGTCTCGATCATAACTACAGATTTGACAAATAACGTATATACTCTTGTTTTGAAACTGAATTCAAAATTTAGGATGATTCAGTCTCGACTATATCTAATGCAGAGTTCACAGATTTTCCTTCAATAATTGAATTAATTCCTGATAAATGTCTATCAAATGTGGCTAAATTTGTCTGAATAATATTTCTAATTAATGATTGAGGAGGATCTATTCCATCCAAATCTAATGCTGTTTTATAATTCAATTCTCCATCTGAAATATCCATTTCAAAATTTCCAACTACTAATCTATAATTTACGATAGTAATGAAACGCATGATTTTCTCAATCACGGAATCTGGAATCCCATTTTCTAATGATGAATAAAAAATCAATTGATTTTCTTTTTCTCGTGTTTGTACCATACAATGCCACTTGCCATTTTTTCCTTCGAATCCAAATGCAATAGTGCTATGACTTTCTAATAATTCATATGTCCATCCATCGCTTTCAAGATATTCCTTAGCTAATTTCAGTAACGGATATTCTTTCAGAGGATCTATTTTTCTATCAATTTGTTCAGGAATATTTTGAGTAAGATATTCTTTGAATCTAGGACTTAATTCAGGATTAGAAGAAAAGGAATGAGAACGAAGTGTATCAGAAATACCTTCCATAAATTCCTGATCACTCAAAGAAGAGGTTTCTTGCTCAAAGCGACCGCTCATCAATGCACCCCAATGTAATATGGTATAGCGTGC
>PAOK01000012.1 GCA_002708015.1 Methanobacteriota archaeon
AGATGGAACATCAATACAAACATATCCTGGATCTAGACCTGAACGTCTAGCAATCTCATCTTCAACTTGAATCCTGTCCTCTGAATTTGTCGCTAAATGAACCAAACGCTCTATCTGAACAGGAGTCAATTCATCCATTCTCCTTGTCAAACAATTCTTCAGTAAGCGGCGATATTTCAAACGCTTAATCATATCTTTAGCAAATGGACCTGCTGAATCCAATGCATGCCAAACTTCTGCATCAACCATGCGTTGCATCAGAACAGCATCAGGGAGATTTTCTTCAGACCTTTCTACAGCTCTGGAAAGCATTACTTCTGTAATCCTAGTAACTTTATGGAAATATACTGCACTGTACATTAGAGCCCTAGCAGTCATCATCCCTTCCAACGCTGATAGACCACCTTCTGAAACTGCTATATCTCCAGAATGTCTTTCCATACAATGAATCAAGCGATGATGATCAATTATCCCGTGCCTCACGCCAGTAAAATGTGCATCTCGCAAAAGATAGTCCATTTGATCACAGTCAACTGGACCATGAACCAAGTGACCCATAGTATGATCTTGGGAGTGAAAGGCTTCTGCGCCTTCGCCCCAATGAAACAAATTTCTTTCTTTACCTCCTGCATCAGGACCATGAATCAATGATGAAACTTCTTTAGGATCGATCCCATAAGATTCCAAAATCTCGGGAACCGTTCTACGTTCTGGAAAAAGAGATCTCTCCTCATCAGAAAGTATCTCGTAATCTCCCGTGATAATTCCTTCAGTGATATGCATATGATCTGCTCCTCCTCTCTCATGAAGGATATGCTCCAAGGTATGAGAATACGGACCATGGCCAACATCGTGTAACATTGCAGCCACCTCTACAATCGTAGATTCTTCTTTGGAAAGAGAAAGGCTGTCCGCCATTCGTCCAGCTAAATGTGAAACCCCAAGAGAATGTTCAAAACGAGTATGATGAGCACCTGGAAAAACCAAATGAGCAAGACCTAATTGTTTGATATGACTTAGTTTATTGAACTCAGGAGTTGAAAGTAAATCTTCTCTAACACCATCAATCGAAAATGACCCATGTATAGTGTCATTGATGACTCTCATTGATACTTGCCCGTGCAGACACAGAAATGAACCCTACTATCCTCTTGTTGATTCTAACCCTGTTGACTCCATCCTTGCTGGGAGTATGTATTTGGATTAGCCTGCTGCTGAATTTGCTGTCCTTGAGCTTGTTGATGAGCCCACCACTCTGCTTGCTGAGCAACTCTCATTTCTTCTTCGAGACGATAGCGCTTATCTCCAATACGATCGAATAACAAAGCAGTTTGTCCAGCATCAATCTTGCCTTTTTCAGACATTGTCTCAACCTCTTTCTCAACTTCAAGAATTCCCTCATATCCTTCAGCATTATCTACTGAGTTCCTTAGCCGTTCAAAATTACTCCTTCTACCAGTAGATGATCTCCAAACTAATATTGACATCAATGCTCCAATTGATATTATGACTAAAATACCAATTGAGACTCCTGTTTGAACGGCAGGATCTAATGTAGAAATCTGTTGTAACTGGTCAGGAATATTATCTCCATTTTCATCTAATGGTANATCATTAGCATCAAATGGATCGGTTCCAACATTAATTTCATNAAATGTAGTAAAACCATCATTATCATCATCTGGATCAACCATATCGGCCCATCCATCTCCATCAAAATCGGGACACCCTTTTGTAAATCGAGTTGAATTTCCTGCTACTAATGGACAATCATCACTTTGTACAAAGCCTTGCTGATCAGCCCATCCATCACCATCAGTATCTGACCATAGGGAGGCATCATTTGCCCACCCACCNGGAACACTAGAATTTCCATCAATAATGTCTGCAAAACCATCTCCATCAGAATCTAAACATCCAACTAATCCATTTTCTGTAGATTCTCCATATTCATCTGGGCAACTATCAGGATTGGTTCCATTTGGATTATCTCCCAAACCATCGGCATCAGAATCTGCCCATTGACTTGGATCTGTGGGGAATGTATCGCCNGTATCCGACCAACCATCTCCATCTCGATCAGGACAGGCTATTCTATCCTCAGTTGATGTACCCCATTCGGTGGGACAATCATCAACTANCCCANATTCGGCTACATCTGGAATCCCATCTTCATCACTATCTGGACAACCATTTGANGATTGACCAAAATCTACGGGGCAATCATCACCATCGTTAGAAATTCCGTCTCNGTCATTGTCAGGACATCCTATTTGATCAATGGAAGAAGTTCCTTGACGAGTTGGGCAGTCATCTGAATCTGGGAAGCCAGGAGAATCTCCAAAGCCATCACCGTCTGAATCTGCATTCTGATTAGGATTATCTGGCATTGCATCAGAAATGTCTGACCACCCATCACCATCTGAATCCACACAGCCTATACGATCTCTAAATGAGTTACCTGGGGTGTCAGGGCAATCATCAAAAGGTCCAATAGAATCACCAAGTTCAATATCTTCATAACCATCATTATCTCTATCCAANGGACTAGGATCTGGCAAGTAGGCTCCTTCAATCCACATTCCTGGCCAATGAGACATTCGTGACGAATTCCAAGATGAAACGCGCCAATTATCCCCCATCCCATCGCCATCTGTATCATTCCATTGGGACGGTTTATTGAAGAAATCATCAGCGAGATCAGACCAACCATCACCATCTAAATCAGTACATCCAAAGGAATCCTTTGTCGAAGTACCCCAGACATTTGGGCAATCATCTGGAGCTTCTCCGTCAGTATTATCNCCAAATCCATCTGAATCTGTATCTTCCCATTGAGAAGAATTACCCAAGAATGCATCATTAGAATCTGATTGACCATCTCCATCTTCATCAGGACAACCGAATACATCTCTTGTGCTTAGACCATAGGCGACAGGGCAAAAATCAGGAGTTGTAGCCCCATCTCGATAAACGCCGATTCCACCGAATCTAGAAGCATTCCAAGATGGTTCCCCCCAATTATCNCCAAAACCATCACCATCAAAATCTGACCACTGGGTAGAATCGATAGGAAATNTGTCAGTTCGATCTCCTACTTTATCACCATCAGAGTCGATACCATGAACAACTAAAGCAAAATCATTAGATCCACTATGAGAAAGGGTTGAACCATCAATAGATAATGAGGTAGGGTAATTGAAACCAAAGTAGGTTTCATTTCCAAGAATCGCTGCTCCATACCCTNAATCTCCAGAGGTGGAACCATATCCTTTGACCCAATTCCATGTACCTGATGACGAAAGTGTCGCCGCAAATACATCATTCGATCCTGTACTTGAAACGCCATATGGTCCAAAAACTGCTGTGCTGTAATAATACCCTGTAACTGCTATTTCACCTGAATCCCATTCAGTAGAAACTTCGTAACAATAATCGGTACTGCTACCTCCTCCCTTATCGTACCAGTTCCAATTGCCTGTTGGAGAGATTTGGGCCACAAACATATCCCAACTGTTACTATTGGCTTGCAATTGATTTCCAGAAAATTCTGAATAAGCATAAAATCGGCCACAAACAGTAGCATTACCGCCTGAATCTACACTGATTCCTTCTGGGTACGTCTCATAGGAACTATATCCAAATTCNTCTGCCCAAGAATGACTACCAGAAGAAGAATATTGAGCGATAAAACCCCAATAGTCATATCCACGATTTCCATTATTCAATGTAATTCCTGGAAACTCAACATTGTACGAGAATTCTCCAGTAACATATACACGTTCTTGACCGTCAACAGCTACTGATCNTCCTCTCTCATAGTAACTGCCGCCAATCCTTTCAACCCAACGCCAATTTCCTTGAGAATCAAGACTAGCTAGAAAACCATCAGAGTAACAACTACCGCATGTAATTGAACCAGCAGATCCAAAATTTAGTGTTCCAGACGACCAATAACCAGTGACGTATACATTCCCAGATTCTGCTAAAGCCACTCCATGAGCATAATCACTGCTACTTGCCCCCACAGACTCTGACCAAATCCAATTTCCAGTGGTGTCCAATAAGGCTACAAAAACATCGTAAGAACCACTCGAAGAATGAGAATCACTACCGAATTGAATTGAACCATAATAAATCCCCGTAATACTAACGTTTCCACCCTTGTCCACATCTATATCATAACAATAATCTGAACTAGTTGAACCTGCAGTTTTTACCCATAACCATTCTCCAGTTACTGACAACTTAGCGACGAAGATATCTGCAGAATTACTACTAGAAGCCGGAGTAGAAATTTCTCCCAAGTTCATAGTTTGATGATAATATCCACACACGTATACATTTCCAAAATCATCTACATCAATCCCTTGGATATTATCTGAACCGGTACCACCTGCATTCTCAAACCAAAGTAATTGGGATGAACTTGCTTTAGAAATATATTCAGGACCAATTTTCTCCTCATCGAACTGAATGATGCCTTCATAATCTAAAGAGTAGACCAATATCGGAGTGAGAAATAAAATCACTAGTACTACACTCAAACGCCGCTTCATAGACATCGAGGGAAAACACAGGATTTAGGTGATTCGGATATAAAATTCAAGTGTTTCAAGAGAATGGATGTCTNACAAGATATCTTTCCATGCGTTCTGTAAGTCTCTCAGATGCATCTGAACGAGATGCTAGTAACCGAATTTGCTCNACCATTAGAGCATGTTCATCAGATTGGAGACGAAGAACTCGTCTTAGAACATCTAACATTGCCATCTCATCATCTGTAATTACTTCATCATCCAATGCAGTAATCAACACATTNTGGTACATTGCAAGATCTCCTAACTTTCGATTTGTATGCNCCTCAACATCTGTATCAGTAAATGGAGACATCATGTCGCCTCTAGCTATCGCAAAACAATCTTGCNCACTACCCGAATCTAGGCCCATAACCGATTCAATCACTTTCAACATTGCAGACTCATCATCGGTAACAATATCATCTGCTAAAGCAACCTGGACTGTTCTCATCAAAATGTATAGCCCTCTACTTCCGCCCTTACTATCCATGTATCGGGGTAACATCTCAACTATATGGCCAAATCGCCTTGAAGGTGAAAAATTATTCAACTAATCAATAATTATCAACGAGAGGGTTGAAATCAAGAACCATCAACAGACTAACATGGATTCCAAAATGTCTTCTTTGANAGGAGGTGATGAAACTTCAAAAAATCTTCTTGGATTTGTGGCCCCTTGGAAAGATACTTCTGGAAATATACTAACTCCTATGNAGATTATTCAAACCAGAAAATTTACTATTTTCTATCTCGCAGTAGTTTGGTTTTATGTCTTACTAATCGATGAAGCCATAGAAGGAAATGGGTTTTACAATCTCAGATTAATAAGTGAAGATATTGCTAGAATGGACCCAAATGAATTAACATCTAATCCTCTAATTTTCCTTCTGTCATTATTAATATCGCCATTTGCACATTGGGACACAGTGCACGCAATGTATGTTACCGCGGGAATAATGTTCTTTTTACAATCTTTTGAGGCACATAATAATTGGAAAAGTGCTGCAATAATTTTCATTGGAACTAGTGCATTAACATCTATTCTTATGGCGATTTTTTACAATGTTGGTTTTTCAACTAATCCAGATATTGAATTATTTTCTTACGTCATGAGTAGATCATTTCGAGGTGGATCAATAGGAATGTTTGGGGCTTTAGGAGCGCTTGCTTATCATGCTAAGAAACCACAATTTCCTTTGATACTTGTTTTCTTATTTGAAGTTTGGAATTACAATAGTTACGGCACAGATGCTGCCATTTCAATTGGCCATGCAAGTTCAACGTTAATTGGACTACTCATTTGGAGATTTTGGAACCAAAAGGGAGAGAAGTATGACGATTCTGGATGAAACAAAATTGTAATACAAATGTATTGCAATTGAAATACAACTATATACTGTAAGCGACCCCATGAGGACGGAGGTCGCGGAGAATGTCCAATATCAGCCCAATGGTCCAGTGCAGAATCCCCGAGGACCATTTGATGGCCTTGGACCAAATGGTTGGACTAGATGGGATGAGGAACAGATCAGATGTCATTAGACAAGCTGTTCGCCAATTAATTGAAGCATCTCCTTCAAGGGCAGTTGGAGGGACTATTTCTGTAGATCTAGGAATGGACCTCACAGACAAAATCGAAATGTTCTGTAGCATCCACGGAGATTCCCCCGATCAAGTTACAAGAGCAGCATTACGAACTCACATGAAAGCAGAAATGGTGGCTTCAGATGACCTTCAAACCGTGCTAGAAACACGGCATCAACAACTGGCAAATCGCCTGAGACAAAGAGAGGATCACACACCTTAACGGGGGGCAAAAGGACATGGTAGGGGATGGGAACTCAACCAATGCAGGGGGGCGTCAAAACCCCCCTGCTACCAATGTCTTTCTACCTTTGAAGTTAAGAAGTGCTCTAAGAAATACAATGCTTGCAAAATGTACCAAATCTAACCCAGTTAGAGAATTACTTCAACAAAACCTAGACCCGATTAGAGATAGAGCANTAGTCTCTTCCACCATTTTCACCACACACCCCCCCGCTTACGCGGGGACCCCCTTCAATCAACGAAATTTTGACAAACTCAGAGAAAGAGCTTTGCAANTTCAAAGAAATGTATGATCACCCACACACCGCCCCGATTTCCGGGGCAACCTAATTGATTCTGCTGTAAAGCAACTCACCTAATCTTCTTGANGGGCCGAGTTTGAGTAAGAGGTATGGCCGCAGAAGAATTTGAGTTCGTGGCCCACGAAAATCTTCGCGAAGGACAAACAAAAATGATAGAAGATGGAAATAAAGTNCTCAAAAATAATGGATTTCTATTTGCAGCGGCCCCAACTGGAATTGGAAAAACGGCTGCTGCCCTCTCAGCATCCCTATCTGCGGCAAAAAATCATCCTGATGGACAAAAAAAGGTATTATTTCTTACTGGAAGACAAAGTCAACATAGAATTGTTGTAGATTCAGTAAGAAAAATTAATCAAAAAATCAATTCNAACGAACCAATAAAATTAGTAGATATGATTGGACGCGAGTCTATGTGTATCGAAGTAGATCGAATTTCTGGAAAGTGTAATTGCGAATCAGATGTTCCAGAAGATATGAAAACATTAGGCAGGAATAATCTTCGTAATTTTATCTTAAATGAACCAAAACATGTTGACGAGGTCATTGAATTAAGTAGAAAAAGAGGTATCTGTGCTTGGTCTACTGCACGATCTTCTGTGAAAGATTCAGATGTAATAGTATGTGATTATAATCACGTATTTGTAGAGANTATAAGAGAAGCATCTCTACCTTCTATGGGCNTTGAAATTGAAGAGACAATTATTGTAGTAGATGAAGCACATAATTTACCAAATCGAATTCGGATGGGACTAGAAAGAAGATTAACAAACCAAGTCATTAGAGATGCTTTCAATGAAATGGANGAACATAAAGGGTTTTTAGACAATCATGTGGCAAAGATTATGGNGGAAAATCAAACNGATGAAATCCACTATAATGATTTAGAAAATGCTAGGAAATCTGAAGCAGCATTATCAAGAATTAGGACCAGTATAGGAACATACCTTGTAGAACTAAAAAAAATGCTAGGAACTCAAGATGAAATGATGACTTCCCCTACAGAATTATTAGATATTTTTGAAAACTCGTTACTCGAGACAATCGACGAACCGATTACTCTACGAGAATTTATCAAAACCTTGAAACAAGTCCAGGTAGATTTTGATGAAGAATTGGACGATGAGCAGGACCTTGCATGCTATCGATTAGCCGAAATTCTATCCATATTAGATGAAAGACGTGGAGAGAAGGCACTAGCTACAGTTTTCGATCTTCTTGGGATTAAAGAAGAGGGTAGAATTACAACATATTTACTAGACCCTGGGGTAGTTTCCCAATCTATTTTTTCTAGATGTTCGGGGGCCATACTAATGTCTGGAACATTATTCCCACCTTCCATGTATGGAGAAATCTTGCGAGTTCCGAACAATAGAGACGTAATCTATGAAGAATATTCTAGCCCGTTTGAAAATGATCGAAGACCAGTTTTGATTGCAACGGACGTAACAACAAAATATTCGAACAGAAGTGTAGAAAATACTAGACTAATACGGGAACACATACACAGTATACTAAGACAAACACCTGGACATGTTGCAGTTTTCTTACCATCTTACGACTTACTGGACGACATCATCAATGAGGGGTCTTGGCCAGGCAGAAGAGTCATTGTTGAAGAAAGAAATTGGACTAAATTTCAAGTTGAAAATGCATTAATTCAACTCAAAAAATCAAGAGATTCAGGCCAAAGATGTATTCTTGCCGGAGTGTATAATGCTCGTTTATCAGAAGGTATTGATTATGATGAAAATATCTTAGATGCAGTAGTCTGTATTGGGATCCCAATGGCTAGACCAACTGCCTCAAATCAAGCTTTGAAGGATTACGTTTCTGAAAGATTCGGAGAAAGAAATGCATGGAAATATTCTGCTGCTCAACCGGCTATTAATTCAATTCTACAAGCAATGGGTAGACCAATAAGAAAAGCAGAAGATAGAGCTATAGTAGTCATACTTGATCGGAGAGTAGGAGATAGAGGATACAGAAGTTGCCTGCCTAGAAACCTGAAAATGTTCGAAACCGTTGACTCAGGCTCTACTGAACGTCTTGTGAGGAGGTTCTTTTCTCGTCATCCAGAACCGGCCAGACATAGTGAATGACTGCGAGGGTTGATGACTGTGCAGCACTTGGGCAAGTCAATGTCCGACATACNCTGGCACTCAATTGAGATAGAGAGCAATGATGAGAATCAAGAAATTGGTCATAGCCTAGATGCTACTGCTTCGGAACTACATTCTCATTTTATTTCCAAAACTAGTTCAGATTCTCCTGCAATGAATTCTCATGAACAGTTCTTACAGGGAGCAAGTGAAGTAGTCGAACGTACCAGACAAGCTGATGCTCAACTATTTGCTCAGAATCTGCTAGGTGCTTCTTTAGATGCCGTCGCCTTAATTGATGGAGTTTCTATCATGACCTTAGGTATCCCTTCTGATTGTATAGAGGTCAAGGTAGGTATTCATTCAGGAACCTCATATCTACGAATAGATCGAGAAGGTTTGGAACCAGTGGTAACTGCTTTGCCAAGTGGGAGAGATATTCTGAGTGCATCTCACTCCAAAGGCAGATTAGAAATACGCTTATCTGAATAATCATCTAGCAGGAATCTCAGCCATATTCTGAATTTCAGAAACCACATTTGATAGTGCTTCTTGAGCAGCAGCTTTGTGAGAATCACCCATCTCATGAGAGGAGTAACGAGCCTCTTCAAAGACTTGATCAAGTGCCTCCAAAGCTGATTCACGAATAGGTAGTGCCTGTCTAATTGCCATCTCAAATTCACGTACAGTTTCGAAATCTCTCCTCAGGAATCCGTTCTGCATTAATACAAGACATAGATCTTCGTAACAATTGAAAATTGCTTCTCTAATCTCATCTCCTGCTGCTAGTAATTCCGCAGTATATGTGAAGATGTCTTGNATTTCTTCAATTGTACTTTGCTTCCTNCTCATTTGAATTACTGCACCTGCNGCNGCAAGTAAAATNATGGCGATNATTGCAATAGAACTTGGACTTAACATTGAATTNGATTCNNCNACTTGAACGTATGNCAAGTCCACAACTAGNTTCAATAAATCNCCACGATCATCGGGGGCAATCAATGGAGATGTTGTGTTTAGACGAATCTCGAATGAGCCCCANTGAGCAGTATCTGAAAANGTAGGTNGAGGTTCTAGACTGAAGAANGTATACTCAAATATTCCATTTTCATCAGACAATTTACCAAACTGGAANATCTCAGAAGTTTGATTAAACAATAAAGCAGTCATNGAAACATTNGCAATTCTCTCACCAGTATCNGTNGCTGTNACNGTAATTGTTCCAATGATTTCACGTGAATNAAGNCCTACTTCAACAGATGAAGCAGTAAANGATGCAGGGACCATCAAGAANGCATCNATTCCNACCTTCTCTGCNTCATTAAAGAATCTAGNACTATCTTGAGCCATTCTTACAGTAAATTCNAGATCACCTTGCATAGGAGATCTTCCAATTAATNAAATTTTGAATTGNCCAGTAGCATTATCCCATGTGANAATGGCATCAGATTCAACAGCTCCAGCCCAAATCAAGGAAATATCTGAATNNNTGACANTATTTCCTGTNCCNCCTATCTCTACAATNCGACCCGTAATCTCAATTGGATGAGANTGGTTNGAACGGATATTGTTATCAGATACATCAAGAATNTCAATAGTNACATCAGACCAAGTATATGCTGTAGCATTTGNNTCNGNNCCNATAAATTGATCATTCCCATCATAAGAAACTCGTATTGTATGNAAACCGCGTTCATATGAGACTAATACNGGGATTTGAGNNGAAAATGCNCCNCTAGAATCTGTAGTNANAGTAGTTAGAATGNTACCNTCTACTTCNATTGTAATNATTGCACCTTCGATTGGAATCCTNGGACTTGTATCTCCATCNACCANAATACCTGANAGATTCCAAGTCTCTCCTCTTGTAGCTACTCCACCTTCATCAACTACNAGNTTAGTAATCTCNGCATTATGNTTAATGACAATACTAGTGTTTGATTCNCCCCCTAAGTAAAANCCTTGAGGCTCNGAATAAGCTACAATTTCGTGAACTCCAATAGAGAAAGCNGGNCCTACTATCCAATCTAATGACCANGAACCATCAACTTCAGTGGTAGCAGAACCAATGATGCTATTGTCCACTCGTATAGTAACAATATGACCGGGNACCCAATTATCAGGGATGTTATCTCTTATTGTTCCAGTGATTATTACAGTATCACCAACCGCTGCAGTATCAATTGCATCAACAGTTACTACTATTGGAGCATATACATCAAANGTAGTTGTTGCATTTGANGGAAGATAAAGCGGAGCTCCTGCAAATCGAACCTCAACATTTTGAGTACCTAAAGGCATGTCACTAGGCACAGGATACAATATCGAAACAACACCTTCATCATCAGAAGTCACATTTGTCAAGAACTGACCATTCATCCAAACACTAAGTGTCATATCTGGAATTGGTCGCTCAACAATATCAACAAGAACGCCTGTAAGATCNAGAAGTTCTTCACGAGTTACATCGGTATTTCCNCCNAATAAACGTATTTCTGTTGGCACAGATACTTCGAATCCTAAGGTATCAGTTGATTCGAGATAATACTCCGGATTTAGAGAATCACCTTGACCCATAGGATCTACCCAAAGGAAACCTCCGAGGAAGAACGCTGTCGCATTGTGAGGCCCAGGAGTTGTTTCTAATGGTAATGTGTAAGAAATCGACCACGCCCCACTAATCGGGTCGGACTGAACTATTGTACCAGAACCAGTATCCTCTCCATCAATAGCGAGATGAATTATACCACCGACTGCCTCTCCTGTTTCATTCAACAACGAAGAACCGTGTTCATCTAGTAATGTACCGTTTACAATGATTGTTTGACCTGCGATTAAATCACCTTCAATAGAGTCAATTGTAAGAATGGTTGGTGCTAGTATTACCACACGAGTGAATGTAGAATCACCTAGAACACCTGTTGTCCCTGGAATCCCATCATGTGTAGCGTTAATGGTCAAAGGACCTGCGACCCAAGTGCTTGGAACACTAAAGTTTCCAATTCCTATTCCATTTTCGTCAGTAAAAATTTCAAAAGATGTCAAACCATTTATTGAGATATTAATTGAAGCATTTTCGACAGGAGCGCCTGCGTTATCTAATAGAGATAGAGCAACAGTNATATTATCTCCTCTAATCGTTCTNCGATCTGGATCTAAATCAAGAGGATCACTGAAATCAAGCACAGTGTAACCACGGCTATCAAAGACAGTTCCATCTGTAGAGCCAAGGAAATAGTTCACTCCAGGAGTATATGTTGCATTAACAGTGTGATTCCCTCTTGGAAAATCTTGATCGAGGGTGATACTTGCAGTCCAATTTCCATCATAAACTGTTCCATTAACTACAGTAAATGAGTCAGTAAAACCATCAATAGTGAANCCGAGAACCGGAAGAAGATTATTNCCATTTCTATCTATTATTCCAGAACCATTCTCTGAAGTCAGTGTACCTGAAACATTGAATGTATCACCTGCTACTGGATTTGCAGANATTGAATCAACTACTAGAATTGTAATCGTTCTAACAGTTACAGTACTGAAGGTTCGATTGCTACCAATTAAGGTGAAATTACCTGAATAGTCTAGTTGAATATTAATCATGCCCAACGGGTGAGAACTAGGAATTGTGAAATTGAATCTTACTACNCCTGTATCNTTAGTAATCTCATCAGCGAGAGTTGTTTCGTGGAATGTAGCTGAAATTGTCTGATTAGATAGAAGTCTATCTTGATCGGATTCCTCAACCAAAGTAGCTCCAAAGTCGATAGANTCGCCTCGATTAACAATAACAGGTATTAANGGAGAAATCTGAGAAAATCCAGTAACTCCCTTTACNAAGACTGACTGNGAAATGTTACTTGGGAGATAAAACGGGTTTGTATCTTCAATAACCTGAATCAATAATGTCTTGTTTCCGCTAGTTATTCCATCGAGTAAAGGATCAGTGGGTACNGTGATATTGAAAGTACCATTTACTGCAGTAGTATATGANGAAATAAGAATCTCAGATGGATCTCCTTCAAAGAACACAGAAACATCGATTGGTCCACTGAAATTACGATTAGGGTCATTGAAATCTTCTACAGAACCCTCAACAACAAANGTAGAACCTGCTGTAATGAAGGTAGGAGGAACAATTGAATCAATAACAACGGACGTTGGAACTAATACTGTGATGTTTAGATCGGTATAATTTCCAACCCATCTAGCAGAACCTGTAGACAATGGATCTGTTACATCATCAGGCATTAATATTCTAACATCATAATAACCAGGATCTGTTCCTACAGGGATTGTTGGATTGAAACGAGCAACTCCATCTTGATTACCACTAGTTGCAGAAGAGAGTGTCTGATTGTTTGGACCATCCCAATCCCAAATCATTTGAACTGCTGCACCAGTAATATTCGATCCGTCAGCAACATCTGTTACTGAAACATTCACCTCTAAAATATCGCCAGCAATTACAGTTGATGGAGGATCAATCATATTCAGAACAGATTCTGATTCTACACCAATAAGGATACTTGCTCCCTCTTCAGTTGAATAATATGCCCCTCCAATAGGTGGACTAATACTAAAGTCAGACGTAATCACAAGATCATATACTCCTGCTCCGACGAAACTAGGTATTACAAAGCTCACATTGTATTGGCCTGTACTTGTGTTTAACCACCCAGATCCTAAATCAACAATATCAGGAGCCGGTGGTTCACCCATAGGNCCTGTAGGACCAGAACCAGGTAATTCCATAGTCAGAATAATTGAAGAATTGTTATTCAAAATCAATGGTGAACCAGTAATGTTAGAATCACGTATTTCACCAGTAACATAATTCGAATCACCNATATGNGTCCAACTTTGACTTAATGTTGCTGAAACAGTTCCTAGTCCACTAATTCGAATAGTCGAATTATTCGAAGCAGCATNATACCATGTTGATCCTGAATAATTTATCCATAATGGNTAATCACCAGCCGGAACTATTGGAGNAGTATACTCAAAGGTGAATGCGCCATCTTCAGGATCAATCGTAGTATTAACTAAAACACCATTAATTTCTGTCNGATATGTACCATTGAATGGTTGATCAGTCCCACCAGTATGATCTAACATTGCAATATTGATAAATTCCATTTGATCACGTAGAATAGGGTCGAAAAAGTATTCGAATGTCACGAAACTCTTGAGGCCAAAACCTGGAGGCATGAATACTTGATCATCAGCTTCTAATGTTGACGAATCAAATGTAAATCGGATATCAACTAAACCAGGAGAAATAGGGACCATTGAGGGATCCATAAACCATGAAAGAGAAAAATTACCCGGATTCCCACTCCAAGTTGTTGAATTTAAAATCCAAGAAGAGATATCAGTATATGGTGCTCCTGAACCATTAACACGCATTTGTAGATATAGAGTGCCTTCCATAGGTACTGGATTAAGACCTCGGCTGAGCACAGTACCATTCATGAAAATANTATCATTTATTTCGAGTAGAGAATTATTTGAGGAAGGNCCCTCTAGTACTATATCCAAATTAGGAGCAGGAGTAACATTCATNGTTACGACCTGTGAAAGAGGNCGTAGATGGTAGAGGGGGGAGGAACCATTCTGTAAATCAGCTTCATGCCAACCAGGGAATTCGATAGTGGCGTTGTTGAGCCCTTGAGTCTCATTTTCATCTAAGAAGATAATTATCTCAAAGAAACCAGTAGGTCCTATAGAAGTCGTATAACTCTGCGCTCCAGAAATAGAAGATGTAAAGTTGAACCAAACAAAGCTAAACCCATCAGGATTAGAATCACCATCTATATCCCAATCATCTAACAATGTAACATCAGTTTGAGGGATATTTTCAATCTGCAATCTTCCAGATAATGTCGTATTAGATCCTGCACCAAATACTGGCTCATCAATAGGCAATGGAGCTTCAATAGTTACATTCACATCATCTGANACATTGACGATGTAATTATCGAATATACCATTTGAACCAACATAACCACTAGGTATAGTTTCTACTACCAATGCACCATAACCAGGAGGGATATATTCTGCAGGATTACCTTTCAGAGAGAAAGTGCCATTGGCTGCTGTTATTGCAGAACCAATTTGACGAGAAGGTTCTGCTGCTGAGCCTGGAACATCACCCGCAGATACAAGAGGAACGAGATACAAATCAAGAACTACTCCTGAGACAGCAGATTGATTTGACGAATATACTAGAGTCCCATTCAGATAGGTTTGCCCAGAACTACCGTTCCTCTCAATGAAAAGAGGACCCCATTCAGCATTCAAAATTTCAACATCTTCATCAGGAGGACAGGCATTGAAGGGTACCCACCCCATCTCTGCATTGCCCAATGCTGAATTTGTTTGCATGTGTACTTCTACCCAAGAGCCATAATTTAGACCTAGAACCTCATAACCAGTTCCATGCCAACTACCGTCAATGTATCCTGTTACTTTTCGAGCAGGTAAACCTGCAAGTCTTGCCATTGTTGTAAGAACAGTTGTCCAATCATCACAGGTCCCTTCCTTAGAATCAATNAGAACAAATTGGACNAAATCNGGNCCNCCTCCTTGAGGATACCCNCTGCCNTCATAATTCAGTCGAGGAGTAAATGTTGNATTTCCATTTTCGATNAAATCAGNTAAAGCTTCCATCTTTTCCCATGCAGANAAAGCACCAGATGANGNNATTACGGATTGNGTAATATTGTTTACTTCTGATTCAGGTAATGAATTATCAGTAAAATANCNAGGCANATCGAGNGCATANGTACTACCTGAATACGCAGTACTATTGGAACGNACAGAGTCTGAAAACCAAATCTCAGGNGCNTCTGCANTTAAGAAATCCAATGTAACATCAGTTAATGGAACATCATGAGTATAATTNGTATGATTCAAACCAGCAGNTGGATCTGCCCATCCANTANACTGAGTAGTACTCCAATGATGNGGAACATTAGANCCNGGTTGNAACATAAATGGGAATGTATACTCCCAACTNGTGGTATTATTNTGGAAATTAGTAGAAGCAATCCAATTNTTATCTGTGAATCCAGGANACATAGAATTGAGAACAACAAGAGAGGTATTNACTCCATAATCAACACCNGTGTAACTNTCATAGGTNTNGGTTCTCCAATAATGGACTAAAGCAGGNTCAACGTTTAANGANGTATTATTTGCCCAGAAAATAACCTGATTCTCAATTATNTCGTCAGTNGGGTCAAATGGATCTTGNCCTGAACCTGCACAGTTTGTAGGCCAAAANGCAGGNGGNCATTCTTGGTAATCNGTCATTCCNCCTCCATCTGTGTCNGGATCTAACCAATTTGTCCCAGTGTTATTTTCAATAGCATCAGGNATCCCNTCGCCATCTGTNTCTGCAGGATTTAGATCGTCNGANGGATTNTTTTGAGGATTCGTTCCATCAAGATATTCTTGACCATCCCAAACTCCTCCAACATCGGTATCAACGGACTCATAGTTTGTCAAGAAAGTATCAGATGAGCCATTTCCCCCCATTCCAGGAACATAGAATAGAGGGCAACCAGTATTATTCTCGAAATAATCATTCAATGAATCCCCATCAGTGTCACGATTGTTATCACAAGGTTCCAATGGATCTGTACCATTCAAAATTTCATCTAGATCATTCACAGTATCATTATCTGAATCTACATCAAATGGATCTGATTGGAATCCCCAAAATCCAAAATTTTCCTCCCAATCTGAAATTCCATCCTCATCGTGATCATAGTAATCATCATCACACCAAGGGTCGTTACTACTTGGTTGAATATTTGCATCCCAGCACCAAGAACCATTTTTATGAATAACAGTTGAAGTAGTAGCAGGAGGGCTTACGCTAACGCCAATCAACCTATGAGGCGATGAGAGAACATCCGCTTCCTGGAAAGAAAAGGGGACAAGAGAGCCGTTTGAGAGATTGTAATACCCTATTCGACCAGGAGACGTTGGTCGCCANTCAAAGAAATCAGGGCCAAATCCAGAAGCATTTGCAATGAAAAGAACTTGATTGCTTGCATCATAAGAAGAGAAAGTAGTAACAAAGTCCACTGTTGATTGACACGGATCAGTGTTGAATCCTGTAGTTCGTTCTAAACCATCAATTACTCCACCAAAATCAGTATCTGCGACATTCCAACCTGTACAAGTTAGATTCTCTTCCCAATTTTCTATCCCATCGTTGTCAAAATCTCCTGAGTCTTCTGCACGAGTAGGATCTGTTTCGTTTCCTCCATCAATTACTCCATTTCCATTAATATCTTCTTCACCATCATCAAATGGATCGTCATCTGTATTGTTATCACGAGGATCGGAAGCTTGAGGAGGAGAACCATATTGTCCATTTACTTCATTACCATCAGAAATTCCATCACTGTCTGTATCAGAGTCTGTAGGGTCAGTAAGTAATGTTAATGCTTCATAGCTATCATTTAGTCCATCACCATCAGTATCAGATCGTTGAGGGTTTGTAGAGGTCACACCATCTACCTCAGCGGTTAAAGTGGCACAACCATTTGGACCTATACCCAAAACAGGATTGCAGGGTGATTCTGTTTCTGTTCTTTGTTGATTAGGGGCACCAGGCATGAAATATGGAGTACCTGAATTTTGAGTGGTCCATGAGGGATTAACATATTCTTTGATATTGATTAATCCATCACCATCTGGATCACCATTCGGTCCATCAGAACCTGTTCTCACAGTAGGATCTAAACCATTGGAAACTTCCCAACCATCATTCATCCCATCATTGTCAGTATCATATCCATCAGGATCTTCGTCAATATCTCCATCACCATCATCATCATCCGATGAACAATCTACATCTCCATCGCCATCAGGGTCTGAAGCATCTACTAGTCCATCACGGTCGTTGTCCATCCCATCAGCGCAAATATTGCCCATTGGGTCTTCGTCTGCTCCATCTGAACCGGTTCCCTGATTTGCCTGCATTGCAGATTCTTCATCCCAATTACGGGTAGGAACTGTGCCATTCCACCAAACTCCATTATCGAGAACATTAGGAGTGCTAGGACTATCCCAATTAGAGGGCATTCCATACTGGTACTCATCTTTGTTAGACAAACTATCCCCATCAGGGTCTCCAAGAGAACCATTTACAGTAAGACTTGAAGCATCTAGCGGATTCAAACCGTGAAACCATTCCCAACCATCTGGAAGTTCATCGTTGTCGCTATCCCAATCTTGAGGCTGAGTATTCAATAAAAATTCTAAACCATATGTTAACCCATCACCATCTGCATCAGAAGAAGCATATGCTTCCCATCTAGCGAATTCAAGTGCAGCCAAACTAGCGAAAACCATGAGCATAGTCAGTAATACCGACCTACACTTGATTCGTACTCCAGTGTGGCGAAAGTGGGGGAAAGGCTCCGACAACATACGTTCAACCATACCTCAGGGTATCTTGAAGGGTCTTAAGGGAAATGGAGCGAAGTTCATACGTACTACGTATTGAAGAATATCATTCGATTAATTCGATATCTAAATCAAATTCATCTTCTTCTTCTTCAACTTCCGCGATTGTAGGAGGTAAATCATCTAGATCATCTAGATCGAATTCTTCATCTTCATCAATTTCTTCTTCATCGAATTCGTCGACCCAACGTCTTCTATTTCGACGATTCTGAACACCTAGAACTACAATCAAAAGAGTAACTACAGCTGATATCAAAGTAACTGGACTAGGGTTCATAACTTCATTACGAATTCTGAGTACAATATCCTGAATTTCTACATTCATAACTAGATTGAGTTCTGCCTTTGCATTTTCATATTCTTCTCCACCTTCATCTGCAAAAGTCTTAGGTGACGCAGAAACTGAGAAAGATACTGTTTCTCCTTGTCTAGCATCCTGAGGTGCGTTAATTACAACTACGAAGGAAATATCTGAATAAGGAGGAACCATGACTAAATCACCACCACCTCCTCCTATTTCTGCATCCCATCCGTCGCAAGAAGTAGCCGAATCAGAACATTCAATATCGATTTCTACAATCAATTCTTGATTCCCTTTATTCTTAACACGCATCTGTAATGAACGTTCTTCATTAGGTTGGATCCCAGGATTATTAGAAACTTGAACAACCTCTAAAGAAATCGAACCAGGACCTATTTCAACGATGAATGGCATATCGAAATAGCGTGCATTCGAATCAGAGGAATCCTCCATGACCCTTAGGTAAAGAGTATGTGACCCCATTTCAACTTCATCAGGNGGGTCTATTGANAGATGAACTTCTTCACTCTGTTGAGGAGCTAATTGAAGCATAGGTACACTATCTCCTGAATCATCAGTTATTCTGAAAACCCATTGAGAATACATTGCATCAACATCTAAATTTCTTTGAAGTTCAGCGGGATTCATTATTCTCCAAGGAGTGCTTGTAGAACCCTCTTGGAGACTATTGGTGACCATCAACCGCATTGACATGCCATTCTGAATACATGCTGTTTGATTTACTGTCCCAAGAGGAGCGCCGTCGCAATCGAATATAGGAGTNGCCTGAATTCCAAATGTTCTCTGAATAGTAAACTGTACGGTAGACTTCTTAGTAGAATTACCTTCGCTAGTAACTTCAAGATGAATTAATCCCAAATCAGGATCTGAACGATCATCTGATGGCTTAACTCGAATCTGAAGAACTTGAGTGGAATGTCTACCCAGTAACGCAGTGTGAAAGGTTCCATCTCCTTCATCTTCTAGAAGTCTTATGCCAGTATCATTATCAAAAACCTGTATGATTGACTTAGAACGTTCCAAAACGTCTACTCTAAATTCATCTGTGTCAAATCCATTGTTCCAAATTTCCATAATGAATGTTGTAAATACTCCATCTTCTACAAATCGTGGAATCGTAGTATCAAACGAATCAGGTCTAGAACTGTTGTCATATTGAGCAGTCAAATTATTATCCCACATACTCACCATTGGTGGAGCATAGACGTCTGATTTCTCTAAATCTAAGTATAGTGATTCTTGACTAACAATCTCAGGTTGACCATCAACTAATGCTTCAGCAACTGCACGTATGTGTAACTGCGTAGGGGAGTTAGCTAAATCTTGAGGAGCCTGAAGAGTAAGAATTGGATTTACTATTGATCCACCTTCATTGAGATTATATCCGGCCGGGGCATCAAAGGAAACATTCCAATTAGAATTGAAACTTGTAACTAGACTTAGACTGACTGACATCTGATCGTTTGTTCCCCTGTGCATCAATTGTAGAGGAATTGCAGTCACTTGAGATGGAGCAATATATTCGGTAGAACGGCTGTCTCCGTGCCTTAGAGCAACTCCATACTTATTCATCACAATATTCTCATGCTCGATAACAATCGAATTACCTCCAATATCTGAAATTTCTAAAGAGACCTGATATTCACCATCCTCTAGACCACCAGGATATTCCCAATCATATGTCCCTGCAATAGACCAAGAGGTGTCATCNACACCTTCAAGAGAGCCTGTAATCGGCTCATCCACTGGTAAGGAACCACTCGGATTCAGAACTGACAATCGAATTGTATTGATATCGAAACGACCGAAAGCACTCTTCACTTCAAATCTAAATTGCATTGTCCTTTCTGAGATTATATCATTTGGATACCAATCAATCTGAACACCGTCAATAACGTCTGCTCCATCCTTCTGAACTAGTAAGATACTGTTGGATAAAGCGTTGGATTTAACCTCAATCATTGTAAATTGATCTGCTCCTCCATCAATTGCTCCAAAATATAGTGTTGCAGAACAGTCTGTATTACCAAATTGTCTTGCTTCAGTCTCTGGACCACCAGGCGGATCTGTTCCACCTCCAGAAGATTCACATCCACTCATGTCCGCACTGACTCGAATTGTTAATTGATTNTCTTGTAAGACTGTGAAACCAGCAGCAAGAGGTATCTCAATTGAGGCTTCACGGCTACCACAACTACTACCAAACGATTGTTGACAAGCATCAAATTCTTTATCTTCTTCAGAGATAATTTGGCCGTCATTCAAAATCTGTATCGTAAAGGTGGCTGTAGCTGAATCAGTTCCTGCTACTGCCTTGTACCACATAGTAAATTCAATCTCACCAGAATATCCTTCGATGTATAAATCTGAGAGCATTCTTGGAGATTTGAATTCAGCAGTTTCATCGGATACAACTATCTCTTTCTGAGAACCTGTAGGTTCCATGGTTGTAAGGAATCCATCGCCTCCTGCAGTATCATTCTTATCAGCAACGAAAATTTCGTAATCATACAATTGTTCATTGGTGTAGGACACATCATNTTCTAAGGCAAGAGAAACTGGTGTAGAAACAGTGGCAGCAAAGGAACTGAATAAGAAAACTAATGCCAATAAAGTCGCTCGCAGGAATGGGCGTCGGGAGGTATAATGCACGCTCATCATGTGTACCGTGGCACCTCGACAGTTAAACGGTTTGCGCGCAACTGTGCCGAATATGCGTTTCTAACAAAGCGGTTCGTTCATGAGGAGGTAGTGATTCGGAGGGGGTGCGGAGGTAGCCGAGCCTGGTCAAAGGCGCTGGAGTTAAGTTCCAGTACGTAACGTTTCGTGGGTTCAAATCCCACCCCCCGCACCTATTCTTCTTCTAGATAAGATGTGAATGG
The DNA here is from genome assembly GCA_002708015.1 of Methanobacteriota archaeon. Classification (GTDB taxonomy): domain Archaea; phylum Thermoplasmatota; class Poseidoniia; order Poseidoniales; family Thalassarchaeaceae; genus MGIIb-N2. The sequence continues at coordinate 21,499 of PAOK01000012.1, forward strand.
AATTGCACCAACTTCTCTAAGACCATCAATCATCTCACCAATCAGACATTGGCCCTCAGCAGCAGGAAGATCGCATCTTACTCTTCTTTCTCCAAACAGTAATGTTAGGCCCCACGCTTGGGTTGCATCAATATCTTTGAATTCAGATAAAGCAAATGTTTCAGCAGGCAAACGAAATATTCCTAATAATTTCCCAGAGACTGAAACTCCGGATTCACTAATAATTATCCGATGGCTTCCTTCAAAAATTCTGTTTGAACGATTCAGAAAAACTATCAAAATTAATGATACAAAAATACCTAAAGCCCAACCGTAAGACATTCCATATTGACTGAATCCAATAATATTGCCAGAGAATAATAGAGAAATAGGACCCAATACTAAACTACATGCAAGCAAGAGAGCCGCAAAAAGAAAACCAACTGCAGGAATTTCGCTTGGAAGGTCCATGATGACCTCTTTTTCTCTAACACTAACAGAACCGCTCATGGAGGGAGTTCTAACTGGACGTGGCCAACGACCNGGGTGACGCGCGATTTGTTGAAGAACCGTTAGACCATGTTCATCTCTTTCTACAATTCTCCCAGTATGTTCGATTAATCTGGCTCTACCTAATTTGGCTATNTCTTCCGCAACAGATAACGCATCAGATTCAGAACCCAATGAAATTAAGGGGCGAGGACCTTCTTTGCTTTCNAGTAAAATCCTCCATGTTGGCACTAATGAGCGCTCAATTTTCTCAGTTCGAATGGCTAATATTTCTCCAGGTTCATACCTAGCTTCTGCATCTTCAATTTGAATTAACACTGAACCAGAATCTTNTGAAAATCTCATAGTCGATTGAACAGAAATCTCCAACAGNCCATTCTTGGCCCTGTTCGAACCGAATGCGCGCCAAGTCATGTAGTGTCGCCTATACTCTAACTATTTCATCGGTGTTGTTTTCGGAAGGGTATGGACGGCGATTCGGCAAGTGTCGATATGATCTCGGCATCGACCCTTCACCCAATAGCAAAAGAAGAGATAATTNCGAGTCTTGAAGGCAATCAACATAGAGCTACTGGCTTTAGCGAACCATCATTTCTTATTTCTCAGCAATTAGAAAACAGAAGGAAAGACTTGGAAAATTTACTAGGGAACAATGGAACAATTTGGTTCACATCAAGTGCAGATGAATCAGCAACTTGGGCCATTAGGGGACTTCTTTCTACAAATTCGAAAAATGGAAACAAAATTGAGGTAAAGGAAGATGCACATATATCTCTGATTAATGCTGCAAAAAGATATGGAGGCGATTCTGGAAATACAGTCATTGCTGCTGCATCTGCCATGGATATTGAAACAGGTANAATGTTAGATTTAGAGCCTTGGAATGACGATATTATCNATCGNCATGGATCTCCAAGAAAGGTATTGGATGCAAGGGGAGCAATAGGTAGAATCTCAATTTCAGAAATTTCACATTTTGCAGATGCAATAATTCTCGATTCAGAGAGTTTTGGAGGCCCTATGGGNATTGGAGCATTATGGATTAGACATGGAGTGCGCATTCAACCGTTGATTGAGGGAAGTGGTCAAGAAAAAGGACGAAGAGGNGGAACTGTCCCTATAGGACTAGTAAATGCATTTGTTAAAGTAGCAATTCAAGCAGAAGAAAACAGAATAAAAAATACCAAATTATGGAATCATCTACATCACAAATTAGAATCAATGATTCTACAACATGGAGGAGAAATTTTCGCATTGGAACAAGAGAGAGCTCCTGGAATCACTTGTCTAAGTCTCCCAGGTTCACCTGCAGAGATTTTTCTACAACACTTAGAACAAAGAGGATTTATTGCAGCACCAAGTAGTGGTTGTACTGCAACTGCAGGGAAACCGTCACATGTACTTACTTCGATGGGGATAGGAGATGAAACTGCACTTAGAGCAATNAGAATTAGTCTTCAACCAGATACTCCCGAAGAGACATTAGAAAAATTGATTCATGCACTGTTAAATTAATCATTTAATCCTACTAAAAGAACAACCAATTTCGCCTTCACCTTCGATGACTGCGAGTTTAGATACAGATACAGAGGCACCAATTACTTCTGGAGGATGTAAACATCCTTCAAGAATCTCAGAAGCCAACGACTCCAACAAATTAAATCTCNTTGANATTACGATTTGATTAACTAATGTCCTTAGATAATCATAATCAACAACAGCATCGATTTCATCNCNCACCGGAGAGGATGAACCAGAGATATGAACCTCAATATCAAATGAAACCGGTTGTAAAACTCCTTGTTCATGAGGAAGTATTCCAATATCTATGTCTATTTTCCAATTTTTAACAAATAAAGATGTGACTCCCTCGGATCTTTGAGATAAAATATCTACTAAAATACTATTTTCAGTCATCGAGACCCTCCGTTTCAAAGACAACATCCCGAGACCTGCCAAGCAANTGCTCTCCAGCATCAACTACCAACGATTGNGCAGTAACTGATTTTGCCCCAAATAAGAAAACGACTGCTTCTGCGATATCACTTGGAGAGGGNCCATATCCTAACGGGGATTCNGATTGCGCTTTTTCAAATCCTGATGAAGTTTGATCAGGACTGGCTAAGACATGCCCTGGAAGAACCGCATTTACTCGACAGAATGGGGCGAATTCCTTGGCCATCATGATGGTTGNACCAGATAATGCCTGCTTACTCAAAGTGTACGAAAAATGGTCTGGATGGGGGGCAACCAGTTTTTGATCAAGTATATTCACNATACAAGGAGACAATTTTCCTTGGAAACTAGAGATNTCAATTTCTTTAAGNTAGTTATACAGAAGACTAGATAGTAAAATTGGCGNTATAGTATTCACCTTGTAATGTGAAATAAGAGATTCAGATTTAACATTTGAAGGAGCATCCCATTGAAACATACTGGCACAATTAACTAATCCTATGAGTATNGTACCATTTGGAAGAGATTCAATTGAATCACTGAACAATTTTTGAGGAGAATCTAACGANTCAAGATTTCCTTCAACAATTGTACAACTTGATCCTAATGAACGAATTTCATCGGCAACCAAATTTATTCCNTTATCTACAGATCNAGTTTGAATAACCACATGGAAACCACTGGATGCAAGAGACAAAGAGATAGATCGGCCAATACGACGACCCCCCCCTGTGACCAATACTGCCCCATTCATATTCTGACGCCAATGACTGACAATTTGAGCATACCGATGAAGNAAATTTAGCGAACGGTTAATCGGGTAGGGCTCAAACAGAGGGGTGAATCACATGGAGCCGATGCGCCTACCTGTTGTTGAAACAGTAGACATTGCACCTTCAGGATGTACTACAGGTACAACATTATCNCCCAAGGAAAAGAGAAAGGCATTGAGGAAAAGACTCCCTGCATGGTTCAAAACCNCCCTTCCAACNGGAGAAGCNCAAGANCGATTTAATTTNACAAAATCAACGATTGAGGGTGGATCTCTCAATACTGTTTGTGAAGAAGCAAGGTGNCCNAATATTCACGATTGTTGGGGNAGAGGAACTGCTACATTCATGATTGCAGGTGAANAATGCACTAGAGGATGCAGATTTTGCGCAGTTGGAACAATAAAAACTCCATTGCCATTAGATCCTGATGAGCCAAAAAGACTAGCTGATGCTGTAAAAGATATGGCATTATCGTATGTTGTAATTACAGTGGTAAATAGAGATGATTTACCAGACGGAGGTGCATCTCACTACAGAAACTGTATCGACGCAATTCATGAAGTTAGACCCGATATTGGATTNGAATTATTGTGCAGCGACTTAGATGGAAACTTCGAGGCTCTTTCTAACCTTCTTGTAGGAGCCCCATTAGACGTATTCGCACACAATGTAGAATGNGTCCCTCGCATGGATTACAAAGTTAGAGACCCAAGAGCGTCATTTACTCAATCAAAGAAAATATTGCAAGAAGCAAAAAGAATCAGACCAGATATCCTTACAAAAACTAGCATCATGGTAGGAGTNGGAGAAACTGATGAAGAAATTTCCGACACAATGAGAGAACTTCGAACAATAGATGTTGATTTACTTACAATTGGACAATATCTTCAACCTTCAGATAAACATCTACCTATTGACAGATTCCCAGAGCCATCCAGATATGCTGATTGGGATACTGAAGCAAGGGANATGGGNTACAAAGGAGTTGCTTGTGGACCGTTGGTTCGTTCATCTTTTAGAGCAGGGTTACTGAAAGACGAAGCCTATGGAGCTCCTCCAGCAGTTACTCGNTCACAAACTAACTCNGCAATTTCTCATCTAAGTTTTAGTGATTCATTGACAGAGAAAATATAGATCTTGTAGAGATGCTTCATCGGAATGATATTATCGCACCGACTCGAGTGACTACCATGACGGATGAGGTTCCACTAGCAACTGCCGAACCTTTTCGTGTACCTACTGCCCCTTGCAGGCCAGAAGATGAATCTTCTTTTCCTGCTTGGGAATGGACGCCAGAAGATCTNCCTCTGCTACCCATAGATTGCTCATCAGAAGATACAAAAGAACATGCATACGGATTGCTAAGAGTAATCGATGATGATGGAAATGCAGGAGGAGAATGGAATCCAAATCTTGATCCAGAAATCTTGAAAACTGGACTAGAATATATGCTAAGATTAAGAATTTTTGACGAGAGAATGATGAAACTTCAAAGAACTGGTAAACTGTCTTTCTACATGCGATCTTTCGGAGAAGAAGCAATTGCTATTGCACAAACAATGGCATTAGAACAACATGATTGGGTTTTCCCATCTTATAGGCAACCNGGNGCACAATTTGTCCGAGGCAGAGATATGGTCAGCATGATGAATCATTGTATAGGTAATGAAATGGACAATGTAAAGGGGAGGCAAATGCCTGTACATTACACTTGGAAAGAAGGACATTTCATTTCAATTTCTAGTCCTGTTGGCACTCAATTCAATCAAGCAGTAGGAGTTGCTATGGCTTCAGCCTACAAAGGCGATGATCAAGTCACAATTACTTGGCTAGGAGATGGCACAAGTGCTCAAGGAGACTATCACTATGGACTAAACTTCGCATCTGTATACAAACCCCCTGTTATCCTCTGTATTGTCAATAATCAATTTGCAATTTCAACTCATGCAAATCTTGCTACAGGTGGACCAAATTTTGCATCACGTGGATTACCTTATGGGATTCCTTCTATCAGAGTCGATGGAAATGATTTTCTAGCCTTATATTCGATTACAAAATGGGCTAGAGATCGTGCTTCTGCAGGTCATGGAGCTACGCATCTTGAAGTATACACATATCGAGCAGGTGCTCATTCAAGTAGTGATGATCCATCTAGGTATCGTCCAAAGGATGATCACTTACATTGGCCAGGAGGAGATCCCATTGAACGTTTGAAAAATCATATGATTTCAATTGGAATATGGTCTGAAGAGAGTCATGTTGAATTAATCGAAAAAATAGATTCAGAAGTTGTTGCATCATACAAAGAAGCCACATCATATGGAGACCTAGCAAATGGACCATACCCACCTGCATCTACCATTTTCACAGAAGTTTACGAGACAGTGCCGTGGCATGTTCAAGAACAGCGAGAAGAATTAGGGAAGTGATTTCATGGCTGAAATGAATATTATAGAGGCTCTAAAATCATCACTAGATGATCTAATGAATCGAGACCCAAATGTTCTGACTTTCGGAGAAGATGTAGGTTATTTCGGAGGAGTATTCAGGGTAACTGATGGTCTTCAAGAGAAATATGGGGCNCATCGAGTCTTCGATACNCCATTAGCCGANGGAGGAATTGCTTCTATGGCTATGGGTATGGGACTGAATGGACTCAGACCAGTAGCAGAAATTCAATTNGCAGACTATATTTTCCCTGCATATGATCAGATNGTAAATGAAATTGCAAAGGTAAGGCATCGTTCAGGCGGNGAATTCACTACCCCGGTAACTTTCCGAACTCCTGCTGGTGGAGGTATTCGAGGCGGACACCATCATTCACAATCTCCAGAAGCACAATTTACTCANACTCCTGGCCTAAAAGTCGTCTACTGTTCGACTCCTCTTAACGCAAAGGGATTACTTACTTCTTCGGTTGAATGTAATGATCCGGTAATTTTCTTTGAGCCGAAACGTTGCTACAATGGTCCATTCTATGGNGACCCACATAAACTGTCAACATGGAAGGGACACCCTGATGCTGATGTTCCAGAAGGAGAATTCAGAATTCCATTAGAAGTGGCTAATATTGTAATGGAAGGAGATGATTGCACAGTAATTGCATGGGGAACTATGGTTCATATTTGCCAACAAGCAATCATAGAGAGTGGAATTTCTTGCGAATTAATTGATTTACAAACTTTAGTTCCATGGGATCGTGACACAGTCGTTTCATCTGTCAAAAAGACNGGGCGTTGCGTGATAGTTCATGAAGCTCCTAAGACTAGTGGATTCGGTGCAGAGATGTCAGCAAGTATCCAAGAACGTTGTTTCTATCACCTTGAATCCCCTATTATNAGAGTAACAGGATGGGATACTCCATTCCCCCATACTACTGAATGGGATTATATCCCTAGTACCGAACGNATTTCTAAGGCCATCAGGGCGACACAGGAGGATTGAGCATGGGAACCTACGAATTCAGACTTCCAGATATTGGTGAAGGTGTTGTNGAAGGAGAAATTGTTTCATGGCATGTATCAGTAGGAGATGTAGTCACAGAAGACCAACCGCTTCTTGAGGTAATGACAGATAAAGCNTCAGTAGAAATACCTAGTCCAGTAGATGGAAAAATCACTTCCACAACTGGAGAACCTGGAGAAATTATCCCTGTTGGTCAAGTATGTATTGTGTTCGAGGTGGAGGGCGAAGGTAATGCATCTGCACAAGAAGTAGATGCGGTTNCAGAACCGGCTCCTGCTCCTGCTCCGGCTCCGGCTCCTGCTCCGGCTCCTGCTCCGGCTCCTGCTCCGGCTCCTGCTCCTGCTCCNGCTCCTGCTCCTGCTCCGGCTCCTGTTCTTACTCCTTCAGGAGGAAAAACACTAGCAAGTCCCGCAGTTAGACAAAGNGCNAGATTAGCAGGAATTGATATCTCNNGTGTGAATGGAAGNGGACCAGCGGGTAGAGTTACTAATGCAGATCTTGACTCACATATTGCATCAGGAGGTTCAGTTCCTGCAAGTACTCCAATGTCTCCTTCAACACCTAGAGGACAGAGACTTACTGGAATTGAAGAAGTACCNGTCATAGGATTAAGAAGAAAAATCGCTGAGAAAATGGTTGAATCAAAAACAAGAATCCCTCACTTTTCATACTTTGAAGATGTAGATGTTACTGAGTTAGAATCTCTTCGACAATATCTTAATTCAACACGTGCAGATGGACAACCTAAACTGACTTACCTACCATTTATCATGTTAGCATTAGCAAAAATTATGCCTCAACACCCTGAATGTAATGGTATATACGATGAAGAAGCAGGACATGTTCTTCGTCATCAAGCAGTTCACCTTGGAATTGCTACTCAAACTGAGAGAGGACTATATGTTCCTGTTGTCAAACATGTAGAATCTATGGACGTATGGACAGCAGCGAGTGAAATGCAAAGAGTTTCAGGGGCTGCAAGAGATGGTACTGCATCCCTTGATGACCTCAGTGGATCGACATTTACTATCACAAGTCTTGGTAGAGATGGAGGATTAGGAGCAACACCGATTATCAATCATCCTGAAATGGCAATTCTTGGAGTTCACAAAGCTACAGAAAGACCAGCGGTTGTAAATGGTAAAATCGAAATTCGTCGCATAATGAACCTCTCATCTTCTTTCGACCATCGAGTGATTGATGGGGCCGATGGAGCTGCTCTAGTTCAACATCTAAAAAGGATGTTAGAACATCCAGCTATGATTTTCATGTGAGGTATTTCAATGAAAACTAGATCTTGCCAAGTTCTTGTTGTTGGAGCTGGACCGGGAGGCTATGTTGCAGCAATTAGATCTGCCCAACTGGGATTAGATACAGTAATTGTAGAAGGAGATAAAGCGGGAGGTACATGTTTGATTAGAGGATGTATCCCCTCAAAAGCAATTATTCATGCATCAGAACGTTTTGAGAATCTTGCAAAACATGCAGAAGAAGGAGGTCATATGGGGATTTCTTCAGCCTCACCTGATCTGAATATGAAGGAACTTATCTCTTGGAAAGATTCGATCGTTCAACGACTCAACCAAGGCGTAGAAGGGTTACTGAAAGCCGCAGGTGCAGAATTAGTTCACGGATGGGCAAATTTTGTTGATGCTAAAACATGTAAAGTAAATACAGATGAGGGAGTACTTCGAATTGAAGCAGAAAATGTAATTCTTGCTACTGGATCATCTCCTATAGAATTGCCATTTATGCCATTTGATGAAAAGAAAATCTGTTCTTCAACTGGAGCCTTAGATTTAGAGGATTTACCTGCAAAGGTAGCAATTGTAGGCGGAGGATACATTGGCCTAGAACTTGGCTGTGCTTTGACTAAATTAGGTACAGAAGTTACCGTAATTGAAGGGCTAGACAGTGTACTTTCAATCTTCGATAAAGAATTACGTCGACCATTAGAAATTTGGTTGAAGAAACAGGGTGTAAAAATCAATACTAACTGTATGGCTCAAGGAGCAGATGTTTCCGATGAAGGAGTAACCATGAAATGGTCTGACAAACAGGGTGAAGAACATAGTTTACTTGTAGACTCAGTTCTAGTTACTGTTGGAAGAAAACCAAATACTCAAGGTTGGGGATTAGAAGAAATGGGGTTAAGAATGAATGATTCGGGAAGATTCATCGCTATTGACGAACAATGTAAAACAAATATGCCTGGAGTTTATGCTATTGGAGACGTTACTGGAGATCCTATGCTAGCACACAGAGCAAGTGCTCAAGGAGAAATGGTAGCAGAAATAATCGCAGGACATGTTCGCGTATGGGATAAAGTAGCAATTCCAGCTATTGTATTTACTGAGCCTGAAATAGTTAGTGTTGGGCTAACACCTGATGAAGCCAAAGAGGTAGATGAGGATTTTATCGTAGGTAAATTCCCTCTTGCTGCAAACGGGCGCGCTCTAACTTTAGAGGCAGAAAAGACGAACGGATTTGTCAGAGTAATTGCAAGAGAATCAGATCACGTAATCCTAGGTATTCAAGCGGTTGGGTCACATGTCGCTGAGCTATCAGGTGAATTTGTTTTAGCACTTGAAATGGGAGCA
>PAOK01000013.1 GCA_002708015.1 Methanobacteriota archaeon
CCAGTTGAATGTCTACCTCCCATAGCATCAGTGTAAGCAGCAGCCATAGGTCGGATTATTGGAATTTGAACTGCAATTGCTGGATTAGCACTATTATTGGATACTTGCACTGTATCTAACGAATTATTCACTCCATCTACTCGCTGAATAATTGGATTATCAGACCGTTCAAAACCGCCACGACCATACCAAGTCCTCCAAGACTCATTTACTTCCCTAACTGGCCACTCTTCTCGACCGTAATCGCCTATCAAAATAACCGCAGTATCTGTTCGAGGTGGAGCTAATACTGACAACAAGATAGATTCACCTGCCTTGAGGTCAACTACAGTAGAATTCTGAATGAATCCAGTTTCTGGATTTTGAATCAAGTATGGAACAAAGGCAGAAAGGTCAGTTTCAGCATTTACGGTGATTCCTTGGAATACCCCCCCCGTCCATACTTCTGGTGTGATTACAACATCGTCAGATGAACTTGGCCCCATATTGTCGGGCTCACCAAAACATCCCGATAAGGGAGCTAAAACCATCAAAGAGATGATCAAAATTGCAGCCCCATGCCGGGAGTTCATACCCTTCCGAATCAACGGTAACAGTTCAAATCAACGGTTTCGATGTACTTCCAATTTTGATGTTGTAATATTTACCAACATGTCACCAAATGCATAGAATGCGCCACAAAGCAATGGAGGATTCCAAGCAGTAAAGTCTGTCCATGGTACATTATTATCCCAAGTCCAAGTTCCTAGCCAGGTCCCCCATAATTCCATTGCCAATGCTAACCATCCCATTACTGCGTATAGCATAGGAGCAGGCCCCCATCTAACAAAAGAATACATGATAATTAGTAAAATAACACCTGATGTATCTATTCCAGTAAATGCCATCCAAATTGTAAGTGGAATAAAAGGTGAGATCATCCAAGCTGAAACTTTCCTTCCATCAGGCAATCTTGAAGCAATTCTTCGTCCAAGATCGAAAAGAAACCAGTGACCTACAGGCACATACAAGGGCATAATTTCTCTTTGATATTCATAGATCAACCATATTTCACTAAAGAATAACTCCATTGGAGTGGCAAATGAAAGCACAACTAACATTTCTACCCGTTCTTTTCGTTCAGATTTTCGAAATAAATAGATGAATAATCCAATACACCAAATGTTCACTGGCCATTCGGAGATGTAAGCCGAAATTGGGAGACCAATTGCTATGGTTAATACATAGAGAAACTCTCTTTCCAGTTTTCGCACAGATTCCATAAAATGGCACTCATCCTATGAATAGAGACAAACAAGTCAAACTTCCATCTGCTTGCATGATTTCGCCCATTTCCACTTCTTTAGTTTCAAATCCAGCTGTTTCAAGCCTCTGTTTTGTAATAGGAAATCCAGAACTAACTAGAACTATTCCATTTTCCATTGCGATGGTATTGGAAGCATATGTTTCACTATTAGGGACCCAAATGACCTCATCAAAACCAGTTATTTGTTCAGGTTTCAAATGTCCTTCTGCAGCAATTAACATTCCATTCTTAGGAACAGAACATACTGTCGTCAAATGTAGAGTAGAACTAGGGACATCGATAACTTGAGTAGAATATCCAAACAAAGAAGCAATTTTGCTTAGTTCATTAATTCCAACATCGTTAGTTCTCGTAGAACGCCCTATCAAAAACCCATTTCCAGTGTATACGATATCTCCCCCATCCATTTTTGCTTCCGGAGAAAGGAACTTTATCTCAAAATCCTTACTTAATCGTTCAGATATTGTATGTACTTCATTCGCTCGTGATGGATGACCTGGCCTACATATCACGGCAAGATCATCAAAAATCACAGCAGTATCTTCTACAAAACAACAATCTGGGTGACCAGGTAATTCTTCAAGAATTTCAACTACTACTCCAGATGTTCGTAATGCATCGACGTATCCTTGGTGTTGTACTTTCGCAGTATCTACTTTAGGAGAACGGTCTCCAAAGAATTTAGAGACAGCATTATCGAAATTAGAAGAAATATTTCGGACCAAAGCTCTCTTCCGAGAACGATCAAAAACACCCGGCAATTCGACTCCTCCACTCCTCTTTCAAAGTAAGCCGCTTTTCATGCTTGTCCGCCTGTAACTAATTTTGTGGCAATAGCAACACCAATTCCATACAACACGATTGTAGCAATTATCCCCAATCCCAATGAAGGCCAAAAATCCCATCCTCTCTTCATGAGTTGTGGAAAAACAATGAACAATGTCAATGAGGGCAAGACAAGGTATAGTACACTCTCAGAGTAAGCAATCAAATCTTCAGACTTTACACCATCTCGATATAGAATAACTAACGACATTATACTCATCAATGGTAATGAAATAACTACAGCCCCGAATATAATTGATCGTCTTGCAAATTCTGTAGCTAGAACAACTAGTCCTCCAGAAATAATCCCCTTCAAGGCCAACTCGGTCCAAATCATATTGTTAAGTAATCAAGACGGACTGAAAGCCTGTCGTTAGAGAGTTTCTTGTCCACCGGGGGGGATCACACTCAAATTTCCATCTGAACCCCTTAGTGCTGCACCTTCAGATATAGTAGCGAAAATTCCGATATCAGCAATATTATGCGACAATCCAAACCAAGGCCTTCCGTATTGATCGACTGACATATCTAGGAAATCTCCTAACCCCCCGCATCTGTTGTAACCACATCCATCTTCAGTATCGAGGGGATTTCCAGGCTCATTGATTTGAACAGTTGTCATCAATGGATTTTCATTGAAAGCATCTGTAATTACTGTCATGTATCCGTTCCAAGTATTATTTCCACTGTCCCCTACGTATCCAAATGCAACCTTGCCAGCAGCACCTGCAGTTACAACTGGGAATCCAGTCCCTACTAAATCTGCAGGAGGTGCAATCATCATTGCACTGCTCCAAGTTTCTCCTTCATCCTGTGAATATGCATAATATGGCATGTTATCTAGTCCATTCCACATGGCATGTACATTTCCGTCATCATCTACAGCTACCTGAGCCTCTTCTCCATTCCAAGTATCTGCTGTTCCAGTTTCTTCTGTTGGCAAAGGATGTTCGGTCCAAGTCAGGCCCCCGTTAGTACTTCTGTAAATGGAGTAACCATCTCCATTACATCCCATATTTCCTCTGTAGAGATTGCCGTTCACTCCTCCTTCAATATGGGCAGTTAGGCCACCACTTTGACAATCTATAGGAGCTCCAGAGACTTCAGATGTCCAGGTTCTTCCTCCATCAAAACTTGTTGAACAGAGAGGATGAGGAGCATTTCCATTGACGCAAAAAGACCAGGTTGTTGCATAACCAGGAGCAGGAAGTAGAGCGGATCCAATAGTCTGATGATCTTGGACCGAATATATCGAGGAAGCTAACTGCCCATTCTGCCATGAATTCCCTTCATCATCTGAGAATTCTACAGTCATTCCAAGAAGTGCATGCATGTCAAATTTCATTATTCTATCAGTCCACTTATCCACATATATGTACGGATCATTACTATTCGGAACGGGCAAGGCTGGATTGTACACGTTTTCACAAGAATACTCGGAGAGAGCAGTCATTTCTATTAGTCCAGAGCATCGTATTACAGCAGTAGATCCAGAAGGCCCATTACCCCAACTTGACATGTATATATTGTCCATAGAAGTAATACCAATAGTGGGCTCGAAAGTGCTCATTCCAATTCCATAATATGATCCTTGAGTCCAATATGGAATGTTTTCTCCGGTTAAATTTGCAGAAATATTTGCCTCTTCAACGGCAGAAGAATTTCGAGCATCAATACCTCCTGAGTAATGATACCATGTTGTTTCAGGAATATCCTTTCCGAAATCAAAAGGCGAAGGCTCATCTTCAATAATTTCTTCATCCTCTCCAAAGCACCCACTCAAACTCCCACCTACCATCAAAATGGTGAGTAACACGGCAGAGACGGTTCTCATTGCAATCATTCTATGCGAAGAGCATTACCCCTTCAAACTCATGGTTAACGCTTGTGGTGCAGAGGACAGGATTTGAACCTGCGAAGCACTACGCACTAGGACCTCATCCTAGCCCCTTTGACCAACTCGGGTACCCCTGCTTGGAATAATCCACCTGACTTATTCACATGAATCCATCGCAATGCATTGATTCAACTGAGTCTAGCCCTTTGATGCCGTTGGGCATCAACAGCACATATGGCGGCCATTCGTACAACATCACTCACTCCATCTCCACGTTGCAGAACTTGAACAGGTTTTGCCATACCTTCTAGAATAGGGCCAGTCGCTTCTGCTCCACCTAGGCGTTGCAATAACTTGTATCCAATATTAGCAGCAGCTAGATTTGGACAAATCAAGACATTAGCAGGTCCTTTGAACGTCATAAATGGGTATTCTTCCTGAATGTCACCTACTAACGCAGTATCTGCCTGCATTGGACCATCAATTATTAGACTAGGGTCCCGTTCTTTGACTATTCTTATCGCATCTTCAATTCTTGTACTTCGATATTCTTTTGAAGATCCAAAATTAGAAAATGATAGCATTGCTACAACAGGTTTTACTCCAAAACGTCTAGCCATTTTTGCNGTTTCAATTGCGATTTCTGCTAATGTTTGAGAGTCAGGATAGATATTTATTGTGGCATCGCCAATAAACAACAACTGTCCCTTGATTGTCATCATATACATTCCAACNAACCTTTCAACATCAGGTGCCGTTCCTATTGTATGTAAACACGGTCTCAAAATATCTGGATAGTGTCTGTCAATACCTCCTACAAGTCCATCCGCATCATCCAATGATACCATCATTGAACCGAAGTATGTCCTTGATCTTAACATTCTAACAGCATCCGCTCTCGTTACTCCTTTTCTTGCTCTTTGTTCACTTAGAACATCAGAATATATTCCCTTTCTNCGAGGATCATCCCTGACATCGATTATCTCACATTCGAATTGTAAGCCCAAACGTTNTTTGTGTTCNTCAATTGTACTTTCTCTTCCTAGAAGAATCGGTGAACAAATACCTTCTCTAATACATTCTGCTGCTGCNTTGATTACAGTTGGATGGTCTCCTTCTGTGAATACAATTCGTTTAATATCTGACTTGGCTTGATTCATCACTCCTCGCATCAAACTTCTAGTTAGACCCAATCGCCCCTCTAGTGTTCTTCTGTATTCTTCAACATCAAAATCGTCTTTGGAAATTTCAGCAATCCCTTCGCTAACTGCTGCTTNAGCAACCGCGCTGGCCTCCCAAATCAAAACCCTCTCATCAAACGGTTTTGGAATTAGATAATCTGATCCAAATTGTAGGCTTTGTCCACCATAGGCCGCTGCAACGTGATCGGGTACAGTTTCTTTTGCCAATGCAGCGATAGCATGTGTGGCTGCCATCTTCATTTTCTCTGTAATTTCTTTAGCACGAACATCCAAAGCACCACGGAAAATATATGGAAAACCTANGACGTTATTGATTTGATTTGGATAATCAGANCTNCCNGTAGCCATGATTGCATCAGGNCGAATTNNNGCAACTTCTTCTGGCATTATNTCTGGAGTNGGATTNGCTAATGCNAAAACNAATGGNTNTTTNGCCATACTAGAAATCATTGATTTGGAAACCAANCCNCCNTTGGAAAGACCGAGAAAAACATCAGCATCTTTGATTGCATCTCCTANNGTTCCNTCAGGAATATCTAANGCGAATTTAGCNTTGTATTCGTTAAGATCNCCNGCNTTTTCTCTNGCTTTAGTCATTATACCNCCCGAATCNCACATGATTAAATTTTCAGGATTTACNCCTAATCGNATATAGTGACTAGCGCAAGAAATAGCACTTGCNCCTGCNCCNAANACAACAATTTTAACNTCACNGATTTTTTTGTTAACNACTTCTAANCCATTCAGAAGNGCAGCNCCAGAAATTATCGCTGTTCCATGTTGATCGTCATGCATTACTGGAATATCCAATTCTTCAATCAATCTTCTCTCGATTTCAAAACATTCTGGAGCCTTCAAATCTTCAAGATTTATTCCTCCAAAAGTGGGAGCAATATTCTTTACAGTGTTAACAAATTCATCAATATCTTCAACATCAATTTCAATGTCGAAGACATCAATATCTGCGAATGCTTTGAACAACAATCCCTTTCCTTCCATGACAGGCTTTCCAGCTAAAGCCCCGATGTTTCCTAGTCCAAGAACCGCAGTACCATTACTAATTACAGCAACTAAATTCCCCTTCGCAGTGTATTTGTATGCCTTCGATGCATCTTTTTCAATTTCCAAACAAGGGTATGCGACACCAGGAGAATATGCTAGAGATAACTCCCTTTGAGTAGAATGAGGTTTTGTAGGGATAACAGTAAGCTTTCCAGGAGGAGATGATTCATGATATTCGAGAGCATCCCTTCTCAACAGATTGTCCTTGTCCATTCTACGAGGGGCAACTAATCTGGGCTTTGTGTTTTCCCACATTTTCTCCATTTTATTCCATTAATTGAACAATTACGGTTTTTCCGAATCTATATCGGATTGATTCATACCCCCCCTCCTCTTGAATGACAATATGAGGAGAACCCGTATTGTTGCAACTATTGGTCCCGCATCGTGTGACGAAGAGTCACTTCGAACCATGATTAAAGCAGGTCTGGATGTTGCACGTTTGAACTACAGCCATGGAGACGATGAATGGCGTGCTGAAGTAGCGGAAAGAATACGAAGAATAGCAAATGAGCACGGCATTCACATCGGGATAATGGCAGATCTCCCCGGACCAAAGTTACGATTAGGAAGATTTGAAGGAACTCACCATCTTTCTCAAGGAGAAATAGTTTCTTTACGATGTGGAGAAACTGAAGGATACGCAAACTCTTCTTCATTACCCGTTGAGTATCGGGGTTTAGCAGAAGAGATTAGACCCGGAGATCCTGTCTTATTGTCTGATGGTTTGATTCAATTAGAAGTAGAGGAATGCAATGATAATATTGTAAAATGTAGGATTATTGAGGGAGGACCGATTACACAAAGAAAGGGCATAAACGTCCCNGGAACAATCGTNAAATTACCTGCAGTCGGACCCCGTGATGAGGAAGCATTGCGTCATGCAATTGGATTAGATGTTGAATTTATTGCAGTTTCATATGTTAGAAGCGAAGAAGATGTATCTCCAGCACGCCGAATTCTTCAAGAGTGTAATTCAAAGGCATGGATAGTTTCTAAGATAGAACACCCTTCTGCATTAGAGTCCCTTGATGGTATTATCGAGGTTAGCGATGCTGTTATGGTTGCTAGAGGTGATTTAGGGGTAGAAATCCCNCCTGAAGAAGTACCTATGGCTCAAGATAGAATTGTAAAAGCAGCCAGAAAACGTGGTTTGCCAGTGATAGTGGCTACGCAAATGCTAGAGTCAATGGTGACNAATCCAAGACCAACACGTGCCGAAGTAGCCGATATTGCAAATGCAATCCGCCACGGTGCTACTGCAGTAATGCTGTCGGCTGAGACTGCCTCTGGTGCACATCCTGTAGATTCTCTNCTGACTATGTTACGTGTAACTCGTAGAGCAGATTTAGAATGGGACGGCCTAACAAAGCCTACTGATGCCAAATTACTTCTTACAAGGGCAGTGGCCAATGCTGGAGTAACGTTGGCAGAAACATCCTCGGCGGATAGAATATTAGTTGCAACAAAGCATGGAAATGCAGCTAGACTTGTTGCAGCTCACTCAACAAAAATTCCAATTACAGCAGTAACAAATAATCCGAGTGTTGCAAGAAAAGTAATGCTTCTTCCTGGTGTAGATGCTGTTGTNTGTGAAGAATTAGAAAGAGGTAGNTCTACAATGCGTTTAGCAATTAAGACAATTTTTCAGAATGGAAGATTGAAACAAAATGATAGAGTTGTGGCTATTAGTGGGTCACCAAAAGCAATGTCTGGAGCAACATCCACAGCTCGATTGTATCGAGTTTCAGAAGATGGTTCTGTTGATGGAGACGAGTGATCTCTAGTTTACTTGTTATTGATTAATTTGAATCATCAGTGGACATGGGATAGTGTCATTCAAATGTTATTGCGCACGCAAGGAGGTCATGAATAGCGCAGGCTATGGAATATCTCCACCCCGCCGTCGGGCAATTTCTATGGTATTTCTGATGCTCTTGTACAGTTTGTCCGCTCTTGCCTTTTCTCCTGTAACTACTGCACATGTATCNAATGTTGCAGAATGGCCAATGTCCGGTTCAAATGACACTGGATGGGTATTGATTGAATCAACAGGAGCCGACCCATCTACCCAAACAATGGCTACTGGCGATATGTTTCATAATTTCGCACCCGGCGCAGAAATTTCGAATCTTACATTTGAAATTCAGGTTAATGGATCTGATGGAGTTTGGGTTACAGAGCCCCAACTGACAATAATGGATACACAAACACCAATATTTGATTGGAGAACATATGGGGATTTTGGAAGAACTCTCGATTTTTTGAACGGCGACCCTCATTCTAGTCGTTTGAATCCAACCACAGATACCGGNGCCTCGTACATTTTGCCCGCTGGTGCAAATATTACTGACCTTGTGATTGAAGCCCTCCGTCCAGCAGATCCATTGGTCTCTTTTGAGAAAATTGATTTTGAAGTAATTGATTGGGACATCCATCCAGCGGATCATCGTCTATACGTTGCAACATTGAACCAAGTTCTAACCGTTGATGCAAATAACGATCCTTGGGTAGTAGATATTTTTGAGGGTATAGAGCCAACCGCACTTGAGGTTGATGCCACCAATGGCAGACTTCTTGTAGCAACATCTGATGATATCATTCATTCATTTTCTGCAGAAGATACAACTTATTTGGGCCAATTACCGCCACATGGGTTAGATCCTGCTAAGGTTCTCGAGGTTGATTCATCAGGAATTCTTCACATTGCAACAGATTGTCATCTCTACATAGAAACACAATCTGGATGGCAAGACGTACCTCTTTCAACATCTTCAGGATCTANTGTTCAAGGTCCGTGTGATGGGTCACAATCAGAAGAAGTAGTAATTCCTACTGATATTCATTTTATCGGGTCTGAGGTGTATGTTGGAACACAAGATCATGGAATTACTGTATGGGACGGAACATCATACACTCATTGGGATACGCAAAATGCATTGACAAGCGATTCCATTGTTGATTTCGGACAAAGTGGAAATACACTTTTCATCGCCACTGCAGATGCTGGAATTATGCGGCGCGATGTTAGTACAAATTCATGGCTTGCCTCATGGTCTAGCCAAAATTGGCTTTCTGGCGATGACGTGCAATCAATGGCAGTGACAGATGATTGGATCCATATTCTTGCGAATAATGTGTTACATGTTTACAATGCATCATCTGTTGTATTTACCAGTACTATTTCTGCATCAAGTTTGGGGATATCTGATCCATCAAATCTGATTCCTTGGATGGCTGGTGGATTGAGGGGACCTGTAAATGAAGCAATTCTATTGATTGGGTCTTCTGGGGCNGTGTCCATGATTGAAGCAACTGATGTTCCTACNTCGTTTTCTTCTGAAGTCTTTGCCAATTCACCTAGTTCTGAAGAGATGTATAGTATTACTCGTTTAGGAGATATATATTGGATAGGAGGAGAAAATTGGATAGATCGCTTTGATAGCTCTGTAAATCGTTGGATTCAACCAATTTTTACTAACGAAATGAGTTTTGCAATATCCACTGATGGTACAGATGTTTATGTTGGAACTGAAGACTCTGGAATGATGATTTTTGATGTAAATGGAACGCTTTTACGAAGCATAGATGAGACAAGCACACCTTCCATAGCATTTGATGGAATTACGGACATGTCGTACGATCAATTTACTGATTCAATGGTTATTGCACATGGACAAAGAGGNGTAACTGTATGGAATATATCTTCAGACACAACAACTGAATTTAATACTGAATCTGGGGGCTCCACAGAATTAGAAGCGAATGATGTTAATGATGTTGCAACAAGAGCTGGTATTGCTTACTTAAGTTCGGAAGAAGATGGTGTTTTACGAATTGATTTAACATCTAATACTGTACTTTCTCCTTGGCAATCACTNGGAGCCGATGCACTAGATTTTGCACCTATAGCAAGTGATGGCTCAACAGTCTGGCTTGGATTATCTGGCTTCGGTGTTTTGGTTTTTGATAGAGTAACAGGAGAAGTTCTNGATCGGTGGACCTCTTCAGGAGGAGGAAACAATCCAGGTCAAGGTTCTGCAATGCAGTCCGATTATGTCATCAGTTTGGAATACGATCCTTATGGGGGAGTATTGGTTGGTACAGGATTTGGATTAGAACGTTTTACAAATGGTCAAGGNCAATCAATTTCACAAAATGGTAGATTTGAACCGCGCGTCTTCTATGATACCGATTCTGATTCAAATAGTATCTGGGCAGCTACTGATAGGGGACTATGTCGTTACACATGGCAATTCCAACGTGATGATTGCTGGGATGATGGAGACGATATTCCAGATGATGCTCGTTCTGTAAGGATTATTTCACCAACAAGAGTCTTGGTCGGAACTGAAAATGGTGCTGCTGTTTGGGATGTTACAAATGAAGAAGTGATCGAAGTTTGGGAAGCNGGCGAACAGACCAATAATGCAAAAGTTGTGGTTCATAATGACGTTGCATATGTTGGTTTTGATGGAGCAGGAATTCAACGCTATGACCTTGTAAATAGTGAATGGCTATCACCATGGGACCAAGCCTCTAATGCGTTAGATAGTGATGGNGTCACATCTCTTGCCCTTGTTTCGAATAGTCANATTCTTTGGGCAGGGGGAGACTTTGGNCTCGCAGAATTCGANCTCATCAATGGTACTGTTCTTCGTAACTGGGATAGAGGGACTAATTCCGGNGGNCTTTCTTTATCTTCTTACGATCCTATGCACATTACCATNCATGATAACATCCTACATTATGCTCANCAGCAGAATTATCAACAATCTCGAGACCTTATTTTCAGAGTTGACTTAACCAATAATACCAGTCTTTCACGATTGGATGTTGGGGATCGTATTGGAACCACTGGAATTACGAATAGTCTTGGCATGGTCGGAGACGAACTTTGGGTAGGAGTAACTCCAAGTCAGTGGTGGACTGGTGTGGGTGCTGTTGTTAGGTGGAACGTATCAAATGGGTCATGGGCAGACACATTAGAATCTACAGGAGAAATTGAAAGAGTGAATGCGCAATACCTTGGCGATTGTTTCCCACTAGATCCTGCAGATTGTGAATTATGGGTTGCATACGGAGAAAATTACCTACGTAGATTTAATGCAAATAATATGAGTTTACTTGGTTCATGGGACGATGTTGAAGGAAGAATTAGGGGGATGGTTGAATGGGATGGAAACTATCTGTTCGCATCCTTGAATGGTATTCTTCGTTTTGACCCTACTAACAATACTTGGCTCACAAGTTGGACTCCAAGTAATGGTGGAATGCCATCTTCAGGAGATGAGGATGTGTATTCAATGAAAGTCATTGGTGACGATCTTTGGGTTGGAACATATGCACAGAATGGATGGCAAACAAATTCTGATGTTCATACTCTAAATGGCACCNCTGGACAATGGTCAAGCATTGCAGCAGGATCAGGTAACCTTCCTTCTGGCTATCCTGCCGATTTCGCAGTTTGTGCTGATATTGTACACGTAGCTATGGGCTATCTTGGTTGGTGGGCTCCCGGTGGAATTGGTCGATATGATACAACATCCTCAACTTGGATTTCTAATTTCCGTGCTCAAAGTGGAGAAATTTCCAATGACGATGTTCGTTCTTTAGCATGTGATGATACCAACGAAATCCTCTATTCTGCTTATGATACAGATGGCATAGGAGTTGGCCGATATCTGTATGCTGGCCAAGATTTGAAACTATCAGATATCACTGCCCAAGATGGAATTTCTGAAGAAGCAGTATTCCCAGGTGGCCTTTTGTACCACAATAACAAGTTGATGATTTCTCATTTAGCAAATAGTAGAGGTGGCTTTTCTTTAATTGGAGTTGTTGGAGTCAATCTGGGAACAGGATCTCTGGTTGATCCAGGTCTAGAGACTGGCAGCATCGTAGTGAAACCTACAACCTCAGGTACTGATGCATATGCAATTGGTCGAAATGGAGGAACATCAGGCAACAGTCGTGTTGATCTGTTAGATAGTACAGGTTTCACCCCCGGTGGAATAGATACCTTCACTGCATTAAGTAGTGGACGAGTTTTAGAAATTGTATCTTCAGGAAACAAGGTATGGGCTCTCGCTGGTGAAGATGTAACATCTGGTTATGGTAACTCTATTCTTGAAGGAACATTGGTTAGTGGGGAAGTTCGTTGGGATCGTTCTTTTTCATTAGGTGCTGAAACAGGAAATGAATTACTAGTTGATGGGAATCAACTTTGGGTAACTAATGCAGGCTCTGGATTAACTCTCATCGATCTTTCAACAGGCAGTGTAATTCCTGTAGGTATTGGTTTTCATTGGATGCATGATGGGATAGCTCAATGGAATGGAGATTTGGTCATTGGTTTGATGGGAACTCAAGCTACTGCCACTGGTGTACAAGTTTTCAATACAACCAACTATTCATTTGTTGATGGAAAANTACTTGCCGCTCTTCCTAGCAATTTTGTCTACGATTTCATTGAACACGATGGAAGAATTTGGGTGGCTACCCTTGCAGGTTTAGGCATCTGGAATACTTCAACTCAAGATTGGGAAGATCCATTTACTCTTTTAGATGGACTACCTAATCCAGTAGTTGTTCGTCTTGAATCTTCTAATGGCAATTTATTATTAGGAACGAAGGGTGGTTTAGTNGAACTAAATACTACCAACATGTCTATNGTTAGAACACTAACTGCTCAGAGTGGGTTAATGGGATCATCNATTTCTGATTTCACTATAGTCCCTCCAACAACTGTAGTTAATGCTCTTGGAGTATCTACTTCCTTCCCTGAAACAGTATTAGTTGCGCATGATGGGCAAGGAATCACTCGACCAGGGTATGCAGAAGTNCCTCTAGGTACTATGGTTCCAACAGTTACTAGAGCAATTGATATGATTCCCGATAATGATGTAATTAGTTTAACTGCAGATTACTGGGGAGTTCACATAGCCACCGCTACTGCACCCACAGTTCATTGGAACGCATCTTCAGGATCCATGGAAGATGGGCCAAATCCATTCACTATGGCTGGATATCCCCCAACATCAATGGTTAGCAATGGTCTTGATCTAATTTCATTGACTAATATTGGCATAACATATCTTGCTGCTGATGGAGATCATGGTGTAGATGACCAGATTCAGGTAACCAATCAATACGACGCTTACATTGATTCATCTGGGCTAGCAACTGTAGGTTTAGACGGCCTTCATTTATTCAGTGCTATTTCTCATATTGAAGAAGACAGATTACGTAGTCGAAGAGCTTCACCGTTGAATGTTCTTATTGGAGGTAATTCGATTAACATCACAAATCAAACATCACCCGGACGAGCTATTATTCTTGCAACACCTGATTCACCAATTCCTCTTTCTACAATTGGTGCAGCAGGACCAAATGGTCTGCAACTTGTTCAGAACGTAATCACTTCTGTTAGTCCAATTCAAGGTGCAGCAACATGGATGTCAACTACAACTTTGAACTATACAGGGATATGGGATCTTGCCTCAATTAATTCGGGCTTAGAATCCAATCTACAAGACGCAATTAGAAATTCTGCTATGACTCCAGATGGTAGAAATGTCCACTTCCAACTTCAAAGCCCTACAAATGGATCCATGTGGGTTCGAATGACATATGATTGGGAAAGAACTGAGCAACCTACCGAGATCTTGAATTTCTATGACAGGCCTAATGATGGAGGCGGAGTATTAGTGGCAGAATGGTCTCCCTCTACAGACCATGGATGGACTGCATATCGAGTTTACATCTGGGAGACCTCAGAGTATCCTAATGGACTGACTTCTACAGATTTGTCAGGTACTAACTCGCAAGTAACTTATGACGCTAGAATAGCCGTATGGGGCACTATTGCAGCAGAATTTACAAGTTCAATGGGCCAACCACTGGAAGATGGTAAGGAATATGGCATCAGTATAGTCACTGAATATTCAGGAGCACAATTAGGCGAACCATCCAATTATGGAACATTTGCAATTCCAATAGATGATGTCCCAGCCGCACCTGCTTGGGCGAATGCAACAATGAATCCAGACCAAGAAGGACAAATGATTCTCGAATGGGCGGCTTGTACAGAATTAGATCCTGCATTCATGCATGTATGGAGGTCTCCTGCCCCAATTACTAATGTCCTTGGATTACCTGAATTCCGGGCTTTAGCCGTCCCCCATTCTGAAGCCAATACGACTTCAATTAACATTCCAGTTAATCGTATGACTTGGATGGGATTGGTTTGCACTGATGAAGCAGGTCAATATGATGCTGCAAATGCTACAATCATCGGACCAGTTGTATGGACAAGCGAAGTAGATGACGGGATCCCACCANCTCCAATTGAAGACCTTGATGCATACGATACTCCAGATGATGAAGGTGGAAGAATTACTCTTGAATGGACACCTAATGAAGAGGATGATTGTGCATATTACGCTGTTTATGGNAAAGTAGCAGATTCNGATACAGTTCCAGATAATNTAGANGGTTGGGACATTATCGAATATGTNCCTTCTTGTAATATCGGTAATGGNCCCCCAGGTAGGCCAGGCGGTCAACCTGGACAGACANGCGATGGAATGGTACGAGTAACNGTTAGTGANATTGTAGGCCGTCCGATTCAAGATGGTATTGTGCATTGGTTTGCAGTTGTAGCTGTAGATTTCTGGGAAAATTCAGATACTGAAAATGTTACAATTGTATCTGCATCGTCTATAGCAAATATTGGACCAGATCCTCCAGATAGGATCCAGAATGTAGAGGCATGGGACACTCCAGATGATGATGGAACAAGTATCGATGTTAGTTGGACACCTGGATTTGAACGTGATTTAGATCATTACACAGTTTGGGTTTCAGAACACCCAGTATCAGCCGTAGGGCCTAAGTGGAATGTTTGCGAATCTGATCCTGATTCTTGTGGACTAGTTTTAGTTGAACAAAGAAGATGGAATGAAGAACGAATTGAGGTCACAATCGATACTGCTTTACTCGGCGGAAGTTCAGTCAATGGAGCAACTCCATCAGCAATATCTCCTGGNATGACATTGTACGTGTCAGTTTCCGCACACGATACATCTGGAAATGCTTTCTTAACTCAACTAGAGACAGTAAATGTAATTCCAATCGACAATCGTGGAGATATTACACCACCTAGTCGCTTGGCAGCACCTACGCTTTCTGATCGTCCAGATGATGTTGGAGATGGTTTGAATGTAGATTTCGAACTCAGTTTAGCAAGTGACGTTGAAGAATATCTTGTCTTNGCAGACAGAGTCCCATTCACAGACGCATCATCAATGCAACCCGCTGCAGTACTTTCAAGATCCCCAGATTTCCCTGTAGAGGTAGAATTCTTCTCCTCTACTGAAGGCGATGATGGCGAACCATTACCATTGAGTCCAGGCGTACTTACTTGGGTCGCAGTTGTCCCTGTTGATTCATCAGGAAATGCATTCTTTACCGATCTAGTAACATCTACTCGTTCTCCGATAGACAATTCACTCCTTGACCCCGGACTTCATCTTCCTGAAATCTCGGGAATAAGTCTTCAATGGACTGATGATGGAAATCAAATTCTAGTCGAATGGAATTTAATTGAGAACGATCCAAATGTGAGAACATATTGGATTTATTCTTCACTGGAACCATTTGAAGATACAAGAGAAGCAACTCTTGTTGAATCGTATATTGTAGAAAATTCTTGGACATTTACACCAATATGTGGTATAGATTCGAATGAAACTAATACTTCAATTTGTAATGATGTTCCTCATTATATNGCGGTAGTTGCACATGATGATGAGGTTCATCGAACAGGNGTCACACCTCAACCTTTAGCCCCATGGGATCCAGTAACCGCCTCTAATCCNGGAGATACGGAAGATGCTGCTTGGTGGGCCGATTTCCTTAATCCTCAAACATTGATAATTCTATTATTGATGATACTGATTTTGGTGGCATTGGTGGCNTTGGTTGTTGGTCGACGAAGAGATCCTGCTGATGACTGGGCNCACCTAGCCCAAGGAACATATGGAATCCCTCAACAAGCTGCTTGGGACGATTCGCCTTCAGATGTAGAAATCCCTCCTGGATTACCTGAATCAACATCTGCAGTTGTTCAACCAGTAACAACACAACAGGTTGCTCCTGTCGATGAATACAGTTATTCGAGGCAGAGTGCCAAAGATTTGGTTCAGGATTATTCTCTTCCATCTGAGGATTTACTCATCCAAGAGGCTCGCCATCACGATGAAAACAATGACAGATATCTTGATGCTATTGAATTGCAGAGTGCTGCTGAAGCACTTCGTTCAGGTGAACCGAAGTCTGATGACCTTGATATGTCATTCCTTGATGACTTACTTTGACCTCAGAACATAGATGTTTGATNGGTGGTATGGGTATTCATGGTGGACGGGACTCCTTCCTCTTCAGTTTTCACAACCTGTAGATTCGATGAGACGGGAAGAGTATTGGCATTTGANCAACATTTCAACCGATTGAAAGAAGCAGCCGAGCAGATCAGATGCCCTCCCCCTGATATCAAAATAATTTCAACAATTCTTTCAAAATCAATCAATGACTATGGGAATAACGAAGGATTAGCACGCTTAGAATGGTCATCTGAAGGCNAAGTATCTTGTGAAACCCGTCCTCTTGAACAACCCAATTCCCCATTNGTGGCAATTACTCACCCTGCTCCACAATGGCCTAGGAGATTTAGAGGAATNAAACATGGAAATTGGAAACCATATTTGGAAGCAAGAGAATTGGCCAAGGAAAATGGAGCTGATATATCCTTACTTGTTGATAATCATGCAATAGTGGACGCAGATAGGGCAACTCCACTAATTCTTGATGAGAATGGATGGGCTTATTTTCCAGGCCCTGAACAGGGAGCAGTTAGATCTATTACTTTATCACTTATTTCAGAACATTTAGAATCAAATGGAATCCCTCTTCGTACAGCGTATTTGACTGAAGAAATGATCCGCAGGTGCAAAGAATTGGTAGTTGTAGGTACTGGCGTTGGCGTACTTCCTATTGGTGAAATAGATGGTGTCGATATACAACTAGGAAATTGTTTGATAGAATTAATTTCAGAAGCATTGAAGTCTGTATGGAAAGAATCNTAAATTGGTGATAGAATGATTGTTCGAGATTTGGAATTCATCTCAAATGGTTCACCCCTAATCTCAATTCAGAGAGAACTACGCTCATTTTTGTCTGAAGAACATGCGCCNGATGAATTACTGNTACACTCTGGCGGCCCTCTTTCAGATATTTCTCAATCATCATTATTGATGGGCCCTCCAACCCACAGAACGCTATTTATCCAGCCAGAAAATCCTCACTCATTGTCAATCAATCAAAATCCTCTTGATGGAGATTTGATTTTCCATTCTTCAAATCCATTAATTGTTAAACATCAGGAATGGAAGTCAGGATGTTGGGTCACAGTCGAGACTTCTACTGCAGAAAGTTTGTCTGAGGCAATGAGAAAAACATGTGAACATGAATGTATTCAATCTCCTGAAGGAATGCCTAGTTTGGGCAGTGTAACTGGAATATTGAATTATGACTTGGTACAATGGACCTCTCCTGTAGGGATTAAACACACACCTTCTCCGAATTCTATTTTAGGAATAATGTATAGAATTTCAGGATATATTTTTCACAATCGCTCTACCAATAAAATNTATCTCGTTGCAGATGAAAACCACCCTTGGTCAAATATCACAGATATTTCATCATCAACATCTCATCAATTATATCCTCTAGATGGAGATGTAGAACCCCTAACAAATTCTGATAATCATCATGCTGATAAAATCAGACAAATAATCGAATCAATTCGTGGAGGACATCTCTATCAAGTAAATTATGGTAGAACATGGCGCGGTAATTCTCAGATAGATCCCTGGGAAGTATTCGAACGTTTAGATTCTACCAATCCTGCACCATATTCTGCTTGGATGCACATTCCAGATCTAGGCTTTGCGATTGTATCTTCTAGTCCCGAACTACTTTTAGAGACAGATGAAACATCCATCTATACTCGCCCGATTAAGGGCACTCGTCCACGAGGAGATGGAATTGAAGCAGATCAAGCAGAAATCATGTCATTGTTGAAATCAAGAAAAGAAATTGCTGAACATATGATGTTAGTAGATTTAGAACGAAATGATGTTAGAAAAATTGCAAAGTTAGGAACAACCTATTGGTCAGATTGGAGAGTAGAATCATTACCNAATGTACATCATTTAGTGAGTACTATTCAAGGAAATTATCGTCAGGGTTTAGATTGCATTGATGCTTTGCAATCCNTTTTTCCAGGTGGTTCAATCACAGGATGTCCAAAGGATGCAACAATAGCATCAATTTCATGGTTAGAAGAAGAACCACGCGGCTCTTGGACGGGATCGATTGGATTAATTGATCCATTGACATCCCATTCTATCTGGAATATATTGATCCGTACNATCGAATTTCATGATAAATCNTCTAAATGGTTTGCAACCATTAAATCAGGCGGAGGCATTACTGTAGAATCTAATCCTGCTTCTGAAGTCGATGAAGCCAAACTTAAAGCAAGTGCACTAATCGATGCATGTTGGCCAAATTCAGACCCCGATTCTTTCCGTGCTACTATTACATCTCTTCCTTCTATTCAATCAATTGAACCAATAGATGAGAGGACTGAGTCACTAATAGATAGATTACATTCTGAATCTATTCGTAATATTAAGGAATCAACCGATAGTGAAGCTCGAGTATTATTTATTGATAATCTAGACTCATTCACATGGAATATTGTAGACGAATTACGAATATGTGGTGCAATTGTTGATGTTATCTCTGGAAGGGGGCCAAGTACCGATTTTTCTGTTGAATGGATTTTACGAGAGTTTAGACCAACTCATATTGTCCTTGGACCTGGACCTTCAACCCCTGAAAACAGTCCTCTAACGATGTCTTTTGCTTCATGGGCACTAGAGCACCCCAATCCATTACCAACACTTGGCCTTTGTTTAGGACATCAAGCGTTAGGTATCGCTGCAGGTTGGAAATTAGGCAGAACATCTACAGGTGCAGTACATGGAGTACCTACTAGAATCCAGCACGTGTCTTCGGGATTATTTGTTGATTTGGAACCCTCTCCTGTTATGATGCGTTATCATAGTTTGAGCCTCCAAGAGCCCAAATCTACCTTGTCTCCAATTCTTCGATCAAATGCATGGTTAGATCCATCAGGTGTTGTAATGGGTGTAGAAGCAATAGATAGACCAGTACATGGAATTCAATTTCATCCTGAATCATGTGGAAGCCCAAATGGTCGATTGATTTTACAGAGATTTTTATCACTAAATCAAGATCAATTTGATGTTCAATACATGATGAATCGATCTGGGCTGAATAGTAGAGTTGAAGGAGATTATACCTCTGCGATGGACTAAGTGAGCCGATGCCTACCTGCAGGATTTGTAAACAAGTTTTCCCGCAAGACCAGTTCATCACTGGAAACGGCCCTCGATATCTTGTTTGTGTGAGGTGCGGCGTAGAGCTCGGATTTGTCTCTGCAGAAGAAACCCCTCAACTTTATTCAGATGAAATTGTCAGAGGTCGTACAGCTTTGTATGCACGAAGATATGGAATTTGGATGACATTATTTGTTGGTTGGATGATTTTCTTGTCAATGGGTCGTGGTATTACATTCTGGTCATCAGCAATTTTCGTAGTATTGCTCCTTTCTTCCATTATCATTCCTATTCGCCATTTCTTAGGAGCAGCCCGTTTCAAAGCAGAAAAAGTCCGTTTAACACCATAATGTTCTATGAATTAGTACATTTACAGTGATGGATTCAAATATCCTGAGCCTGTTCCAAATGACAGAGGGAACGCAGGGTACCCTAGATCGACATGTGGCTTGGAATGGCTAAAAACGGAGGACTGGAGCAAGAAATTAAAGGAAATCGAACATCTGAAATAATCAGAAATCGCTTGTATGCGAATCGATTTCCTGAGCTCCATAGAGTTATCAGCAGTGATAGCCATCTCTTGTCTAATGTAACCGCCAAATCCCGGAGACTTACTTTCGTGCAATGCACGAATAATCCCGGAAAGAGAGAACGGCGGGTTCTCTGAAATTAAAAAAAATGCAAAGGAAGTAAAAACAATGCAAAATATGAACAAAAAATTGAGTATGCTGATTGCACTGTTTATGGTGTTAATGACTGCATCTGCAGGAGTATCTGCAGATGGTACTGACCCACTCGACGGCTCCGATGGAGGCGCTGATTGGGACGGTGACGGTCTAACTAACGCTGAAGAACAGCAGCAAGGAACCGACATGACCAGAGCCGACACTGATGGCGACGGACTACCAGATGGATGGGAGGTCAATCATGGCCTGAACCCTAATTCTGGTGGTGACGCCAATGCGGACCCTGATGGAGACGGACTGACGAACGCCCAAGAATATGCACGAGGAACCAATCCTAACAGTGCAGATACTGACGGCGACGGCAAGCCTGACTCTACTGACGCGTTCCCGAACGACCCTAACGACGGAGAATCTTCCGATCAGGATGGAGATGGCATCCCAGATGCTTACGATCCAGATTACCAAGATTCCGAGACAGGTAGTGGAAACGGCGGGACCAACGGCGGTGGAGAATCCAACGATCAAGGTCAAGGCGAACAAGGTCAAGGCCAAGGTCAAGGNCAAGGTCAAGGCCAAGGTCAAGGCCAAGGTCAAGGNCAAGGTCAAGGACAAGGTCAAGGCCAAGGTCAAGGCCAAGGTCAAGGCCAAGGTCAAGGCCAAGGTCAAGGCCAAGGTCAAGGCCAAGG
>PAOK01000044.1 GCA_002708015.1 Methanobacteriota archaeon
ATGCTCAGGTTGGGAGACCTCGTAATCCATCTAATGGTAGTTTGTGACGACATCGATGAAGACGATCGAGATGCTATTCTTGTACGAACCTTAGTTCAAAATTCTACGAAAAATAGATTAAAATCTCCAATTCTAAATATTAAAACATCTGGAGCGCAGGTCCAAATTTTCAAAGCTTTAGGCTCTCAAATTGATGGAAATAGTCAAGATGAGGCTTTCCATTTTCTTCCAAAAAAGCCAGGTGCTTGGATTCTTGCTGCTGAACATTTAGGAAAACAGGGGGAATTAGGCCCATTTCCAGGAGATTATAGGATGGAAATGGACTTGGAAGAAATTCCAGTTGTTGCTGAAGTATCTGAAGATGTACTTTCTGATGTTTTTGAAGATGCTCTTGCAGGATTTGGAATGGAAGAATCATTGTTTAATGATGTTAACATCAACGAAGAAACTGACCCATTGGCAGCAGCTTTTGCACATGGATTGAATTCATCTCCGCCACCTACAGAAAATAGAACTATATCTACAACGGAAAAAATAGATGTCACAACATCTCCAATGACGAATGAACCAGCAAATCCTCCAATGGCTGGACCCCCACAAGGACCTCCAATGGCTGGACCCCCACAAGGACCTCCAATGGCTGGACCCCCACAANGACCAAAATCTGGACCTAAGGGGCCTCCGAAGAAATAACAATGAGGTGAAGTATTGGAAGGGGCTATCATTGAAGTTTGTAGTGGCGATACTGCATTTACAATAGTCCCTGAAAATCCTCCTGAAATTTCCACAGAAACTATCGTTGAAAGGATAGAAAAATCCGGTTTTTCATGCTCTTTAAGATCTAAATTCTGCCATACATTTGAAGGAGAATATGAAATGACATTATATCCTTCAGGAAGGCTTCTTGTTAGAGCACCAACTATTGAAGTAGCAAACAAAATNGCAGCTCTCCATATTGGNGAATGGCTTGCTTCATGAGGAGAATATATGTTTTCAGAACACTATATTCAGCAAATTGAAGATTNCTTTCCAGTAATCTACCCTACAAGTACTCTTCCTGCATTAGGAGTAATACCAGATGAAATTGGGTTAGATCGTTTATTCAAGATAAAAGAGCGAGATAATTTGAAAATAGTGAGTATTGCAGTTGCTAATTTTGAGCAAATGGAACTNTTTGTGACAATTCCAGACTATCTAGAAGATTTCCTAAATTTATTTCCCAAAGGGGCAATAACATGTATTCTAAAAGGAAAAAAACAATTTGATTCACGAATCGGTGGAGAATCTATTGCAATAAGAATTGTTGGACATCCAATTGCAAATAATCTGCTACAAAAAGTTGGTCCATTAACTGCTACTTCGGCAAACATCTCTGGGATGAGTACTGTATACTCATGTATTGATGCAGCTAAGGCATTAGGGCTACCAATTGAGAATTCAATAGATGTAACATGTAAGGGGGGGAAACCCAGTACATTGATACGATGTCCCGTTTTCCTTTCTTCATCCGGCGGGCAACNGCCCGAGATAGTGAGAGAAGGAACTGTATCCAAATTTGAGGTGATGACGAAATGGAAGGACCTGATCTAAAACGCTGGAAAAATGCTGGNGCTGTTGCTCGAAGGGCTATTGATCATATCTCTTCAACTATGGGAGCGGGGCAATCATGGCATAGCGTAATTGAGTCTGCTGAAAGGTATATTCGGCGACATGGAGGAACTCCTGCATTTCCTTGTACACTTTCAGTAAACGATATTGCTGCTCATTATACTACTAATCATTCAGTTATTCCTCCAGATGGCATTGAAGAAATGATTCTTAGAAAGGGTGATTTGGTGAAACTCGATATTGGAGTACATGTTAAAGGGGCAATTGGAGATAATGCAGTTACTATCGAAATTGGTAATGGAAATAACCATACTGATCAAATAAAGGCATCAAAAGAGGCANGAGATGCGTCTATTGAATTAATGCATCCGGGAACTCCTTGGCATGAAATTGGNGCTGCTGCTGAACAAGTTGCAGTNGATGCTGGTTTTCANCCAATAAGAAATCTAAGTGGACATCAATTGGANAAATTCAATTTACATGCAGGTGTAAGTGTTCCAAGTTATGCATGTGGNGCGAATCATCCAGGATACAAAGGGACTGTTCCTCTAGGAGGTGTTTTTGCCATTGAACCATTCAATACAACAGGAGANTCTGGACTTGTAGAAAATATATCTCCTCATGACTCTTCTAATATTTTNAGAGTTACAGGAAANGTGAATCTTCGACAAGCTCTAGCGAAAAAGAAGATNAAACCATTNGGTGCTACNATGGCGAGATATATTGAAGAAAGATANCATACACTCCCATTNGCAGAAAGATGGGCATTTCCTCTNTTAGAAAAGCCATTTCCAAATGAAGATGAAGAAAGTCATGTAAGAAAGTGGAATGCTTTNATCAAAAAGTTAGAATCAATCAGATTTGTTGAGACTTATGCTGCCTTAAAATGCGCAGACGGAGGAATGGTTGGNCAATGCGAACATACCGTTTACATTACNGAAGGTGGACCTGAAATCTTAACCGTTCCNTGANAAAATAGAACTGAAACCATTATACCCCCCCTGTGACCATCANGATGTGTACAGGGACCTGAGGTTTCGTTGAGTGCATCCCATCCCCTCACGCTGTCCTTCTGCCCTGTACACCTAATTTCATTCACCGGAGGTCTTTTTTGTTCTTACAAACAAAACGCTCCAATAATTTGGTCGAAAAGCGTTTTTTCAAAAAGTTATTTTTCATGAAAAAAATGGGTTAAAAAGGCTCAAAAACGTTACACGTAATGCATTCTAAATCAACATAATAGGTATGCATGACGGCAGACACATTAATATCAATGAGGGGTATGGGGAGAATGCCCCTTCCTTGAGTTGGGGCAGAAGGACAAAAACATGAACACAAACATGGAAAACAAGAACGATGAGGCTGTAAGCCCTGTTATCGCAACCATTCTAATGGTTGCAATCACAGTGGTACTAGCAGGCGTACTATACGTCTGGGCTAACAGTCTGGCGAGCGACCAACCAGAAGCAGGTAGCCTGAACAACTTCGGTGCAGAAGATGCATCGGCGTTCCTATCAGGTGAAACCGACGACACCATGATCAGGATGTCGTGGACCTACGCAGATGAGAACCTAAACTGGGCTTTCCTTAGCTTCAAGCTAGAGAAGGGCGACTCAGTTTACACCTGCGAGATCGCAACCAACGCTGACGGCGCTGACTGCTTAATCCAGCAGACCGGCGATTCTGACACCCAGTGGGAATCAGACGAGATTGTATACATCAAGGAAAACGGAGCAGACCTATGCACTAGCTCCTGTGACTTGAGTATCACAATCCAGTACAACGGACAGGTACTATCTGGTACTAACTCCGTTACTGTCGCTTAAGTTTAGTAATCGTATTACATAGCCATTGAGGCAACAAAATAGTTCTTGGTTTCTGGAATCGGCACATGTGGCCCTTTCCAGGAACCAAACCCTTTCTTATTCTAAATCTTGAATTATCGAAATTCTAGATTCTGTATCTTGATTCCAATATCTGAAATCTTTACCCAGATACATCAGAATATTAGCTAACAATAGAGTATATTGTGCAGTCAAAAATGATCTCAAAATTCGCCCTAATTGAATATGATTCCCTAACAATAAACACAAGAAAAATAGTGAATCAATTAGTAGTAAAAAGATGTGATTATTATCAAAATTGATTTCAAATATCACCAAATATGTTGAATAAAAAATATGACAAATCATTGAAAAAACCGAAAAACACACTAAAAAAGGCATGAAAAGATGTGCCCAAGCTTCATTTCTAAAAATAGTTGAAAATTTAGAATCGAATTCATTGGTTCTATTTCGTGTAAATAGATGAACAAGTCCGCTTGCTCTACGTATTCTTCTCATTTTTGCACTTTTTATTGAACTGGGTAATGATTCAAAAAATTGTAATTCTCGATCCATTATTGAACGACCTCCTGCTCTATTAATGAGCATTGCAAGTTGAGAGTCATCTGCATTATATGTCGGATCTATTTGTTTGCCCCTAAGTAAACAATTTCGATATGCTGCTAAAGATCCTTCAAATATTGGAGTAGATGATTGAGTGCTTTCTCCAATTCGTAAATCATGATAAAATGACCTATAGGATTTTTCATTGAGAAAATGCTCTGTTGATTTCGTTTCAATTATTTGTTGAGATCCGCAAACAGCACCTATCTTTTCTTCAGAAAGCCATCTTCCAATTCGTTTCAACGAATTAGGGGCTAATAACGCATCAGCATCGGTGATTACCATTGCATCAGATTCAAAATTTTCTTCTAAAATCCGATTAATGGCTGCGGATTTTCCAAGGTGTTCTTCCATAATTATTGTAGATAAAGTAAATTTTGATTTCCGTGAAGAATCCCATTCTTCAAGAACCTCTAAAGTAGAATCCGATGAATTTGAATCTATTACAATTAATTGAATTTTATCGAAGGGATATTCTAGAAATTCTAAATTTTCTAATTTTTTCTTCAATACTATTTCCTCATTCCTTACAGGAAGAACAATTGTTAATGATGGCCAAATTTCTGGTTCTGGGGGTATTTTCATAGGTTGTTTAGACAGATTCTTCATCTTAATCCAATGAAACAGAAATGGTGAAACTCCTATGAACCCTAAGGAGATCTGAATTAAGGCTAGAATGTTTAGCATTACTCTTCGTTATGGCTAGAGGTTTTCATTCCCCATGTTGTTCTCTGGGCTGAAGTAGCAATTTCCCCAATACCTTTGATTGGCCACCGTCTGCGGTGAACGTGAGAAAGACCGTTTTACATGTTGGTCCAGCAGAGACCAGAGGGGGTATGGGGCGAACAATTCAACGCCTACTCAATAATCCTCCAACTAACTGGGATTCAGATGTTGTCGTAAGTCATGCCGATGGTGGGATTGGGTCAATTTTTGTGGCATGGAATCGTGCAAAAAAGGAATTCTTTCAAAAAATAAAAGAAAAGCCGGACTTGATTCATGTTCATACTGCTACTCGATTTTCATGGTATAGAAAGAGGAAAATAATCCAAAAGGCTAGTGAGAAAAAAATTCCAACCATAGTTCATTTACACTCTGGAGCATTTGAAAAATTTGGAAAGGGATGGATTGGTAGAGATATCTCACGGATACTAAATCTAGATTATGTATATCCTGTTACACTAACTGAATATTGGAAAGAATGGTTAGAAAAAAAGGTAGAAAAAGAAGTCAAAGTTGTTCCTAATCCATATCGCCAAGGATTAATTCCGATTTCTACCAAACAAAGAGATATCAAAATGATGCTATTGGTAGGTCGTCCCAGTCCAGTAAAGGGACACTCTTTAGCAATTAATGCAGTTCAACAACTAAGAGATGAAGGGCATGATATCTATCTACATTTAGTCGGAACAAATGAACATGATTTACATCCGAAATTAAGGAATAAAAACGGAATAATAGCTGAAGGGTGGGTCGAAGATTCGGAATTAGATCAGCTCATGAATAAGGCAGGATTTTTGTTAATGCCTTCTGAACATGAAGGTATGCCACTATCACTAATCGATGCACTCGCATCTGGACTTCCATCTATTGTTTCAAACGCTTGTTCATCTTTCGTTAATCAAGGAGGTATTGTAGTTAGTGAAAGAGATATTCAGACTTGGAAAAAAGAAATTAAAAAACAAATTAATGATGTGGATGGTTGGAAAATAATGTCAAAAAACTCGAGAAATGATGTGAAGGAATTAGATTCTGAAAGTGATAAGAAAAGATGGGGGACTATTTACGATGAGATTATTGAAATCAACTCACAGAATCGGTAACGAATTTTTCAAGATCGTTTACACATACTGACCAGTCTCTATATTTATTTGCCCATTTCTTGGCTAATTCCCCTTTTCTTTGAATTTCATCCATGCCTGATTGAATCATATCTTGAGTTGCTGAAAGGAAACTAGAATCATCACCAATAGGAACCAAAGTAAGCCATTCCTCATCCTTAAAATCTGCCAAACCAGACACATCAGAACTAATCACACACATTCCAGCGGCTGCATATTCGCTAACTTTCAGTGGAGATGCTCCCCTCCATTCCGGTCTATTTGGTAAGTGGAGTAATCCAATATCAGCTTCTGATAAAATGGAAGGGACTTCTTGACTAGAACAAGGATTGTCTATATGAGCACCAAGATATCTTAATCGTTCTACTGCATCACCTGATCCTACAAATCTAACTTCAAGTCCCATATCAACTAACCTTTCTAATTCTCTCACTTTAGAAATAGAACCAAGATATATCAAATTCGGTGTATCTCTAACCTTTCTAACGAAATCGAAAGTAGAACAATCAACACCCCCAGGGACTATAACATAAGGAATATCATTTGTTAAATCAATATGAAATTTAGACTTAATTGCTGCACCGATGGAAAATTTTCTAGCTATCTTCCAAGCTTTCTGATATTGGCGTTGTTGGATCATTCCTGCGATTCCACGACTTGTTGGTGGACTTCTATCCATAATAATCCAAGGAATTGAGCGCTGATGAAGTTCCTGATAAGATCCTTCAATTGCAGTCCATTCAACAATAGCAATATCTGGAGATTCGATAGTGCATATTGAATTACGAATACTTCTAGTAAACGACTTGTGACCAAATCCTAATCGTTTAGAACGAAAAACAAAATGTCCTATCGATTCAGTAGGGGACATCCAAATTATGGAATGCCCTCTTTTTTCTAATTCATTTGCTATTCCTAATCTTGATGTCCGTGTAAGATCGGAAGAAATATCACGATGTGTTATCCAAAGAATCGAAGCCATGTTATCGCCAGTTAGGACTCTGGAGTCCATTCACTTGACATTCCACGTGCTTCGCGCGCCTCAACTAACATCGATTTTAATTCACCACTTTGTAACATCTCAAGAGCAATATCGGAACCNCCAATCAACTCTCCTCCAACGAATACTTGAGGCATAGTTGGGAAATCTGACCACTGACACACAGATGGAATGGCAATCCTATCACTTAATACATTTACAGNAGCATATGGATGAGAAAGTTGGCTCAAGACTTGAGCAGCACGATTGGAGAAACCACATTGAGGAGCCTCCGGTGTACCTTTCATAAACAAAACAAGAATGTGTTCGTCGATTATTGCCTGTAATTCATCTGGTGTCCAATTAAATTCTGTCATATTTTCACTCCTTTTCTGGTCTTCGGATATGTACTCCGAAAAAGGGACTTTCGTCTCCATGTGGATGAAATGTAGTATCTCCTGCTTGAGCCGCTTGTTCAGGAGTCATGCATTTTAGNTCCAATGCATGAACATCGCCAGAGGAAATATGAGGTTTGAAAAGATTCAATATAGGTTTCTGACGTTGTAATGGTCTCATTCCATCAAANGAAATAGAAATCACACGAACATGAAAATGGTCACCAGTCCCATTAAGATCGACTACTTCTACTTCCGCATCTGGAACNACTTCCAAAATTTGTGAAGTCACCCAATCAGTGGACACCATGGTATATCCTATGTGTGGTCTAATTTCAATGCTCGTAATTTTCTAAAAGTACATTGTAGAAATTNAGTCGTTAATCGAGGAAATTATTTCACCTAAATTTTCTGATATTGTACCTTTAGAATTGATTAAACCACTCCCAACTACAGCAATATCAATTCCCCAGTCGGCAACTAATTTGGCATTATGGGATTTGATCCCTCCGTCAATCATCAGCATCGTATTTCTACCACCATTCTCTTTTTGCTTATCAATAGCTAAACGGAAGGTTCTGACCTTTTCCTCTACTTCAGGCATGAAAGATTGTCCACCTTTTCCAGGAACTACAGACATAACTAATACTAGATCAAGTCTAGATAAATATGGAAGAATTGTCGATACATCAGTATCTGGATTCAATACAAGTCCTGCCTTAACTCCTGCGGAATGAAGATTGGAAATTAGAGTACTTGGATCTTCAATTGCTTCGATATGAGCAATGACTAAATCGACTCCTGCATCAACATATTGCTTCCAAGTTTCTTCTGCATTGGTCACCATTAGATGGCAATCAAGAAAAACTTCTGTACCTATCTTTTCACGAATGCTTCGAATTAAAGCTGGACCAAATGTGATTGTTTTGTTGACTACCCAATTCCCATCCATAACATCCAGATGGATCCAATCAATTCCTGAACTAATTGCAGAGTCAAGAGTGTCTCCTAAACGAGTAAAATCGGCAGTAAGAATACTTGGTGTGATTCGCATATTAACATGCCTCGGAGGAAGACTAGGTTCATCTCCCTTACGCGAACTAAAATTATGGTGACGGCCATATATTGATAGGCATGTAGGAAATACCAATGATGCGAGTGATACGATGGGACAGATTGTAGATGCCGGAGATTCGGATTTTGACGTAGTGACTAAGAGTGCAGAATGGGTATTAGTAGATTTTTGGGCACCATGGTGTGGCCCATGCAGAGCAATCGCCCCTGTACTTAGCCAAATAGCTGAAGAAAGAGAGATTACAATAGCCAAAGTGAATACTGATGTTAACTCGTTGGCGCCAGGTAAATACGGCGTTAGAGGTATTCCTTTCCTTCTATTATTCCACAATGGAGAACCTGTAGCTAACCAAACCGGAGCTCTTCCTAAGGCTGGAATGGATGCTTGGCTAAACAGACATATGAGTTAACCATCAATTCTATCTAAGGCTTGGCTCATAGCCCCAATATCTCGCCTTAATCTCTCCCTCATTGCATCATGTAACCACATACCGTCTTCTAATTCTACAATCAGACCTGATTCAATTAATGCTGAAGGGGGACGAGACTCTACTCCAGCAGCGTTACCTAATTCATCCCATGAAATTGGACGGTCGACGCTTGCCAATATATCGAGAATTATTCTTTCCTCTTTAGGTAAAACATCTAAAATTTCTTCATCTAAAAATCTAAGCCAATCTTCATGAACTACTTTTCCATAAATCTCTAGTAATTCCAAAGCTAATGGATGNCCNCCAGTTAATCGATGAATAGAGGTTGCATCTGCTCCTTTAGGGGCATCTATTCTATTCAACCAATCTCTAACAACTTCAACACTGAGTCCTGAAACTTGAAGCTCTTCCATCTTACCTCTAGTTAGAACATCTCTTCGATCATAAAATGACATACTAGTACGAGATACAAAGAGTAAACGCAACGGAGTAACTTCTGCAACTTGTAGTAATGCTCCAAACAAATGTTGACCTGATTCAGCTAAATGATGAGCATCATCGATGACTAACAAAATATATGGAGGGACTTCGGAAGTTGATTCATGATCNGTAAAAATACGTTCACGAAGAGCCATTGGATCTGTTAGGTATTCTATTAAACGACGACGAAATAAGTCAATATCGAATGCTGCTCCAGGCGATTTAGGTAGTGTTTCAAGAAGGTCGTGAGGATCCCAGCGACCTTCTGTTCTAGATTCAACCCCTAATCTATGAAGAAGACTAATTGATAATCCCAATGGAGAATCCCAAGGATGACATGGGTAAAACATCAATCTCAAACTAGGCATTCTATCAAGCAAAGATTGTGTCCAATGAGAAATTAAAGTGGTTTTCCCAGTGCCTGCAATTCCATGAATAAGCATTCCAGCTGCCTTGCCATCAAACCATTTATCCAATGATTCTAATTCAGTTTCTCTACCATGTATTCTGCGAATACTTGGGGGCCTTACATGGTATGTAGAATGAGCACCTTTTAGCAGAGTGATTGAAGATGGACTGTTTGAAGATGGTCTAACAGAACCAAAACGAATATCTCCATAGTGTAAAACTCCTTCATGTTGAGCATGCATTAAAACCTGAAGAAGAGTCATCTGAGCATCTATTCTTTCTGCTGCTTGATCTGCTCTCACAGTCAACATTGTCCCTTCTTGATCACGAATAGATACTCGAATAGAAGATAGATTTTCTACTCTTTGTTTTGCTACGGAACGTCCATCTTCTGTTAGTTGCCAAGTTCTTTGCCTTCTAGTATCATCATGGACATTTCTTGTCAAAACTGTAACCAATTCGCGACGATCTAAATTTCTCATTGATCTGCTAACATTTGGAGGATGTAAAGCACACGCATCTGCAATACCATTACGAGTGACTGAGGCGTTTACAGTATGACGATCTGCTTGATCATCATTCTCCATTAGATGGAGTAATATTCTATCCTCGACCGGGACATTTACCCTATCCGGCTCGACCTCCATAGTTCTAGTAAAAGGTCGCTTAAATTGAAGGGTTCGGAAAACTGCTGTTAAATTAAGTGAAATAATGATGCAAAATGACCACAATCGTTTATTCTTGGAAACCCCCCCGACAACATGGCTCGGTTAGGACACCAGTCCGCTGCTATCCTCGGGACTTTGTTGATGATCTCATGTCTCTTAGTCCCATTAGCATCTGCTTCAGGGCAAACCGATGTAGATGGAGATGGAGTTGTCGACGGTTTAGACGACTGTCCAAATTCATTTGGAAATAGTACTGTCGATAGACAAGGGTGTCCGGATTATGATGGTGATGGAACCAGTGATTTAAATGACCCTGTAGTAATGAGTAATGGTGGATATTTGCAGGATGCATTTGTCCCATCTAGCGAAGATATGTCTGCAGTACTATTCATGCCCGGCAATGGTACATATTATCTTCAAGCTATGAACGATCCAGGTCAAGGATGGAATGGTCAAGATAGTACAATAGTTAGAGTAATGGATACATCTACTAGAAATACCGTTAGAACTGTGTCTTTGAATAATGACGTATTAACTGCAGATATTGCTTGGTCACCTGATGGAGAAAGATTTGCAATCCATACTACNGGCGAACAAATTAGAGTATACTATACTTACAANGGAANTCTNGATTTCACAGTAAATACTGACGGAGAAGATGCTGGAGAGATTGAGTTTTCCCCTGATGGATCGATGATTGTTGCCGTTGGGTACCAAGATGGAAATAATGGAAATGGACAAGTACAAATTTTTAATTCAACTACAGGAGACGAAATNGCAGATTTTAGTCCTGGATCATCTGACTACTTTTACTCTGTAGATTTCAGCCCTGATGGTGAATTTCTANTGATTGGAGGATACGATAATTTCTACATTTATTATGCAAANAATCAGACNTTNTTCCGNACAGTTACTCCGAATTTTAGTTACATGAATGCNGTATCNTGGTCACCTGANGGAAATATGGTATCTATCTGTGAAGGATGGGGNGGNAGTAATGCAAGANCACGTGTATANCATGCCCTCAATGGATCTCAAATCTTTTCTTATACAACTTCTACATCTTGTCTTGATACNGCATGGTCTCCTGATTCTTCACAAATAGCATTCAGTCATTCTTACTATCAGGCAGATGGTGCTTCAATACATATTTTTGATGCAAGAACTGGAACTAAATTAGACGCCTTGAGTGCTCCACGTCCAGGAAGCTGTAACAGTAGTGGGGGAGGCAATAATTGTGGGCAAGTTAACGGGATAGATTGGCACCCAGATGGAAATTACATTATTTCTGCTCATGGCAGGAATGATGAGGGAATCTTCCACTGGATTGTCGATCCTGATATCGATGGAGATGGAGTTCTAAATCCAGATGATGCTTTCCCAGAAGATGGTACCCAATGGGACGATTCTGATGGTGATGGATATGGAGATAATCCGGGTGGAAATGAACCTGATGGTTGTATCAATACCCCAGGAACATCTACTCAAGATATGTTTGGGTGTGTAGACACTGATAGCGATGGCTGGTCTGATGCAGGCGATGATTATCCAACTGATTATTATCAATGGGCGGATGAAGATGGAGATGGATATCCAGATAATACTGCTGATTCTAGAAGCCCTCCTGCTTATGGGGCTGTAGACTATCTTCCACAAAATCCTACTCAATGGAATGATTCTGATGGTGACGGATATGGTGATAATTATTACAATCCAAACCATGGATCTGCATATAATACTCGACCTTCTTCATGGCCTGGTCAACTGATTACAACCATGACACCTATCCAAATTGCAGATGTTGACATTTTCCCTCTAGATCCTGAACATTGGTCAGATGACGATGAAGACTGGATTGGAGATCAACCGTTTACATCAAATTCAGATGGATGCTTGGGTGTTCCTGGAAATTCTATTTGGGATCGTTTAGGATGTCCCGATTCTGATGGCGATGGATGGTCAGATGCAACATCTGAATTCCCTGCTTCTCCAACTGGAATTGCGGATGCATTTCCTAACGAAGCGAGTCAATGGTTAGATGCAGACGGTGATGGATATGGAGACAATTCAAGTGGATTCCAAGCAGATAAATGTGGACAATATGGTACTAGCTTTTGGGCATCAGTGTATAATGCCACAACTGAGGTAATGGATGATTTGGAACATTTTGGATGTCCAGATAGAGATGGAGATACATATGCAGATTCGTTTGACGCATTCCCAGATGACCCTACTCAATGGGCAGATAGAGATGGAGATGGTTGTGGAGAAAATATGAATGGAACTAATCCTGATCTTTTCATCAATGATGGAGTTCAATGTATCGATTCGGATGGTGACGGTTATGGTGATGTGCCTAGTGGAGATAATGGAGATTGGTACCCATCCGATCCTACTCAGTGGAGAGATACTGATTCGGACGGATATG
Organism: Methanobacteriota archaeon; assembly: GCA_002708015.1. Classification (GTDB taxonomy): domain Archaea; phylum Thermoplasmatota; class Poseidoniia; order Poseidoniales; family Thalassarchaeaceae; genus MGIIb-N2. Next base: position 12,760 of record PAOK01000044.1, read on the forward strand.
GCGATAATCTAGATGGAACCGATGCAGATATTTGCCCTCTAGAGTATGGTACCTTAACCGATCCAAATGTTCGAGGTTGTCCTGATTCTGATAATGATGGAACTGCAGATATTGAAGATCCTTTTCCAGATGACGGGTTTGCTTGGACAGATATCGATAACGATGGATATCCTGATCAGATAGGGCCGAATATGGACGATTGTCCAAACTTCCCCGGCACATCAACCGAAAATGGAATTCTCGGATGCCCAGATGCTGATGGAGACGGATTTGCAGATAGTATTGATTCCTTCCCAAATGATAATCTTCAATGGGAGGATAATGATTTAGATGGTGTGGGTGATAATTATGGATATACAAATATCACTGCAACCGTTAATAACACACACGGAAATACATCAATTCAGGTTCTTCATCGAGAACAATACGGAGATGCTTTTCCTAATGATTCATCTCAATGGAGTGATATTGATGGAGATGGATATGGAGATAATCAATCAGGAACTAATCCCGATGCATTCCCGACAGTTCCGTCTCAATTTATCGATATCGACAAAGATGGATATGGAGATAATACTACTAAGGATGCATTCGAAGCAGATGATTGTAAATCTCAACCAGGAACCTCTTGGAAAGATAGGCTTGGATGTCTAGATTCTGATGGAGATGGGACTTCAGATCTAAGTGATTCATGTCCATTTGATCCAGAACAATTTGAATTCGGGGCAACATGTGCGATTACAGAAGTATTTGATGAAGAATCTCAACAAGAAGGAACTAACTTTATTCAAATCGCAACATTAGGTATTGTGGGAGTTGTTGCTCTTTTACTAGCTGCAATCCTCATGGCAATGATTTCACGACAGGCCGCTAAGCGAAGATATGTTGGTGAACAGAAAAGATTGCAGGCTCAAGAAGAGGCGTTTAGCGAAGAAGATGATAGAAGATCAGCATGGGCAGAATATTATGCACAGCAAGGAGATTTTGAAAAGGCAAAAGAATTAGGTTGGGTAGAAAAACCTCAATGGCAAATTCACCAAGAACAAGAGGCTGCTGAAGCTCTAGCCTCAATTCCATCTTTAGAAGATCTTTAATTCATTCAAATTGAATTAAATTAGGAGAATTAAGTGCATAATTATACTCAAGACAGGCGGAAATAGAAACCCAATCAGGTGTTGATCCATCTATCCAATCATATCTATGGCCAGGAATTAAACGCCAATCTAATGGCAACTTCTCCAATTGACCTTTTGCATATGATAAACTATGTAGCAAAGCTAATGGATCACTACCTGGCAAGTCATCTCTTCCACATGCATATGTGAATAATAGATCGCCAGCATGATACACTCCATGTCCATGAAGGGTGACATGACCTGGTGCATGTCCTGGAGAATGAGTAACAGTGAGAGAAATATTACCTTGATTCCAAATTACTTCTGTTTGGGGAGGATGTTCCCAGAAATTAGTAAATTCTACTTTTCTAAAGACCACATGAGCCAATAATCCAGGATGATTACATTCAGCATGACCCCATACTTCCAAGTCAGGGATTAAACGTTTCATTTGAGGGAAGCCAGCAGCATGATCACGATGGGTATGCGTATACAGAAGATGAGTTGGACGAAGGCCTTCTTCATCTAAGGCTTCAACCCAACGACGGGAATCAAAAGGGTCTACTATCGCTACAATTCCATTTTCTCTATCAATAAAGGCCGTATTCATATTCATATATCCACCCATTTGTGTAATCCAAATTTCAATTCCACTTTCATGAACAGAACGATCGAATTCACCCGGTTTGAGCATGTTCTTTTCAGATAGAAGAGGGATATATGCGTTTATGATACAATATCTCTGTACCAATCAGTTGATACATGACGAATGATAAGGATATCACATGGGCCAGCGTCAGCATTCCCTTATTTTGGCCCTGACCCTGATTTTTACATTAATTGGCAGTGTTCAAGGTGAAACACAACAAGATGTAATCACTCAGACTGAAGGACTAGAACCACACGATGGAATACACTATTTCGCTGGAACGACTTCGACATTCCAAATTTCGATTAAAAATACCGGTTTAGATGATGAAACCATTGAAATTAATCCTAGTTGTATGGCAACTTTTCAAATCATTAACCAAAATAGTGAAATTGTATACGATCTAGAAGATCATCGTCTTTGTCCTAATCAAAAACGAGGAGAAACTCTAACTTCAGCAGAAATTTTAGATGTTGGAGAGATAAGTTATGATTGGACTGACGGTAATGAAATTCTTCCGGAGGGAGTTTACATTATTCGTATAATTGGAGGAATTGAGACTATCCCTTCAGAAATTGAAATTGATCTAAAACATCCACAGAACCTGCCATCTAATCTATACTTTGAAGCTGATTTTGCTCCCTTTTCTATGGATTCAGACACGAGTACCTCAAATGATGTATTGATAATGGGAGCAAAGATATACAACTCAGGATTAGAGGATGTCACAATTACTGGATTAGAATCATGTGATGTTCTATGGTCAATAACAAATCAACCAACTTCTGTATCTAACTTAGGATGTGGAAATGGAGCTTCTATTCCAGCGGGTGAAAGTCATCATTTAGGATGGATTTCATATTCCCTTTCTGAAATCGATGTAAGCAGTGTTCTCTCTTCATCAATTTGGATGATGGGTTACGAAGAAGATGCAGTAAGCAAAACTTGGGATCATATGATTGGAACATTCGAAGACACTTCAGGACTGTCTGTTATTGTTAATTCAATATCTCTTAGAGATGGAATCGCACCTACTGGTTCTGAAATGGATTTTGATATATCTATTCGGAATGATGGATCAATTGCTAAAACTATTGAATATGACATCAGTTGCCCATCTTCGATATATATCGTGAATGAAATGGGATCGTTGATTCATGATGATGCATGGAATAATGGTGATTGTTTAGGACAAATTGAAACTATCAAAATACAGCCATCTTCAACAATTTCTCTCCATGAAACTAGTATTTTAGCGTCCTACGATGAAGGATGTGGGTGGCATGGAAGTCAAATGGTTGCCGTAATTAAGATTCCAAATCAAAGAATTTCCTCATTCTTGCCCTTTGAAATTCAAGATGGATTGGCAGCAAAACAATGCAGAGCTAATCTTCAATCAACGGACAATATTGACTTGACAATAGATAATCTAGTAGAAACTGAAAATGGGATAATAGTTGATCTTTCAGTTACAAACGTTGGGGATGAAAATTTCATACTAATGTGGGAAGACGATTGTGTGGTCAGAGTGAATGTAATGAGAAATGATGATCCGGCTAGTTCATCATCGAAAACTGCTTGCGGAATTTTTGACTCATTTTCAACATTAAAAACAGGGGATTCAATTAATATTCTAAATATACCAATTGAGTTTCTCTTGAAAGATGATAGTATAGCAGGAACTCACTTTATTCAATTCAATCTTCGTTCATATCCCTCATTGGAAATAGAATACACACACAATATCGCTGTACTAGATAACGAAGACTCATCTTCTGAAGAAACAATTGAAGTAAACGAAGAAGAGATACAGATCGAAAATAAAGAGGAGTTGATAATCTATACACTCTTAGAAGGAACTTGGAATCATGTTAGAACAGACACTGGAGGATGTTGGATAATTACTACACCTACAGGAGAAGAAACTGTTCTTGTTGGTTCTGAGGATATTACTTTGAGTCCAGTAACTGGAGATCAAGGTAGATATCGCATAACTAATGGAAATTCAGATATTCCTGAACATTGCTCAGAATGGAATAATGGATTTATTGTTCGTGAAGTTATAGATCAATGGACTCCTGAAAATGATGTTGTTGTCACATCAGAAGTTGAAACTGAATCTACAAATAATATTGTTGAACTAATTATTCCATCTACTGCAGTTGTTGTTTCTACTTCATTACTATCTCTTTGTTTAGTTTTCATCCTGAATACGGAATGGATTCGTATTGCCGCATTAAACGGTGGGCTGGCCATAATTGGGATGGTTAGAAGAAGGGATTACGATGGAGAATTCCAACGAGGGCGGGTTGTAGGATATCTAGTTGCAAATCCAGGAGTTCATTTCCGTGCACTTCTTGGAGCTTTGAACATGAGTAATGGACAACTTGCTCACCATCTCAAAGTCTTGGAAGATCAAGAATTGCTATGGAGAAGAAGAGATGGAAGGATGATGAGATATTATCCGTCAACTGTAGACCAATTACTAGATGGAGAAAATCTTCCAGTCCCTCTCCTTACTCCTGATCCAAATTCACTACAAGGAAGAATTCTGAACCTATTAGACGCTACAGGAAATGATATTGTTAATTTGAGTCAAAAAGAACTCTCGGATAGACTAGAAAGTAGTCAACAGTTGATTAGTCATCATCTCAAAACCTTAGAAGGATATGGCCTCATTGAAAGAGATAAAGTTGGATTAAGATACAGATATCGTTTAACAAGAGAGGCTATCTTCTTGTTGGAAAGTACTGACTTCCCTCAAGATAGGTGAGGTAAATCCCACCGATTTGAAGAACTAGGTCTCAATCGATAGGATGTCGGGGGGGTGATGTAGTGAGCGAATATAAACCCGAAGATATTGAAAAAAAATGGCAAAAAATTTGGAGCGAAAAAGAAGTTTTTCATTCAGAGGTTGATAGCAGTCGGCCGAAATTCTACTGCCTAGAAATGTTTCCTTATCCATCTGGACACATGCATATGGG